>JBEKFS010000044.1:0-22812 GCA_050013195.1 Occallatibacter sp.
GAGATCGACCCGCTGCACGCATCGGCAGAGTTTCAATTGGCGCGCGCGTTGCAGCGCTCCGGCCACACCGCGGAGGCGAAGGAGCACTTCAAGCGCTTTCAGCACTTGACCAGCACCAAGATTGGGGCGCCGATTGGACTGTCCTACGGCGAACAGGGGCATTATTCAACGGTGATGCCGGTCGAGGAGCACGAGGCGGCGATGAAGGCAATGATTCCGGTGAAGCTGGTGGCGCAGCCGATGGTGACTGGAAAGACGGCGCCCTTCACCACCACCGGCGGCGCTTGCATGATAGATGTGACCGGCGATGGCAGAATGGACCTGGTGCTGATGCAGACGGGCGCGCAGGCGATTCGCGTGTTGCACAACAAGGGCGACGGCAGCTATGAAGAGTGGGACGCGGCGGCGGCGGGGCTGAAGGCCAGTGGCCGCGCCGTGGCCTGCGCCGTGGGCGACTACGACGGCGATGGGTTGAATGATCTGGCCGTCGCGCTGGACGATGCGTTGTTGCTCTTCCGCAATCTGGGTCACGGAAAATTTCAGGATGTGACGGCTGAGGCCGGGCTGGGGCCGCGCAACCGGCCGTCGGGCATTACATTTGTGGACTACGATCACGACGGCAATCTGGATTTGCTGCTGACCGGTTGGAACCTCAACGCTGACTGTGCAACTGGTCAGCGAGATTTAAGCCATTGTTTATCGAGACCAGGTAATGTATTGTGGCGGAACAATGGAAACAAGACGTTCACAGAATTATCGGAAGAGACGGGACTGGGCGGGGTCGGACCTACAAATGCAGTGATTCTCACGGACTTCAACAATGATCGCGCGGTGGATTTTGTGATGACCGGTCTTTGGGCTTCGCCTACGATCTTTGTGAATCCACGAGAGGGGAAGTATCCGAGGCAGCCCCTATACACGGAGGGTAAGCAAGCCAGTGAATCAGCAACTCAGCAAAAGGAAGCTCTACCTGCGACCTTAGGAATTGCTGTGCTCGACTACAACAAGGACGGCTGGATGGACATCGCCGTCACTCATGCGGGCGCTCCGGGATTGACGCTGTGGCGGAATGTCGAGGGGCCGAATCATATTGGCCGGCGATTTGAGCGCGTGGAGCTGCCGCTGCGGGACGCGCTACGCGGATGGGGCGTGACGGCTCTCGATATTGATAACGATGGCTGGATCGATCTGGCGGCAATTATGGAGACAAAGGCCGGACCGCGCGTCAAGGTCTTTCGCAATCGCGGCGATGGCAGTTTCGAGGACGTGAGCCACGCGCTGGGCCTGGACAGCGTGAAGTTAGTTGCGCCGCGCGGGCTGATTGCCGTAGATGGAGACGGCGCGACGGACCTGATTGTGACGCAGTTGAATGCGTCGCCGGTGCTGTTGCGCAACGTGGGCGGCAACAAGAATCATTCTGTGCGTCTGGACCTGACCGGCTTTGCGGACAACAAGACGGCGCTGGGCGTGAAGGTAGAGGTTTTTGCGAATGGCCTCTGGCAGAAGTGGGAGTTGGCCGGAGCATCGGGCTATCAGACGCAAGGGCCTCCGCAGATTCTTGTGGGCCTGGGCGATGCGGAGGGGATTGATCTGCTGCGGATTCTTTGGCCCACGGGCGTGTTGCAGGACGAGATCGACTTGCCCCATCAGCCGGTGATCGCCATGAAGGAGGTTGATCGCCGCGGCAGTTCGTGTCCGGTTCTGTTTGCGTGGGATGGGCACAAGTACAAGCTAGTCACGGATGTGATTGGTGCAGCGGTGGTGGGCCACTGGTTTACGCCCACGCGGCGCAACACACCCAACCCCGGCGAGTGGATTAAGATTGACGGCTCACAGATTGCGCCGGTGAACGGCAAGCTGAGCCTGCGCTTCATGGAGCCGATGGAGGAGGTCAACTACATCGATCAATTGCGACTGATTGCGGTCGATCATCCGGAGAATGTGGAGGTCAATCCCGACGAACGGTTTCTCGACGATCCGCCCTTTGCTTCGGGGCGTGTTGTGACCACGGCGGGTGCGCGGCTGCCCGTGGGCGCGTGGGACGGGGAAGGCCGTGATGTGCTCGATCAGTTGAGTCGGCGCGATCACAAGTTCGCGAGTGGTTTCACGCCGCTGCCCTACGATGGTTTTGCCAACCTGCACAAGCTCACACTGGACCTGGGCGAAGTGAAGCAGAATGCTCCGCTGCGGTTGATGATTACCGGCTATGTGAACTACTTCAGCGCGACTTCTCTCTATGCCGCGTGGAAGGCAGGCATCAAGCCGATTTCGCCTTATGTCGAGGCGGAGTTGCCCGATGGTATATGGAAGCGGATTGCGGATGATGTGGGCTTTCCAGCGGGACTGGAGCGCACCATCGTCGTGGACCTCAGCGGCAAGCTGCCCGCGGGTGTGCGGCACATTCGACTCGTCACGAATTTGCAGATTTATTGGGACCAGGTGCTCGTCGACAACAACGCCGAGGGCGAAGCGCGCATCGCGGAAGTTCCGCTGGCGCTGGCCACGCTGCATTTCCGCGGCTACCCGAAGCAGATTGAAGGAGCAAGTCCCGGCGACCTCGACTACGACTATGACCGCGTAAGCCAGACCGGACCGTTCCAGCGGCAACGGGGAAGTTACACGCGCATGGGCGACGTGACGGATTTGTTGAAGAGCATCGACGACCGCTACGTGATCTTCGGCAGCGGCGAGGAGATTGCGGCGGAGTTTAACGCGACCAGACTGCCCGCGCTGCCCGCGCACTGGAAGCGCGACTACTTTTTCTATGCCAACGGATTTGTGAAGGACATGGACTGGTGGGATGCATCGCCCTATACCGTGGCGCAACTGCCATTCCAAAAAATGAGCGCATATCCGTATCCGGAGAGCGAGAAGTTTCCCGACGATGCGGATGCGCTGGACTATCAGTTGAATTGGAATGATCGCTTCGATTCGGGCGAGCCGTTGCGGTCGTACCGCTTCGACTACCGGCAAATGCCGTCGACTCCGGCAGACGACAAGACGCCATCGACCACCTGCGGTGAGGCAGACGCCGCATGCGCGGGCGACAGGACAGAGAAGCTATGAAAGATATTGTGCTAGCGTCGGCGGTGCGGCAACTGGAGCTTTTGCGCTCCGGTGAAATCTCCGTGATCGAGTTGGCCGAGGCGCACATCCGGCAGATTGAACGGTTGAATCCGCAGTTGAATGTATTTGCCGATTTCGACGCAGATCGCGTTTGCGCGCAAGCGCGCCTGCTTAATGAACAGGCTGCGCCGCGCGGCCCGCTGCATGGTCTACCGGTTACGGTGAAGTCTTCGATTGCGGCGGCGGGCTATCGTTGCGAGATCGGCAGCCTGCTGCACAAGGGCGATGTGCCGCGCGAGGATGCGGTAGTGGTGGCGCGGTTGCTGCCGGCAGGCGCGCTGATTCTGGGCACGACCAACTGTCCGGAGTTTCTGATGGCCTACGAGACGGCGAATCTGCTACACGGACGCACACGGAACCCGTGGGATTTGGATCGTACGCCGGGCGGATCGAGCGGCGGCGAGTCGGCAGCCATCGCAGCGGGGCTCTCTACCTGCGGCTTGGGCAGCGACAGCGGCGGCTCGGTGCGCGTGCCGGCGCATTTCACGGGCATCTGCTCGCTCAAGCCCACTCCGGGCCGCATTCCGGGCCGCGGCCACCTGCCGCCCTGCGTTGGGCCGTTCTCCATTCTCGGCGCGATTGGGCCGATGGCGCGCACGATGAGCGATGTGGCGCTGCTATTCCGCACACTCAGCGGCCAGGACCCGCACGATCCGGTTAGCCCGCCGATTGCGTTGCGTGAACCTAACCTGGATGAACTGCGCACCAACACGATTGGGTTTTTCGAGGACGATGGCCTGGTTCCAGTCACCCCAGAGACACGCGCGGCGGTGCAGGCCGCGGCGGCTGCGTTACGCGATGCGGGCTTTCGTGTGGAGCCGTTCCACCCGCGCACGCTGGAGTTGCTGCGCAAGCTGTGGTGGAAGTTCTTTGTGCAATGCGGGACCATGTTTTATGAGCCGGACATTCACGACCGGCGCGAGCAGTTGAGTCCCATCTTCAGCGAGTTTCTTGGCTTTGCCGAAGCCGTACCGCCGCTCACAGCGGTTGAGTTGCTCGATGCGTGGGCCGAACTGGACCTGCTGCGCTCGAAGACGCTGGCGGAGATGAGCAAGTATCCTGTGTTGCTTTGCCCGGTGGCCAGCATTCCCGCCTTCCGCCATGGGGAGCGGACCTGGGTCATCGAAGGCCAGGCCGTGGACTATCTGGACGCCGTGCGGCAGACGCAATGGTTCAATGTGTTGGGCGCGCCGGCCGCGGTGGTTCCCGTGGGGAGTTCGCCGGAGGGGTTGCCGATCGGCGTACAGATCGTCGCCCGGCCCTTTCAGGACGAAACGGCGCTGGGCATTGCGGCGGTTGTGGATGCTGCCTTCGGCTACCATCCACCGCCGATGGCACAGTAGTTCCTTCGGTGTATTTTCGGGAAAAACTGCGATAAATGAGGAGGAAATCACTCGATTCCGCGCCTCCACCTTTCGATGGAGGCGCTTCGTGGAGGATAGCAGTACCCTGTAGTTTCCTCAGATTGGAGCAGGTCGGATGTGTGAAAGCTGGCACGAACGATTTGCCGAAGCAACCGATTGTCTGAAGAGCGCCCGGCGCCGGCAGACGGTAGTGCCGGTGCTGGATTTGGTGATCGGTGGCGACGAATTTATCACCATGGCAGGGCCCTGCTCGGTTGAGACCGAGTCCCAACTGATGACCACCGCCAACCATGTACGCCGCGCGGGTGCGCGCGTTCTGCGCGGAGGCGCCTTCAAGCCGCGCAGTTCCCCTTACACATTTCAAGGGCTTGGCCTGGAGGGGCTGAAGATGCTGGCCCACGCGCGGGAAGAAAGCGGTCTGGCCATCGTAACCGAGGTGATGTCGGAGAGCGACGTTCCCATGGTCGCCGAATATGCCGACATTCTGCAGATCGGCTCACGCAGCATGGAGAACTACTCGCTGCTGGAAGCGGCGGCGCATTCCGGGCGGCCAGTATTGTTGAAGCGCGGCATGATGGCCACAGTGGCCGATCTGCTGCGCTCGGCACAGTGCATTCTCGACCATGGCAACCCGCAGGTGATTCTCTGCGAGCGCGGCATCCGCACCTTTGAAACGGCGATGCGCAACACCTTCGACGCGGCCGCCATTGCGCTGCTCAAGCAGGTCTCGCATCTTCCGGTGATTGCCGATCCCAGCCATGCGGCAGGCCATCGCGACCTGGTTCCCGCGCTGGCGCGCATTGCGGTCGCTGCCGGCACGGATGGCTTGTTGGTCGAGGTGCATCCAAATCCCGACAAGGCGTGGAGCGACGGCGAGCAGTCGCTGGACTTTGCGGGGTTCGACGAGATGATGGCCGATCTCGATCCGTATCTGGCTCTCAGGGGGCTGGCGTCGCACGACCGTGAACTTTCGCAGCGCGAGCGTGGTCGGCCGCGATGCGAGGCGGTGGGGTCTTATTACACGGAGGCTGTTGGATGAGATTCCCGGCCAGATTCCTGGCGGCCGCCGCGTCGATTGCCATGCTGCTTCCGGCTTGCGGATTATTGCCCGACGCGGCACAGGCTCCATCCGCGGATATCATTGTCACCGCCGCTCCAGTTTACGAGCCGCTGGCCGCATTGCGCGGAAGGGAGCGTTTTCCCAATGGCGCACAGCTCATGCTGGTTCATGCAGGCAAGGCAGAACCACTGGTGACGGGCTTCGCAGCTTCCGCTGACGCCAATGTTTCGTTCGATGGCAAGACGGTGCTGTTCGCGGGCAAGCAGTCCGCGAGCGATCCGTGGCAGATATGGGAACTGACGCTGGCGAATCACTCCTTGCGCAAGTTGATCGCAACCACAACCGATGCCGAGCGGCCATTGTATCTGCCAGGCGGACGGATGGTGTGGGCGCAGCGCGAGCCATGGGGATTTCAACTGGAGTCCGCAGAAAACGGTCATCTGCCGGGATACACGTTCTTGAATCCGACGGCCGGACCGGGAGTGTTGCCGCTTACCTACACGCAGGCCAGCGCCTTCCCCGCGGATGTGCTCGCCGATGGGCGCATTCTCTTTGAAGCCGGCTTTCCGCTCGGCTCTGGCACGACGCCCGAATTGTTTCTGGTCTACGCCGACGGCTCGGGCGTCGAGTCGTATCGCTGCGATCACGGCAGGGCGCGTTGGGGCGGAAGGCAATTGGCCTCGGGCGACGTGGTCTTTACGCACGGGTATTCGCTGGCGCGCTTCACTTCGCCTTTGGCAACTGAGACTCCCGTTGTTGCGCCGCACGCGGAATACGCGGGCGCGATAGCCGAGACGGCCTCGGGCGCATGGTTGGTGAGCGCGCGCACCGCGGCCAACACGCATTACGCAATCAAATTGTGGAAGCCGGGTTCGCCTGCATTGCAAACCGTGTTCGCCGTCAGCGATGCGAATCTTGTCGAGTCGGTCCTGGTTGCGCCGCGCACTACGCCCAAGCGTCATCCCTCCGGGTTACACCCCTGGGATTATGCCAACGTGCTTGCGCTCGATGCGCGGCAGTCACGCGAAGGCGATCTTAAATCTGCTCCTGCATCGGTGCGGTTGGAGATGCTGGACGCTCAAGGCCACACGGTGGTTACGGGCATGGCGCCAGTCGAGCGAGATGGTTCATTCTTTGTGAAAACTCCTGCCGATAAGCCCATTCGCTTTGCATTGTTGAATGCCAAGGGCGCAGTGGTGCGGCAGGAACACGGATGGTTCTGGATTCGCCGTGGCGAACAACGCATCTGCGTGGGCTGCCATGTGGGACCGGAGCGCGCGTCGGAGAATCGCGTGCCGGTCGTGCTGCTGCGTTCCACAACGCCGGCTGATCTCACCGGCGCAGATGTATCGGGCGCCGCGCAGCAGAAACCGCCGGGAGGCAACTGAGATGGATTATCGCTTTCTTCTTCTATTCGGCGCAGTTTCCCTGGCTGTCGCGCAAACTCCTCCGACGGCGCCGGCCAAACTCGCTCCTGCCGCGCAAGCGCCGTCTGCCGCACCGCAGGCGCCTGTCATTCGCTTTGAAGACGCCAGCGATAAGGCGGGCATCAACTTTATGCACAGCTTTGGTTCGCGCCAGTTGGGTTCGCTGCTCGAGGGCACCGGCGCGGGCTGCATCTGGTTCGACTACAACAACTCCGGCCTGGAGTCTCTCTACGTGGTCAACGGGCGGCCACTGGACGACTCGATGCATCCGTATCCGCTCAAGGAAAAGCCCGCAACGCCGCCGCACAATCATCTCTATCGCAACAACGGCAACGGCACCTTTACCGACGTGACGGAGAAATCCGGCCTCAATCCGGATATATACGGAATGGCCGTGACGGCGGCCGACTATGACAACGACGGATTTGTCGATCTGCTGGTCACCGGCTACGGCAAGACGATTCTCTATCACAACGACGGCAATGGTCACTTTACTGACGTTACCGAGAAAGCCGGCATCAAGGTGGACGGCTGGGCCATCAGCTCCACCTGGCTTGACTACGACAACGACGGCTGCGTAGATCTGTTCATCGGCCGCTACGTCAAATTCGATCCCAAGTATCGCGCCTTCTACGCGGCCGACAACTATCCGGGGCCGCTGGATTATGAGGGCGAAACCAACAAGCTGTATCACAACAACTGCGATGGAACCTTTACGGATGTGACTGAAAAGTCGGGCATCGGCGCATACGTGGGCCGCACCATGGGCGTGACCGCGGCGGACTTCGACAACGATGGATGGGACGACATCTACGTTGCCAACGACCGGACGGAGAACTTTTTATTTCATAACAATCACGATGGGACCTTCGAGGAGATTGCCAACGAGACGGGCACGGCCTACGGGCAAAATGGCGAATCGACTTCATCGATGGGTCCGGTTTTTGCCGATCTCGAAGGCCGCGGAGTGCTCGACCTGTGGGTCTCCGATGGCCACTATAATCGGCTGCTGCATAACACTGGGAAGATGAGTTTTGAGGACATCGGAGCATCCAACGGCGTCTCGCAGGCCAATGCGCAGTACGTGAGTTGGGGCACGGGCGTTTACGACTTCGACAACAGCGGACAGCTCGACATTCTTATCTTCCATGGAGGGTTGATTCATTTAATTCCACAGGAGCACACGCTTTTTCGCGGACTCGGCAACGATAAGTTCGAAGATGTTTCTCGCGAGGCAGGAGATGTGCTGAGCGAGCGCACCACGGCGCGCGGCGCATGTTTTGCCGACTACGAAAACAACGGCAAGGTCGATGCGTTTGTGGTGAACCTCGGAGCCAGGGGAACGCTGCTGCACAACGTCTCCACCAATACCGGGCACTGGATCGAGATCAAACTTGTTGGCGGGATGCGTCCTGGCGACCAACACTATCCTCCCGGTAGCCCCAAGGCCAAGAGCAATCGTGACGGCATCGGCGCGCGTGTTGAAGTTTTCGTCGGGGGCAAGCGGCAGACGGCGGAGCGTGTGGCCGGCTCCGGCTATCTCTCGCAGGACGACGGTCGCCTGCACTTCGGCCTGGGCGCGGCGACAACGGTGGATAAGCTGATCGTTCACTGGCCCAGCGGGCGCGAGCAGACGCTGGAAAAACTCAGCGTAGACCGTGTGCTGACGGTGCAAGAGCCGAAATCAGGAGAAGCGAATTGAGCAGGCGCATACAAGCCGCGGTGGTCACGGGGCTTATGGCGCTGGCCGTTGTGCTGCTTGTGGTTGCGCTCTGGACGGATCAACTGGTGCGCGCGAGCGATAACAATGACGCTGATTACGCTTCTCCGCTGGAGGTCTTGCTTTCGCCCGATGGCGCGCGGCTTTACGTGCTCTGCCAGCAGAGCGAAGAGGTTCGAGTGTTGGATGCGACCAGCTTTGCTGTGATCAAGAACATCGCCGTAGGTCGCGTACCGCGCGGGTTTTCGCTGTCTCCTGACGGCGAACGGCTGTTTGTGACCAATACCTGGGAGGATACGCTCTCGGTGATCGACACGCGGACGCTGGCTGTCGTGGCCACCTGGCCGGTGGGCGCGGAGCCGTCGAGCGTGGTGGAAGACCGCGCGAGTAAGCGGCTCTTTGTGGCCAATCGCATCAGCAATGATGTGGCCGTACTGAATGCCCAAACCGGGGAGGAAGAAAAACGGCTGGCGGCCGGGCGCGGCGTAAGCTATCTTGCGCTATCGCCCGACAGCAGCAGGTTATACGCTACGCATATTTACCCCAATCCGCCGCGAGTTATGACCGAGTTGGATAATCGCACAGCGCCGGAGTCGGAGATTACGGTGATCGACGTGGCGCGCGCCGTAGTGGTTGATCGTATTCCGCTGCACCGCATCGCAGGCGTCTTTCATCTGGCGTTCTCATCCGATGGACGGCTGGGCGTGGCAGCCGAATATCACCCCAAGAATCTTGTGCCGATAGCGCATCTGGAACACGGTGGATATTTTGATTACACGCTGACGGTCTTTGGCGCGGATGTGGGCCAGCCTGTCGAGATTCCGCTGGATGAACTGGAGCGCTATGCGGCGCGTCCCTTCGGCGTAGCCATTGCGCCGGACAAGTCGCGCATCTATGTAAGCTGTAGCGGCTCGGAGATGGTGACTGTCATCGATGTGCCGCGACTGCTGCGCTATGCGCACAATCACCCAGGTTCGAACGTGCAGGATCTTTCCGCCAGTGCAAATTATGTGGTGGCGCGCATCAGTATTGGGCGTGATCCGCGCGGGCTGACGCTGAGCCACGACGGTCGCAGGCTGTTTGTCGCCAATCGCCTGGAAGACACCATCAGCGTCATCGACACGCGCACCAATCGCGTCGCCTCGACCATAAAGCTGGCTGGGCCGAAGACTGTCTCTCCATTGCGCCATGGCGAGCAGACTTTTTACACGGCTCGCTATTCGTTTCAAGGGCAGATCGGCTGCGCCACCTGCCATATCGATTCCACCTTCGACGGATTCACATGGAATCTGGAACCGAGCGGATTTGGCCGCGACATCGTATCCAACAAACTGATCGAGGGCATTAAAGATACCGAGCCTTACAAGTGGAATGGCGGCAACCCGAATATCCCCACCGAATGCGGCCCGCGAACAGAAAAGTATTTCTGGCGCGCGGAAAACTACGACGACCTCACGCTTGCCGACTTGGCGACCTACATTCGCAGTTTGGAGCCGCGGCCCAACCGGTGGAAGCTGCCGGGGCGCGAGATGACGCCGGCGCAAGAGCGCGGACTGGCGTTGTTCACGCGCGACACAGACAAGTTCGGTAAGCCGATTCCTGAGACCAACCGCTGCAACTATTGCCATAGTGGGCCCAAGGGAACAAACCACAAATTGTTCGACGTGGGAACGCGCAAGCCAACGGATAATTCCGCATTGTTAAAGTCGGCGCCGCTAGACAGCATTGCGCTGCACGCGCCTTACCTGCACGATGGCTCGGCGCACACGCTGGAAGAAATTTGGACGGTCTACAATCCCGATGACAAGCACGGGCGCACCAACGACCTGACCAAGGATGAACTCAACGACCTGATCGAATACCTGAGGACGCGATGAAAAAACTGGCATGGAAGACGATCATGATCGGCGCTGCGCTGGCGGCCGTCGCGCCTGTCCTTTTCGCCGCGCAAGCGGTGTCTGCCCCACCGCAGATGGCCGTACCGCAAGCGCATCATGCCGCGCATCTGGGGACTGCCGCATTGCATGCAATGCCTCGCTTTCGCTTTGAGAACTTCACCACCGCCAACGGCCTGCCCGACAATCACGTGTTTTCCGTGCTGGTGGACGGAGACCGCATATGGGCGGGAACGGAAAACGGCCTGGCAGTATACGAGAACCACGCGTGGAAGACCTACACGACCAAGGATGGTTTGGCGCATCGTGCCGTGCTCTCGCTGGCGCTCGACAAGCGCACGGGCGACGTGTGGGCCGGGACGATGGGCGGATTGAGCCGCATCTCGGGCGGACGCATCGACAGCTACACACAGTTAACATCGGGGCTGAGCAACGACGTGGTCTACGGCGTTTCGGTGGAAGGCGAGAACGTGTGGGTGGCCACGGCCGCCGGCGGTTGCCGCCTAAATACCCGCACCAGCCAGTGGACGCTCTACAACGAGCGCAACACGCCCATGATCGAGATCTGGACTTACGGCGTTTCCGCCACACCCACTAAAGTTTATTACGCGGTGTGGGGCAGTGGCCTGCTCGAATACGACCAGAAGACAGGTCGTTGGGATAAGTACGATGACCCCGACGGCGAAAACGAGATTGTGCTCTTCAAGGACCAGGGGTTGATTCACGAGATCGTCACCTCGGTCAGTTATGTGGACAACATCGTTTGGGCGGCGACGTACTTCGGCGGCAGCCGCTATGACGGCCGCTACTGGCACAACTTTCTCACCAAGGACAGCGGACTTCCCTCGAACTTCATCAACTTTATCAAGGGCGTGGACGCCAATCATTGCTGGTTCGGCACCGACAAGGGGCTGACTTACTACGACGGTGTTAACTGGGCCGTCTATCGGCCGTCGCTCAAAGACGGCAAGCCGGAGATGACGGTGCGCAACGCGCAAGGTAAGGTAACGCCGGTCGCCGTCACCACCGCGCCGGCCCACAACTATGTTCTTGGCATCGACTTTCAAGGGAACGACATCTGGGTCGCAACCGCCAAGGGGTTGAGCCACGGAATTCGTCAACAACAATAAGCGCAACAGGAGTCGACATCATCATGAATGCATTTGCTGAAATACTCGAAACCATCGCGCACGCGCCGATCGAGAAGCGCGCCATAACCAATCACAGTGTTCTCAACGAGGCTTACGCCTACGCCAAGCCGAGTTCGTTTTCGCGCGGCATGAGGATAGATATTGGCGGCGTCACCATCCTGCTCATCTCCGGCACGGCGTCGATCGACGAGCACGGCAAGAGCGTCCACATCGGCGACTTTCCGGCGCAGTTGCGGCGCACTTTCGACAACATCACCGGCCTGCTGGAGGCTGAGGGCTGCACCTGGCACGACATCGTTCGCACCAGTTGCTACTTGCGGGACATCGACCGCGACTACGACGCTTTCAACGCAGGACGCACTGCGTTTTTCAAGGAGCAGGGGCTCGATCCGCTGCCTGCATCCACCGGCATTCAGGCGCATCTGTGCCGGCCGGAATTGCTGGTGGAGATCGAGGCCATCGCCATGTTCCGCACGGATAAGACAGACGGCAACAAGGAGTAGCAGCGATGCGCAAGGGATGGTTGTGGGTTGCGGGCTGCATATTGGCCTTGAGCGCCGCGGCGAATGTTGCGGCACAAAGTGCGCGTGTCTGCGAGTGCGGGGCGCATCCGCCTGGACCGCCGAGGGACCGCGCGGTTGCGCCTTATGCGGGAGAGCCGACGGATCTGAGCCCGTATTCAAAGTTCGCGGCGCCTTACGACCTCAATTACATCCATCCCAACATCTATTCAGGCGCGGCGCGGGAGATTCCGGAGCCGAATAATCTGACCGAAGTGCGCATCGGTTTCTTCGGGCCTATCGAGCACAATCCGGAATCGGTATTCGGACTGCGCATGTTACACGGGGCGCAGTTGGCCGTGGAAGAGGCCAACGCGCGGGGCGGCTACGGGGGCAAGCCCTTCAAGCTGATGCTGCACAACGACTACGACAACTGGCAGGCGAAGGCGGTCTATGGCGAGGACCGGCCCACCGACCCGACCATATGGGGCTCAGCCTCCAATGAAGTGGTGAAGATGGTCTACGACGACCAGGACTGGGCGATCTTCGGCTCCATCAGTTCCGAGTCCACGCACATCGCGCTGCGCGTGGCTCTGCGCGCCGAGATTCCTATCGTCAACTCGGCATCGACCGATCCCACCATTCCCGAAACTTACATCCCGTGGTACTTCACCACCGTGCAGGATGACCGGGTGCAGTGCCTCACGCTGGCCCGCCACATCTTCTCTGAGCTTGGACTCAAGCGCGTGGCGCTGCTCAGGGTCAACAGCCGCTATGGCCGCTTCGGCGTTGCCAAGTTTCGCGATGCGGCGCGGCGGCTGGGTCATCCAGTGGTGATTGAGCAGAAGTATCTTCCCGGCGACAAGGATTTCACGCTGCAACTGAAGGTGATCCGCTCCTCGCGCGCCGATGCGATTGTATTGTGGACCGACGAGACGCAAGCGGCTTTGATCTTGAAGCAAATGCGTGCTGCCGGGATGAAGCAGCGTGTCTTTGGCGCGTATCGAACCCTGGGCGACACACTGCTGAAAGAGGCCGGCGACGCTGCCGAGGGATTTGAGGCTGTGTTTCCCTACGACCCCACGCGCAACGACCCGCGCTGGATCGAGTTCAATCGCCGCTTCGAGGCCCGCTTTCACGAGAAGCCGGAGCAATTTGCCTCGCTGGCCTATGACGCGATGAACGCGCTGCTGGATTCAATCTGCAAGGCGGGACTGAATCGCGCGCGTATTCACGATGCGCTGGCCAATATCGAAGAGTATGACGGCGTGACCGGGCACATGGTCTTTGATCCCAACCAGAAGAATGTCGCTCCGTTGTACCTGGGCACGGTGCATAATAGCTTGATCACTTACCGGGTGGCAATCATGGACAAGGCCCCTGCCGCGCCAGCGGCGTCTGCCGCACCGCAGGCACCGTATGCGCGGGTGGGCGAGGATGGCGTGGATTATTTCGGGCCGCATCGCGCCGACGTGCCAGCGGGGCCGGTGCGCGTGGTTCTCTTTGGGCCGAAGGCGGTCGAGATCGCGCAGTCGCCGGAGGTGCGGGCGGAGTTGGCGTATGCTGCGTCGAAGGGTCGTGAGTGGAAGCTCGAGCCGGTGGCCAGCGATCAGAATTGGGGCGTGGCTTCAACTCAGCTGGTCCACGCGCTGATGGACGAGCATGCGCTGGCGATTGTAGCTCTGGACCGCGATGCTGCCCACCTGGCCGAGCAACTGGCGCTCAAAGCTTTTGTGCCGGTGGTTGCCCTGAGCAGCGATAAGAAGCTGACTTCAACCAACATTCCGTGGATCTTCCGCCTGCCGCCCGAAACCACACCGGGGGCTGCGCTACGCCTGCTCGAGGCGGCCGCTGTCCGCAGCGGGCCTAATCCGAAACGGCTCAGAGACGTGCTGGCTTCGGGAAGCAGTATCTCCGGAGTTGCCTTTCTTCCGACCGGAGAGCCGCGCAGGCAAGATTGATCTCTGCGGTTACTCCTCGCCTAACTCGTAGGAAATGCCAAAGCGCCCAATCTGAATCAATGCCTTGTCGGCGGGAGGCCAAATGTGCAGGCTCTCCACGCGGCTCGACCCCGCAATGCGATGCGCAACTGCAGTGCCCACCTGCGCGCCCGTTGCAGCCTGGTGAAAATGAACGCTCAGCGCATCCCCTGCCTGTGCCCGCGTCCATCCAAAAACATATTCTCCGGGCTTGAGCGCAACTCCACCGATGCGCACCGGCGCTTGCACAATCAGATAGTGCGAATACTTGCCCTCCGCGGAGTACCCGGCAGTAAGCAGCACCACTCCGGCGATGAAGTGGCCGTGGCTGTTCACGATGCCGGAGGCGGTGCGCATCTCGGTTTCGATGTGTTCCTTTTCCACCGGCGCTCGCGCCGGCAGCAGCGACGCAAGTTCAGCATCCGTGGCTTGCCGCCAAGTCGTTCTTTGAGCCTGTGCTCTCGGTACAAGCGAAGACATAAGCAAAAGAAATAACCCGGGAAGGATTAGCTTTTGGGTTAGGTATTGGCTCATAGCTTTGACTTTCTGAGGGATTCGAGTGGAACAATCCCGCGCTGGATAGCGGCCGTAGCAGCCTGCGTGCGGTCGGTCACGCCCAGCTTGCTCAGCAGACTGTTGATGTGCGTTTTCACCGTGGCCTCTGCAATAGTCAATTCGGTTGCGATCTCCTTGTTGCTCTTGCCGCGCACAATCTGCTCCAGCACGTCGAACTCTCGCGGCGTCAGCTCCTCGGCGCCCATCCGTTCGGCCAGCTTCTGGGCGATCTCCAGCGGAATATGCGACTTGCCCACATGAACCATCCGAATCGTCACAATCAATTCTTCTGTAGTCATACCCTTCAGGAGATAAGCCTTCGCGCCGGCCTGCAGGGCGCGATAGATGTCCTCGTCACCGTCGTAGGTGGTGAGCACGATGAAGCGTGCCTGCGGCTTCTCCATGCGGACGCGCTCGATGACCTCGACGCCGCTCAGCCGCGGTAGCCGCAGATCGACCAGCGTGATATCCGGCTGGCACTTGCGGAACTGCGCGATGGCCTCCACGCCGTCCGAGGCTTCGCCTACCACTTCCAGGCCGTCCGCCACGTTAAGCAAGGCAACCAGCCCCTGGCGCACGACGTGGTGGTCTTCGACGACCAGCACGCGAATGGATTCCTTGGTCACCGTAGCTCCTTTGTTGCTTCTCCAGTGTCTACTCTCGCGTCTCTTTCGGCGCCGCCGCCCGCAGCCGGACCGTTGTTCCCTCGCCTGGCTTGCTGCTTACTTCCAGTGTCCCACCAATGGCCGCCGCGCGCTCTCTCATTCCGATCAGTCCATAGTGCCCAGGCTTGGGTTCCAGCTTTTCATTCACCGTAAAGCCACGTCCGTCGTCCCGCACTTCGAGAGCAATCTCGTCCGGTTCGTACTCCAACTGCACGAATAAATGCCGCGCCCCAGCGTGCTGCTTAACATTATGAATGGCTTCCTGGGCCACACGCAGAAATTCCTGCTCCGTGCCTGGAGGCATAGGCCGGTAGGCACCGAAGATGCTGAACCTGGCCTTCAATCCGTGACCGCCTTCGGCTTCCACCATGCGGCGCAGGCGGACCGGCAGCGTCGTATCGCCTGAGTCCTGCGAGCGCAGCGCCCAGATCGACTGCCGCGCGTCGGCCAGCCCCTCGCGAACGTAGCCGCGTGTCAGGTCGAGATGCTGTTCGGCGGCCTTTGTATTGCTCATGCGCAGCAGCTCGGAGAGCACCTCCAACTGCACTGAGATGCCCACGTAGCCCTGGGCCAGCGTGTCGTGAATCTCGCGCGCGATGCGGTTGCGCTCGCCCAGCACGGCGCGAAACTCGCCTTCCGCCCGCCGCAGCCGCAGCCGCAGTAACAGCACCACAATCCCCACCACGGCTGCCAGCAGCAGCGCATAAAACCAGGCTGTCTGGTAGAAGTGAGGCCGAAGCACGAACGTGAGCGCCGCGCCCCCGGTATTCCACAGGCCGTCGTTGTTGGCTGCCTGCACGCGAAATGTGTAGCGGCCGGGCCTGATGTTGGTGTAGTAAGCAGAGCGGCGTGCGCCGGCCTCGGTCCAATCGCGGTCGAAGCCCTCCAGCTTATAGCGGTAACGTACCTTTTGTGGCGCGGCAAAGCTCAATCCCGCATAGTCGAATTGGAAATGTTCATGACCGGCAGGAATCCGCGCGAAATTCTCCGGCCCGAGTAACGGTTGAGGCACATCGTCTACGGCAAAGCGCTCCAACTCGACCGGCGCCGGTACGGTATTCACCGGAAAGTGCGCCGGGTCCACCTCCACCAGCCCTTTGGGCGTGGCAAACCACAATCGTCCGTCGCGGGAACGCCATGCCGAGGGGTGGCTGTTGGTGGCCGTCTCGCGGCTGCGCAGCCCATCAGCGGCACCGAACTCAAGCCAATGCGAGCAGGCTGGCGTCTGCATATCCTTTGCTGCTCCTGTAAAGTCGCAACGGGCGATTCCATTGGCAGTGGCGAACCAGAGATGGTTGCCGCCGTCTTCCAGAATGGCGTGGATGGCCGCCTGGCCCTGGCCGTTCTGCTTCGCCGCCGAAAAACTCCGCCCATTCCACACGTCCCAGCCGTGGTCCTGCGTGCCGATCAGCAGCGTCCCATCGCCGCGGGGCATGAGAGCCGTGGCCACGTTGCTGGAGAGCCCGTTGGCGGTCGTATAATTTTCGATTTTGCCTCTATGTCTCCCATCCAGCCGCGAGAGCCCGGCCAGCGTGGCCACCCAAAGGTCGCCGCGGGAGTCCCGCGCCATCGCGCCCACAAGATCGCTGCCCATGCCGCTCGCCTGCGTATAGGTATCCATGTGTGCGACTGAGTGCGTGCCGGTGGGACCACCCGTCCAGTGCGAAAGCCCGCGCCGCGTGCCAATCCACAGCGACCCATCGACGTCCACCAGCAGCGAGCGGATGAAGTCGTCAGGCAGGCCGTCGGCAGAGGTGAACGAAGCAACAGAGCCCCCGCGAATACGGTTGAGCCCGTCCGGCGTGCCCACCCACAGATCGCCGTTGGGGGCGGCGGCCAAAGACAGAATCACATCGCTCGTGAGGCCGTTGCGAACTGAGTAGGTTCTGACCGCGCCCAGCCCGGCGCCATTCCGGCGCAGGGCATTCAAGCCACCTCCGCTGGTTCCCACCCAAAGCGTGCCCACGTTGTCCTCTACAACGGTGGTCGTGGCGTCGGAAGAAAGCCCCTCCCGCGCGCCAATTGTCCTAAAGCGTTGATCGCGCAGGATGTGCAGTCCGCCGGTTTCAGTACCGACCCACAGATTGCCCTCGCGGTCTTCCATCAGCGCCAGCACCGAAGCTGTGGCCAGCGGATCGGTCACCGGCAGCCGTTCGAGCTTTCCTCCAGCCCACCGCGCTAGCCCGCCGTTGGTGCCAATCCACAGACTGCCCTTACGGTCGGCAAAGAGGGTTTGGATGCGGCTGCCGGGAAGCTCTTTGCCGGTGGTGAAGCGGTCCAGGGCGTTGTCGCCTCGTTTTTTATCCCCGTCCAACATTGCTACAATGCTCTTGTCAGCGAAGGCTACCCTGCCACGGAAAGCCTGAATGAACTCAATAGTCGGAATCCACGGGAATATCCAATTCTGAGGCTCAGAAACTGTCCAATGGCCATCCTGGTAGCTCGACGCGCTATCTTGCGTCTCCACCCACAACACTCCCTGACCGTCCGTAATAACTCTGGTGATCGCGCTGGCTGGCAGCCCTGTCTTGGCTGTAGCATCAACAAACAGCCCTTCGTCGTTCAGCCGCGCTAGCCCCTGATCCGCCCACACCCACAGATAGCCGTTCGCCGACTCTACCAGCGCCCGGATTCCGTTTCCCGGCAGCCCGGTCGCCGTAGAGAAGGCCGTCACCACCCCATCTTTCCAGCGCGCCAACCCCTCGCTGGTTCCTATCCACAGCGCCCCGTCCTTCGTCTCCAGAAGGCAGCGCACATCGTTCCCCGGCAGAGCAGGAGTGGAATTGCGGTCGAAGACAACAAAACCGTTGCCGTCAAAGCGGACCAGTCCTACCTCGGTCCCCAGCCAAACAAAACCGTCCCGGGTCTGCGCCAGCGCCTGCACCGTATTCTGCGGCAGACCGTTCTCCGTCCCCCAGGTTTGGCGGCCGTAGTTGGCCAATGGAGTGGAAGGCTCCAGCGCCAGGCCAGGAAGCACGCAGCCCAGCAGCAATACTGCCAGAAAGCCGCGAAACGCAGTAGCGCCATGAGTTCCGCCAGACAAGGACGAGCGCCGGGCGGCCTCTCCCGCTGCTTCCATCGAGTTGGCGTGATTGTAGGCCATGGGACCGGGTGGAAGTTACCTCAAGCAGACATCAACCTGCGCCAAACCGCGCAACTCCACAGTAATTGGACAGGCGCGGGATTGCACAGGAGGAAATGCGGAATATCGCAAGAAAAGCCAGCAACCGTCTCCACCTATTGATGGAGTACAGACTCACTCATTTGGCCCAAGACACGCCTTGGAGTTGCCAGTAGCCTGTGAATGTCTCTTGTATTGCTCGTTCAAAGTGTGACCTTCCGGGTGGCAGCCCAACTCGCTGGGCTGCCACCCGATTCCTTTTTAAGGGCCGCAGTGTTTCCTAAGCAAATGCAGTGTTTCCTAAGCAAATTTCAGGGTTTTGCCGCCTTGACCGGCGGCGTTGCTGGAGCCGAAGGCGCAACTGCACACGGTTTGCCGCCGCACAGTGCGCTGGTGATGCCCTGGCTCTCGGTGATGGTGTAAATCCGGTCCACTGCGGGCAGCTTCACCGTCTCTTTGGCGCCCGAGGGCCAGTGAATCTCCGCGGTCCCGGCATCAGTGGCATCGCCAAGCCCAAAGTGAACCCTCATATCGTTGGAAGATAGATAGCTGCCGCCGCTCAGGACATCTCCACGCTGACGAATCCCGTCCGCTTCGATATAGACCGTCGCTCCGACCGCGTCGCGCGGGCTTTTGGGCCCTCCAATGAGCTTCATTTCCACCCAATGGTGATGGTCAGGATTCACGTTACGAAGCAGCACCGGAACGCCATCCATATTGTTGATAATCACGTCGATCTTACCGTCGTTGAAGATGTCGCCAAAGGCGGCGCCGCGGCCCACGCTGACAACGGCAAGCCCGGTTCCCTCGACCGCCGGAACCAGCTCGAACTTGCCGTTCTTCAGGTTGTGGTACAGCAGCGAGCGCTGGGCATAGCTGGTTCCCCACTCTGGGTGCTTGTCAACCTCGGGATAGACGTGGCCATTGATGATAAGTAAATCCTTCCACCCGTCATTGTCGTAGTCGAGGAATCCATCGGCGAAGCTGACAAACGGGATGGAGGACTCCGCGATGCCGGCCTGATAGCTGACATCCGTAAAAAAACCTTTTCCGTCATTCTGGAAAAGCACATTGTAGTCATCGGCAAAGTCGGTATTTACCACGGAAAGGTGACCGTTGTTCTCGTAGTCTCCTGCCGCAATGCCCATGTTGGCGACCTCGCGGCCACTCTCATTGAGCGCATATCCGCTTTCGTAACTCTGATCTTCGAACGTCCCATCTCCTTTGTTCATGTACAGATAGTTAGGCGTGGAATCGTTGGCCACCAGCAAGTCCGGCTTGCCATCCCCGTTCACGTCCACAAACAGAGCCCCCAGGCCGTAGTATCCGTTGGGATCGTCCACCCCCAGCTTCTTGCTGACATCCGTAAAGGTTCCATCTCCATTGTTATGAAAAAGATGGTCGTGCTCGCCCTTCAGGCCGCGCGGACCGCACATCACCTCTACCCCGCGGTATTGACAGAAAGAGAAGTTGACGGCCTTTGTACCGGAAAGAGGAGGATTGGACAAGTCAAATTGAAGATAGCCGGCCACGAAAAGGTCCAGCCGCCCGTCACCGTCGTAATCGCCAAAGGTTGCGCCCGTGGACCACGTGCCGATCATGACGCCGGCTTTTTCCGCGACATCCGTAAAGGTCCCGTCGTGGTTATTGTGGTAAAGGCGGTTCTTCCCATAATTGGTTACATACAGGTCCGGCCAGCCGTCGTTGTCGTAATCGCCAACAGCGCACCCGTATCCCCACCGGTCGTTGGCAACGCCGGCCGTTTCCGTCACGTCGGTGAACGTGCCATCGTGGTTATTGTGAAACAGAGCCGCGTGCGGTGGGGTGGTTTTGCCCGCAAGCGCATCGTAAGTCGAGCCGTTCACGAGATAAATGTCAAGCCAGCCGTCATTGTCATAGTCCAAAAGACACACGCCCGGGCCCTTGGCTTCCAGAATGAGGCGTTTTTCGGGAGTGCCCGCCGTGTGATGCCAGCGCGTAAGTCCAGCAGCAGCAGCAGTATCCTGGAAGACAATGGGGCCGGTTTTTACAAAGCCGCCGGCGGTGATGGGGCGGTGCTGGCTATCGAACTCCGCCTTCTGCGGACCGGCATTGGCCATTCCGCCCTGGGATTGTTGCATCCCCTCTTGCTTCCCTTCCTGTGAAGCCCATGCTACCGGAGCCGAACCGGAAACAAGGAGCGTACAGGCGACGAGAGCGGCCAAAAATCCGGATTTGCGCGACAAAGGTGAGTCCTCCACGCACGAAGTGTATCGCAAGCGGCGCTTCCCTGGCCCGGGAGGCGCCGTCGTGAGCCATGCCGGGACCCCTTTGGCGAAGGTCTGAATCGACCGCAGCGTGGCATAGCAATTTTCGCCCTTTATTCACCCCCCCCCTCACCCCGGCCGATTCCTAATAATTTACCTTGACAGCTCTCATTTTGTGGAGTTCTAATTCGTGCGTCGGTTTTTCCCTTGCATTTTTCTCCTAAGACTATCGATTGTCTAAAGACAATACGCTGGCGGCGGGGAAAAGATGGAGGAAAAGAACCGATGTGTATGGTTGCATCGCAGGCGAAAAATCGATCCCGCAGACAATCGATTGCGCGGATCAGCTTGCAACTCAACAATTGCAGTTCTACCCGCTGCTGTCATGGGCGGTGTGAGAAATTGTGAAGCAATTTGATTCTCTTCTCAACACAAGTTTGATGCTCTTCTTGACAGTTTCCCGGTGCGCTTCAACCGGCTTCATTCCTGATTGAGGGGAGAATTACGAAACACAACCAGCAACAATTTTGAAAAAGGAAGGTCACATGAGACAAGCGAGATACTGGATTGTCCTACTGCCGCTGCTCATTGTATTTGCGTGCACAGCGGTATTGGCACAAGAAAACGCGGAACTGACGGGAACCGTCACTGACCCGACAGGGGCAGTAGTTTCCAATGCATCAGTTACCCTAACCAATGTAGCAACCAGCGAGGTGCGCACCGGCACAAGCAATAACGCCGGCATTTACGACTTCTCAGGATTGAACCACGGAATCTATACCCTGAGGGTTGAAGCGAAAGGTTTCCAAAGATACGAGAAGACGGGCATCGTCATGAACGTTGCCGCTACGGTGCAGGAGAATGCCGCGCTCAAGCTCGGCGCCAGCAGCCAGACGGTTACGGTGGAGGCGGATGCGCTGCATCTTCAGACGGAAACCAACGAAATCAGCAACTTGATCACGGGCCAGCAGATCACCGAGCTGGCCACCAACGGCCGCAGCCTCACTTCGCTCGCCACGCTGGGTACCGGCGTCTCGGGGACTCTGCCGGAATTCAATGGCACCTCGGCGCAGGGGAGCAGCTCCACCATCAGCTTTAACGGGATGCGTACCGGCCACAACGACTTTCTGATCGACGGCGGCGAAATCTATGACCGCGGCAGCGGCGGCAAATTGGGAGTGATGCCCTCGCTGGATGCGGTGGCAGAATTCCAGACGCTGGCCAGCAATTACTCGCCGGATTATGGAATCGCCTCGGGAGGCACGACGACGATCGTGCTGAAATCCGGCACGAAAACCTTCCACGGCGGTTTGTGGGAGTTCAATCGTAACGACGACTTCGATGCTGTCAATTGGTTCACCAAACAGGCGGCCGTGAAGAATAATAAACCCCCCGCCATACCGGAGCTACGCCTGAACATCTACGGCGGCGATGTGGGCGGCCCACTTTTTATCCCTATGATTTATCCGAAGGAAAAGAGCAAAACCTACTTCTTCTGGACCGAGGAATGGCGCAAAATGATTCAGGGATCTCCTGCCAATTTGACGAATGCGCCGACGACCGCAGAGATTCCGACGGTTGCGGAAGAGACGAGCACCAGCGGCTTTTTATATGTGCCGCCGGTGGGCTTACCGGAATCGCCGGCCGCCGGCGTCTGCAACACCGGCCAGGTAGCGCCGTGCGTTCCGAACCTGCCCAACAACTCAGCATATACCTTGAAGGAAACGAACGATGGCCTGACTCCGGGAAATACGTTCAATTACAAAGGAGTTACTGGAGCAATTCCGGGGGATATGCTCGACAAGAACGCCGTTCTCTTCATGGGGACGGGAGCGATTCCGGCTTCCAATACGACGGGGCCCTCAGGTCAGCCAGTGGTGATTGCGTCGCCGAAGCAGCCGACGTACGTGCGCGAGGACGTGGTGCGCATCGATCACGATTTCTCCAGCAAGATGCACCTGATGGGGCACTGGATCCACGACCAGATGTCGCAGACCTATTTC
>JBEKFS010000045.1:0-22712 GCA_050013195.1 Occallatibacter sp.
ACCTTCAGGAACGCGGTCACAATCCCCGTATCCTGGCAAATTGGCCGATGCCCCTCGGCGCACATCCGGCTGTTGATGAGAATCTGCGCAATCGCATCCCGCGCCGCCGGCGACTCCTCCCGCTCATACGCCTTGGCCAGGCTGGTGATGTAGTCCACCGGGTGGTAGTAGCTGATGTACTGCAACGCACCCGCAACGCTCGCAACAAAATCTTCCTGCCGGATGATGGTCATGGGGAAACTCCTATACCTTTCAACTCTAGGGTAACGGACTAGGTTTCCATGTGTCGCCTGGCTGCGCGCAAGGCCCGTCCACAGCATCCATATCGCAGAATGATCCATCGAGGATCGAGGTTCGATCTTTCGTCAACAGAACAAGCCACGCCTCCGGCGACACGGTCGGATAACGCAATTTGGCAAACGCGATCCAGGCGTCTCGATATTTCAGCCAAGCACGTTCGGCGTTGCGCACACCCTCGGGCTGTACTGCACCGTAATTGTTCTTATGTTCTTCGGCATCACTGATCGCCTTGCGATAAACGGAGTTCAAGCGCACATCCGTGTCGCTATAGAGTGCAGCCGATCCGGTGGGGAACCTGCCCGCTTCGAATGACTGCAACGCTGTAAGAAAATCGTCCCGGAGAGTATCTTCAGCGTCGATTTGATACATAGCTCTTGCCGTGCCGCTAAGATCGATCTCCCCGGCAGCATGAGCATGAGCATAGGCTTTTTCTTCTTTGAGCAATCGGGCGAATGACTCTAGCTGGATCGGACTCATTCGTGCCGAGATAGAGTTCAGCTGCCCCGACCTTTTCTGGTCAGCCAGTTCGCTACCATACGCTGCACAGAACCCCTCCATGAAGCCGCTTGTAATGTCATCGCAGAAATCATATTTTGCGCTGGCCGCGGTTACCTTCGCATCCAAGGATTCGATGTGCTCCAAACGAACTGAAATCTCAGCCGGAGCCCCGCCTGCTTCACATGCAAAACGCAATGCAAGTGGCAAGTTTTTCTCGATGCCCTCGCCATTCGCATAGAGTACGGTAAGCATGGCCGCGCCTCCGAAGACACTGGCCACCGTAAACCTTGGCTCAATACCGGCCTGTGATGCTAAGCGTTCTGACCACGCACATTGCCGCGCCGCTGCATAGTCTACCTTCGTCCCAATGCCAGAGTAGAACTTATAAGAATTGCACTCTGGCCATTTCTTTAACGCAACTATAATTGGAGCCTCCGCCGGGAGTGGTGTTTGTAGAAACTTTTCACATTTAGCCTTTGTCTGAGCATCAGCATTTTCCAGCTGCCCCCAAAGGCGCGCAGTCGAGGCGATCAAAAGAAATGCGACAAATATAACCTTCTTCATGCCAAGAAGCATAACGCAAAGTACCTATGGCTGCTGCACTACAGCCCGCAAATCCGTATGCCCAAAATCATCGCCCTTCCACAGCACCGGCTCGCGCTTGTCTCGCGCCAACGCGTAAGTGAAGCAGTCGCCGAAGTTGAGATTCGCCGGGTGGCCGCTGCCTCGGCCGTAGTCGTAGTAGGCCTTGCGGGCGATCTTAGCCTGAGTCTCCGTCACCGGCTCAATGACGATTCCTGTTTCTTCGATCACATCATCCAACTGTGCGCTCATGACCGCGTTCCGGCGGCCATCGAGTACGACCGCGGTCTCCAGGTACGATGCCGCCGACATGCGCAAGCTGTCAGCAACCTTCATACAATCCGACAAAGCCATCCAGTCCGGCTCGCGCTTAATTACTGCCACCAATGCCGAGGAATCAATGATCATTTTGGCAATCCGGTTTCATCATCGTAGAGTTCGTTGATCAATTCGTTCCCGCTGGGTCCGTCTTTGAAAAAGGGCGCACAATACTCGGAAAACCTCATCAGAGGCTCGATCCGGCTTTTTTGCTTCGGAGCTTGTTCTTTCCTCGCCAGCCGCTCCATGACCGAAATTTTCACAGCCAACGTCAGGCTTTCGCCGGTAAGTTTCGCCAATTTGCTAGCTAGCTGATGCGTTTCCTCGTCTTTGATGTTCAAAGCCATCGCTTTCCACCTTTCCACCATATCATTCTACCATTCTACCATAAACCGCTTTCGATAAAAAAAAAGAACCGTCTCGCCCTTCCCAAAATCAACTGACGTCGGGTGCCGCAGCTCAGGATTTTCGGATCAAGATGCCGCGATCCCCCATGCGCGCAAGCGCCGGATGGCCCCACGCAGGTTACTGCCTGGACGGCCAGTCCTTGCAGATAATTACCTTCAATTGGCATACGATGTTGATGAGAGGTCCAGACAGCCAATGAGGTCGAACTAGGTCAGTACGTCGGAAGGGGTCGATTGGGGCGGGATGCCCCCGGTTCAATATGTCTGGGATGTGACCGGTCCGTACCACCGGAAGGGACCCCCACCCCCTACCCCCCCATACCCCCAGGGGGTATAAATTCCCCAAAAACTTTGCAGATTATTTCTAAGCCAAATAGAATCAACGCTTGTGGAAAAATTTCAGTCCCAAAATATTCCACATCGTGATATTTGACCTCTGAAAATCACCGGGGAAATCCGGTTTTTCGCCGAAAATTGCCCCGAAAAAGTATTTTCGCCGGTTTTCCCATGTCCGTAAACCGCTCTCCGAACCGGAATGTTCTGGATGCTCCGGAAATCCCTGCCCCAATGCCCTAATCTAAAGCCATGAGCGACTCCACGCAGGAAAAGCCGGCTACACAGGACGAGATTTTCGATCTATTGGTGGTGGGCGCCGGGCCCACCGGACTGGCCTGCGCCATTGAGGCACAGAAGATTGGCTTGCGCGCCGTAATGGTGGATAAGGGCTGCATCTGCAACTCGCTCTTTCATTACCCCGCGCACATGACCTTCTTTACCACCCCTGAATTGCTGGAGATTGGCGGCATTCCCTTTCCCAGCACTCATACGAAACCCAACCGCAACGAGGCGCTCCAGTATTACCGGCGCGTGGCGGAGCTCTATAAATTGGACATCCGCCAGTACCAGCGTGTGGAGCGGGTCGGAGGCAGTGACGGCGCTTTCACGGTGCATACGGTAGACCGCTTTGGCCGTCCCGGCGCGATTCAAGCCCGTAAACTGGTCATCGCCAGCGGCTACTACGACCTGCCCAACTACCTCAACATACCCGGCGAGAGCCTGAGCAAGGTCCATCACTACTACTTCGATCCGCACCCTTACTTCGGGATGGATGTGGTGGTCGTCGGCGGCAAAAACTCGGCCGCCATTGCCGCGCTCGAGCTTTGGCGCGGCGGTGCGCGGGTCACCCTCGTCTATCGCGGACCGGAGATTCAGCCGCACGTGAAGTACTGGATCAAGCCCGACATCGAAAAGCGCATCGAGGATGCGCAAATTGATGCCTACTTCAACTCCCAGCTGGTCGAGATCACACCGGACACCGTCGTTATCGAGACTCCCGAGGGCCGGAAGATTCTCAAAAATGACTTTGTCTTCGCCATGACCGGCTACCATCCCGACTTTCAATTCCTGGAGTCCATGGGAATACGATTTCAAAAAGAGGAACACCGCCCTATCTGCAACCCCGAGACACTGGAGAGCAACGTCCCGGGCATATATCTGGCCGGAGTAATCGTGGCTGGTTCTCATACCAGTGAAATTTTTATAGAGAATGGCCGCTTCCACGGCCGGCAGATAGCCGCCGCGCTCGTGGCCAGGTGAAGGCCGGCTGCTGATGGATCAGTTAAGTTTCAGGCTCCGCGGCTTGGCCGCGCCGAGTAGATCGATGTGCGCGGGCTTGTGGGCCATGCAATGGAGTCTTGTTGGGTTCGCAGCCGCATAGGACCGTGTGACGTGCAGCCGGTCCATGATCACAAAGCGGGTGCGCAGTCCGTCCACGGTTGCGGGCAGTTGGGCGGGAAGGCGATTGCGGTCCACATAGATGACCAGCGCCGCCTCGCGCGGGTTATCCAGGCTCTGGCCCACGCCCACGCCGAAAAATGCCGGGTTTTGCCGTATCAGGCTGGTGGCCACTTGATTCTTGACGGCCACAGCCTGAACCAGAACTGAGGATGGCAGGTTAACGGCGCCAGCCTCGAACGGAGTCTGCGGCGCTGAACCGAAAGCCACCGCGCGGGCAGTGGTGGGAATCACTACGGTGCGCACGTCGTCCACCGTAGAAGGCGCGTTCACCGTCCTGGTTTCGTCAGTGTAGAGAATGACTGCGGCCTCTCCGGGGTGGTCACTGCTCTTGCCGGTGGCTACACCCAAAATTCCAGCCGCCGAGTTCACCAGCATCCGAGCCTGCGCCAGAGCCTGCTGGGCGCGCGTTGTCTCCGCATCGCTGAGCGTACGGCCCTGCGCGGAGGCGATGGTGTTGTCGCCGTAGTTGAGGCAACTGACCGCATGATCGGACGCGCCCACGAAGGTATAACTCCCGCCCATATGCGCGCCTAACTCGGCGAGCACCTCAGCAGCCGGGCTGGCCACGCCCTGGCTCACTCCCGCAGTATCTGTTCCGCCGGCAAAGTAGAGGCCCACCGGCTCGGCGTTCGCTGCATCCACCACCAGCGCGCCTGAGTCGCCCGAGTCGCTGAACTGATTGCCGCTCAGGCCCAGCTGATGAGTAAAGGTCTTGGTCAGGTAGGGCCGAGTCTCAGCGCAGTCAAGGTAATAATCCACTGTCACGTCAAGATCGACGGCCGAGATGCCGCCACAAGTCAGCCCCGTCGTCCGGCCGCTTTTGGCTACGGTCAAATCGAGAGTTGCTGTTTCGCCCCGTCCGCCGGTCGAACTGATGCCGGGAGGCGCGGCGGCGAGCGTGCCATCGGACAAACGGCCTCCCAGTTCCAGAATGTTGCCGCTGGAGTCCACGGAGCGCGAGGTAACTTGAGCGATGGCCGCGTCGGCGTTGGTCAGCCTGGAACGGAGCGGCAGCCAGCCTGTAAGAGACGCCACTGGCTGAACGCCCGAGCCCTCTCCCAGCGGCGTGCAGTTGTTGTCGATCAGCCCCGGTTGGATGATGGTATCGCCTACGGCGGCGTGGTCGCTTTTGGCCAGCACGTGATTATTGCTCAGGATGTACTCTCGCTTGCCGGCGTCCTCGATGAGCGCGCCGAGAGTGCCGCTGCAACAATCTACAATCTGGTTGCCGCGTGTGTCGTAATCCGTGTTGTTGCCGCCCGAGCTGCCCAGCAGAACCGACGCCGGCGACTGGGCCTGGTGTGTGGCGGGGTTGCTGGTCACTCCAGCCGAGTTCACCAGCACTACGGCCGCAGTTCTGGAACCCGGTCCCAACGAAGCTCCACCCACCGTTGCCACCAAATACGTCGCGCCGGCAGATTGCACCGTGGCTGGCGCCGAATAGGTGACCGTGCAGGAGGTGAAGGTCTGGCTATCGCGCTGGCAACTGACCCTGCTCAGCGAACCCTGCCCGCCTCCTTGTCCGGTCAACGAGCCAGCCAGCTCGAAGTGGATGCCTGAGGAGCCGCCCGCCTCGGCCAGAACGCCGGTGACGGTGATCGTTCCATTGGCGCCCAGCGCCGCGTTCTCCGGCGTCAGCGGCTGCAGGAATCCCGGCGTAACACTCAGCACGGAGTAGGCATGGAGACTGGGCTTAGCAGCCATAGTCGCAGTGATCACCACTTCAGCAAGGTCGGCGGTCAGGTAGCTGGGCGGTGTGTATTGGCCGCTCTGGTTGATGCTTCCCGGCCCTGATACCGCGTCACCACCGGAAACGGACCAAACGACCTCTGCCGGGCCGCCTCCGGCCAGCGTGGCCGTAAACTGCTGAAATGAGTTGCTTTGTGTGCCGCCTTGGGCGCTGGCGGCGTTGCAGCCTGTGCAATTGGTGTCAATGACGCCCGTGCGAGGAGAGACGGAAAGCGCTGAATTCGCAGGAGTTGCCGTGACCATGCTGTTCCCGCAACCGGCCACAACGAACAGTGCCGGAGCCAAAAGCAGCGGGAAATTCCTGGAGAACAGCCTCATGGTCACAATCCCTGGATCGATCTTCTATTGTATCGACTTTTTCCGAGTAAAAAAGTGAAGCCGGCAGATCGATCAGTCCAACCCTGTGATTAGGAGGAAGAAGCGTCACGGAATGTTTTTCTGGGAAAGGCAACAAGCCGACCGTCGCTCCAGGATGTGCAGCATACTTGCGTGTTCGCGGCATTGCCAGAGGTCTTGTCATGGAGCCTTTCCTTCAGGTGTGAAGGATGCTCCGCAGGCGAATAAAATGCGTATTTTTTTGTGATTGTGATTCCTGAAAATCTGCTCAAAAGCGGCTGTTTTGGGGGCAAAAACACCCTCATTTCCGAGGAAAATGCGCTGTTTTATGGCAAAATATGGCCAAAATCCGGGGTTTAAGGTTACTGATTCGTAAACAGTCTAAAAACGTAAACTATTGATTAAAGACATGTTATAAGTAACTGACGGGTCGAAAAATGATTTCCACAGGGTAGGGGGGTGGGGGGGGAGTACCTTTATGATAATAGATTTGATGGGCTTTTTGTTGGCTTTCTAGTAATCATGGCAGCATGCTTTCCTATCCACTACAAATTGATTGTGCGCCTTATGGTGGAAATTATCTGCAATCAAAGGAAGCAGAAAAGCGGTTGGTTGAGTTTCGTGGTTTCCCATGTCTGAAAATCCAGACATGGGGCACCCATCATTTGTGTTCAGACCTGCGCCACCCGCCGATGTCTGGCCGAGGTTTCAGAGAACGCTCGCCAGAAGTTTCCACTTAATACACTTATGGCTGGTACTTCCACAGATCGTTTAGGTAACCCATTCCACCGGTAGAACTGTAACCCTCTCCACCAAAGAGCCACAGATTTCCGGACGTATCCGTCCAGCTAACGGCAATCCCTCGCGCACCTGGAATACTGCTTGCCGAGTCCATCCCTTGTGTTCCATATGTTCCCAGTTGATTGGCCGCGTCCGATCCCCCGATCCATGTCCATTCGCCTTTACTCGGGCTATACTTCCACAAATCGTTATATGCTCCTAGGCCTTGCCCACCAAAGAGCCAGAGATTACCGGCAGCATCGGTCCAACTCACAGCCATATACCGTGCTCCCGGGACATTATTGGGGGCGGCAATACCCTGCACCCCGTAGGTTCCAGACGCATATCCCGTACTCGAGCCTCCCATCCATGTCCACTGGTTCTCACTGTACTTCCACATATCGCCGAGTAAAGTACGTGATCCGGTCGAGTCGAACCCCCACCCGCCGAAGATCCATAAACTTCCGGATGCGTCTATCCAACTAGCGGCGTCAAATCGCGCTCCCGGAATGTTGCTGTAAGAAGCCGTACCCTGCGTTCCATAAATTCCCATCTGGCTTCCAATATTCGGTCCTCCCATCCACGTCCATTCGCCCCCACTATATTTCCATAGGTCGTTGAGATAACTAACTGTTGTGGTCGAGTCATTCCCCAATCCGCCAAAAAGCCAGAAATTTCCAGACGCGTCGGTCCAGCTATCAGCATCGAATCGCGCTCCTGGAACATTGCTAGACGTGGTCTTCCCCTGTGTCCCATAGATTCCAGGTTGGCCAACGAATTTCGATCCACCCACCCACGTCCATTCTCCACCGCTGTACTTCCATAAGTCGTTAAGTATTCCCCAAACTCCGCTCGAATCGTAGCCATACCCGCCGAGAAGCCAGAAATTTCCAGATACATCGGTCCAACTAGCCGCACCATATCGCGCTCCTGGAATGTTACCGGGGCCAGCCGTCCCCTGAGCGCCATACGAACCTATTTGATTTATGATGTTTGACCCGCCCATCCACGTCCATTGCCCACCGCTAAACTTCCACAGATCATTGAAATGTAATTCAGTCCCTGCTCCTGCCGGGTCTAAGCCTATTCCGCCGAAGAGCCATAAATTTCCGGCTTTATCGGTCCATGTAGCTGAACCACCTCGTGCCCCTGGAATGTTGGACGCAGCAGGCGAACCCTGCGTCCCGTAGCTTCCCACCTGAAAGGTAAGATTCGAGCCGCTCACCCACGTCCATTCGTTATGGACGGTTGGTCCGCCGCAACTTGTAGTTGTGATGGCCGCAATGGCCGCGAAGATAAATACGCAGGAGTTCTTCCAGCTTCCCATTCAGCAACTCCGATATTGACTGCAATTTGAGATGCTGACCATCATAACGGATGCAATCAAGCTACGACAGCACTCTACCGAGAAATCCCTTGAAGCCCCAGCGTCCCAGCACCGCGTTGAAAAAGAACAGCGCAACGATAATGCCCCACCAGGGCATGTGCGCTATGCCGGGAGTGACGGCGGCGCGGAGACCTTCGCTCATGTAGACGATGGGATTGAAGAGCACGGCTACCGCGAGCCACTTGATGTTCTTCAAGAGGCCAGCCCAGGGATAGTAGACACAGCCCAGGAAGGTGGTGGGCACAATGATGATGGAGAAGACCAGGCCGATCTGTTTGGGATTCACCGTGGAGCCGATGACCAGGCCCAGGTTGCCGGCCAGAAGACTGGCCAGCAGCAGCACCAATGCGAAGAGGAACCAGTTGTGTATGTCGGCGCGCACCGGAGTGGCGGGAACGTAGTAGGCCATGGGGATTACGAGCATGGCAGCGATGATGCTTTGCATGGCAGAGAAGCAGACCTTTTCCAAAGCCACGCCCCACAGAGGCAGTGGGCACATGACGCGGTCGTCGATTTCGCGGGTGATGCCGAATTCGCTGGAGAGCGGGAGGGCGACGGCGGCGATGCCGGAGAACATGATGGCCACTGCCATCAAGCCGGGGAGCAGGATGGTGCCGAAATCTACACCTGATCCGGATGGGCCGCCGGCTACGGCCATGGGGTTGCCGCCGCTCATGCGCGGAAGAATGAAGGTGAAGACGAAGAGAAAGAGCAGCGGCTGCATTCCCACGCGGAGAATGAAAGGGATAAACTCGCGCGACAGGACGCGCAGGTCGCGCAGGAAAAGGCCGAGGAAGGATTTGAGAAAGATACCCGGGTTGAGGTGTTGCTCATGGATGAGGTGGGAGGGAGTTGCGAGTTTTTCTGTTAGAGGCCGCGAGTTAGCTTCCGCTTCGCGGAAATCGCGAGTTAACAAGTTAGCGGTTTCTGATTCCTGACCACTATTCCCTATTCCCTGTTCCCTATTCCCTGTTTTTAAGTTATTCACGCAGGTCCCTCCCGGTGAGTTCAATGAAGACCGTTTCCAGGCTTGGCTCGGTGATGGTGAGGTCGCGCAGGCCGTGGGCTGTGGCGGCTTGCACCAGATCGGGCAGCAGGCCGTCGGAACTGGCCGCGATGACCCGCAGGCCGTCGGCGGTAATCTCGGCGCTGGTCACATCCGGTCGCGCCTTGAGGCTGGCCACGAGCGGTTCAAGCCCTTCATGCGACTTGAGTTTCAGATCGAAAATGGTATGCGCGCCGAGGGTGGATTTGAGCTTATCCGGCGCGCCGAGGGCCAGCACGCGGCCATGGTCGATGATGGCCAGCCGGTCGCTGAGCGAGTCGGCCTCCTCCATGTAATGCGTGGTTAGCAGGACGGTAATGCCCTCCTTGTGCAGCTCCTGGACAGCCGACCACATGGCCATGCGGCTCTGCGGATCGAGGCCGGCGGAGGGCTCGTCCAGGAATAGGACGGTGGGCCGGTGGGCGATGGCGCGGGCAATCTGCACCCGCTGCGCCAGGCCGCCGGAGAGCTGCGGCGGATAAACGTCTTTGCGCTCGGAGAGCATGAACTGGTTGAGCAGCTCCAGAGAGCGGGACTTGGCGTGGGCCTGGGAGAAGCCGAAGTAACGGCAGTGGAAGTAGAGGTTCTCATAGACTGTCAGGGAGCGGTCCAGCGTGTTGAACTGCGGGACGACGCCGATAAGCCGGCGCGCGTGGGCCGGATGCAGGACAACGTCGATGCCCGCGATGCGAACCTGGCCGCTGGTGGGCAGCGTGCGGGTGGTGGCGATGGAGATGGTGGTCGTTTTTCCGGCGCCGTTGGGGCCGAGCAGGCCGAAGATTTCGCCCTGCTGCAACTCCAGGTCGATGCCGTCGACGGCCACCACGCGGAGCTTGGACTCATAAATCTTGGTCAGGTTTTCAATTTCAACAATCAAGAGGTTCACCGGCGCGGGAAAGGGAAGTGGGTACGTATTCCAGACTATCGCATTAGACTGTCCGGCCTGGGCCAGCGCCACCGCCCATTAACCCTGCACATAAAGTAAGCTTCCGTGTTACAGTGGGTTAGCTCTTTGTATTTCTTTCCCTCCCCCCAGAGAGAGTCAGGCCGGCTGCTGGTTAGCAAGACGTTGATAGAAGTCCAGCGCTGGTCGGACCAGGATAGGCAAGGTCCGGCGTGCGCAGTCATGGCATGAACGAGGCCAGCCAATTGCGACTGACTTTCCACAGAAATAGTGGAAGGTTTTTTCACGCGGCTTGGGTGGTTTATGCAAGGATATGCGCAGCATTGTAAAGCGCTGGTTCTGTGAGTGAGGTTCAGGTATGAACGAGATACCGGTCTCTGCGCAGCCAATCATCCTGTATGCCGAGGAATGCGACCGCGGGATTTTGCGCGAAGAGAATCAGGACACTGTACTCCATGTGCGTATCGCCCTGGGCGACCTGCTGATGGTCGCCGACGGCATAGGCGGATACGCAGGAGGAGCCACTGCTTCTCGGATGGTGGTAGAGAATTTTTACGCGCACCTGGCATCCCTGCCGGAGGACTATCCGGTCGACAACGCCATCCGCGGCGCCGCTGCTCGCGCCAATGCACAGATCCTGGCGGCGGTCCTCGCACCCGGCTCGCCCTACCAGCACATGGGCTCAACGGTGGTGGTGGCCGTGGTGCAACAGCGTGCCGAAGGAATCTGCGCCTGGGTCGGCCACGTCGGCGACAGCCGCGCCTACTTGCTGCGCGCCGGCCGCCTGCATCGGCTCACTACTGATCACTCTGCAGTGCAGGCACTGCTCAGCCGCAATATGATCACGCCTGAAGAGGCTAAAAACCATCCTGATTCCTCGGTGCTGACCCGCAGTCTGGGCCATCAGCCGGAGGTGGAGATCGACATCGAACAGCACCCGCTGGCGATGGGCGACACGCTGCTGCTCTGCTCCGACGGACTGTGGGGATTCGTCTCCGAACTGGATATCGAGAGGGTGGCAGACGCCCCGGGCCTGACGCTGGAATCATCCGCCCATGGCCTACTTGAGCTGGCGCTGGCGGCAGGCGGTCACGACAACATCGGCATCGAAATGGCGCGTGTGGTTGGGCTTCCCAAGGTAAACTTTCCTCCGACATCCGACCCTCAAGCTATCAGCCGCCACACCGTACTCTGGGTAGTTTTGACGGTGTTTGTGCTGACTTTCGCCGGTTTCTGCGTGTTGGCCTACTTCGCCCTGTGGCACTACTAACCGGGCGCACCTGGCGGCCCATGCGCCGGATGCGCTAGCATCTCCCGGTTGGCTGCATGACCCTGTATTTCATTGTGCTCGCGTCGCCGGAGCTGCCCAGGAGACCTCCCTATGAATGAAGTTGTCATTGTTTCAGCAGCGCGTATCCCGGTGGGCCGGTTTCAGGGCTCGCTGCAGAGTTTTTCCGCTCCGCGGCTGGGAGCGCTTGTGGTGCGCGAAGCGGTGCGCCGCGCCGGGGTTGAACCCGACTTAATTGACGAGTGCATCATGGGCTGCGTTTTGCAGGCCGGCCTGGGACAGAACCCTGCTCGCCAGGCTGCACTTTACGGCGGATTATCGAACCAGGTGGCCGCGCTCACCATCAACAAGGTCTGCGGATCGAGCTTGAAGGCTGTGGCCCTGGCCGCGCAGGCCATTCAAACGGATAATGCCGCGATGGTCGTTGCCGGCGGCATGGAGTCAATGACCAACGCACCTTATCTACTGCCCCATGCCCGTTCCGGCTATCGCATGGGAAATGGCGCGCTGGTGGACTCCATGATCCAGGACGGACTTTGGGAGGCTTACAACAACTTCCACATGGGCATGGGAGCGGAGAAGATTGCGGCCCGTTTCGGCATCAGCCGGGATGAACAGGACGCCTTTGCAGCCGAGTCACACCGCCGCGCCGCCACGGCCACGGCGCAGGGCTTTTTCCGGGACGAGATTCTGACGGTCGAAATTCCGGCGGCAAAAAAGGGCGCGGGGCCGTCATTTTTTGATACTGACGAGCCGGTCCGCCCCGAGACTACAGTAGAAATCCTATCCCGGCTCAAGCCTGCTTTTCAGGAAGGCGGCACGGTGACCGCGGGCAACTCTCCCGGCGTGAGCGACGGGGCCGCGGCCCTGATTGTCACCAGCGACAAGAGAGCTCGCGAACTTGGTGTCGCTCCGCTGGCCGTGATTCGCGCACAGGCCACTAGCGGCGGCGAGCCGGAGTGGTTTGGCCTGGCGCCCATCGAAGCCGTGCGCAAAGTGGCGGCAAAGGCCGGCTGGCCGCTGGACAGCGTGGATTTGTATGAGCTGAACGAGGCCTTCAGTGTGCAGGCGCTGGCTGTCAATCGCGAACTGGGCCTGGACCCGGCGAAGGTCAACGTACAAGGCGGCGCTGTGGCTATCGGTCACCCCATCGGCGCCAGCGGAGCGAGGGTGCTGGTCACGCTGCTGTACGCCTTGAAGCGGCTGGGCAAAAGCAAGGGCATTGCCGCGCTGTGCCTGGGCGGCGGCAACGCGGTGGCGCTGGCCGTCGAGCGCATCTAGTCGCAGACGCTCATACCGACAGGAAACATTTCCCCCGCATTGTCTTCCGGCGCTATGACTGGCTCTGTGCCGCTTGCAAGCTGGGCCGTGAAGAACGCGTCCACCTGGGAGAGCACCTCGGCCCCGGTGCGCGCCTGGTAGATGGCTGCCCTCAGTTTGGCGCCGCCCGGCACGCCGTGGGTGAACCAGGTGGCAAACTGTTTCATCTTGCCCGAGGTTTCGCCCAGCCGCGCGGCCTTGGGCAGATCCTTGGTGGCTTCGGCCTCGTCCAGCAGCATTTGAAAATAGGCGCGGATCATGCGGTAGCGGTTCTGCACTGTGGGCCGCTGGTAGCTGCCGGTGGCCGTGTACTGCGCAATCTGGCGGAATATCCAGGGATTCGACGGCGCGGCACGGCCGATCATCACCGCGTCGCAGCCGGTTTGCGCCACCATGGCTACAGCGGCCTCCGGAGAATGAATGTCGCCGTTGCCGATGACAGGAATTTTAACTGCCTGCTTGACCTGCGCGATCCACTCCCAGCGCGCCTGGCCGCTGTAGCCTTGTTCGCGTGTGCGGGCGTGCAGCGCCACAGCGTTCAGTCCCTCGGACTCGGCCATGCGCGCCAGTTCCAAACAGACAATATCATTGTCGTTCCAGCCCATGCGAAATTTCACGGTGAAGGGAATCGTCACCGCCCGGCGCACGGCGCGGAAGATTTCGCCAATGCGCGGCAGATCGCGCAGCAGGCCCGAGCCACCGTTGGAGCCGACCACCCGCTTGGCCGGACAGCCCAGGTTCAGGTCCACCAGGTCGAAGCCGGTCTCTTCGACAATTCGCGCCGCCTCGGCCAGCGTCTCCGGATTTGCCCCGAAGAGTTGCGCGCCGATGGGATGCTCGTCGTCGTAGAAGGTCAGATAGCGCTGGCGCTTGGTCTCCCGCATCCGGGCGAGACCGTCGGCCGAGGTGAACTCGGTCATCAGAAGCCCGCAGCCGGATTGGGTGTTGGTGACGGCGGCGTCGATGGCGGAGCCTGTCTCCGGGGCTAAAGCCCACGTTGATTCTGTTGGCATTATGCGGGGATTAAAACCCCCGCCTCCCTCCGGTTCCTCTTTGCTCGCAATTTGAACGGATGTGAACAAACTGGCGTGGCGGATGAAGCGGCGAAAGACAGTGTCTGTGACCCCCGCCATGGGAGCCAGCACCGTGGCTGGGGTCACCAGAACATTGCCAAGGCGCACTTCTGCCGGCACGCGCGCCTCGGCGGGCATGGCGTAATCCCTGGGGTTGTCCCAGTTCTTTCTCACGGTAAAGCCCTTGCCGGCCATAAAAACCTCTTTACTGCCTGCATTATCAAATATCCGGGAATGCCGAATACGGATCAACAGTTATGCCAGCCAGTAGGTGCGATGAAGTTCACAGTTTCACAGTTTCACAGTAAAAGGGGGGGAGGGGGGGGTAGCTTTCCCATTCCCGCCTGGCTTGCGCCCTCACTCGACAATAGTCTGGTCTCTTCACCCGCACAGGTCCTCATTGACATTGTGCGCCAGTGGAAGTGAATTATCTGCAAACCAAATGCAAATTCCGCAACGGAAGGGAAAACATCCCGCCGTCCACCGTTTCCGGGTACGGAAGTGATGAAACCGCCTGAGAAACTATTGGCGGAACGAAGTTGGGCCTCCGCCATGGCGGAGGCCCAATCGTAGCTTCCGGTTGCCAGGACGCGGTTACTTGGCTGCCGCGGCTTCCTTGGCTCCGTCGGACTTGGCAAACTTGCGGCGGAAGCGCTCCACGCGGCCTGCCGTGTCTACCAGGCGCTGCTTGCCGGTAAAGAACGGGTGGCAAACCGAGCAGATTTCCACGTGTATGTCGCCCTTGTGGGTCGAACGGGTCTCAAAGTTGTTTCCGCAGGCGCACTTGACATGAACCGCGGCATAGTTGGGATGAATCTTTTCCTTGGGCATCGCTGAAGACAAACCTTTCCTGCAATATCTCTATTGTAGGGGGATTGGGGCGGTTTAGCAATTCAGGACAGCAAGCAGCTTACAGCTAACAGCGGACAGTTCTATATTGCGCTCAGCCAACAGTGTGCTCTTAGCTGTTAGCTGTCAGCTATTTCAGTGCCTTTGCGATCCCCGCCTCGACCAGCGGCGTCATCACGGCGAACCCCGCAGGCAGCGGATGCACCCCGTCCTTGCTCAGCGTCGCGGGCAACCCGTCCCGCTCGTCCTTCATAGCCGTGTGGAAGTCCACGTAGACGTAACCCTTCTCGGCCGCGTAGGCCTTCATCCAGGAGTTAATGGCCACAATCTTAGGCGCCGGCGTCAGTCCCGGACTCCACCTGTAATCAACAGCGGGCAGAATCGAGCACAGCACCACGCGAATGTGGTTGGCCGTCGCCAAGTCGGCCATCGAAGCCAGATTATCTTCAATCTGCTCCAGCGTCTCCGGCCCGGTGTTGCCGGCTATGTCGTTGGTCCCGGCCAGAATCACCACGACCTTTGGTTTCAGATCAATCACGTCTTGCCGGAAGCGCACCAGCATTTGCGGCGTGGTTTGCCCGCTGATGCCGCGGTTGATGTACGGCTTGCCCGGGAAGGAACCCTGCGGCCCCGTAAAATGCCAGCCCTCTGTAATCGAGTCGCCCATGAAGACCACACGGTTTTCGCCCTCGGCCGGCGGCGCCAGGGCAGCGTCTGCCTCCTTGAACTTTCCCAGCCAGCCGAAGTCGACTTTCAGCAGTTCATCGTGCTTCCTCCAGTAATCGTTATCCGGATGAGACACGGGGGTTGCCGTTGCAGGGGCAGGCGTGGATTGGGCAGACGCTGGAGCTTTGGCATCCGGTTTGCTTGCGGGCTGCTGGCCTGGGGATTCGACCGAGATCAGCAGGCAGCAAATGGCAATTGCGGCGAAAATAGTGCGCAATACGATTCGATTCATGGCTTGGTCTCTATCCTTTCGCGGGTCAGAAGCTATTCTATCCACGTGATTCCGATTGTAGGCAATTGTGCCGGAGTCCAGGGAAGTTCTGATTAAGCCTTCGGTGTAAGTAAACATTCCCTCAGGGGCTAAAGCCCGACATTCGTTTTGATGCGTTTGCGGCACGACTGAAGTCGTGCCCTGACGCTTCTTGCTCCACCATTTGCATTTTTCCGCAAGCTGCTTAATACGGTGCAATACGATTCGATTCATGGCTTGGTCTCCATCTTATAGATTGGATAATCGGAATTTCCACGCGGCTCCGATTGTAGGCAACCGCGCAGCGCTCTGGCAAAACGCCTTTGACTACCGTGCTTTTCCACAATAGGGCACCCGAAGCGCACCGCTGCACAGCGGCGGCCTTTGCGCTAGGCTTGAATCCAGATGAGTGAATGTACGATCTGCGACGGAGTGGGGCTGGTGCGGGTGGTCAACGACCAGGGAAAATGGGTTTCGCGCGCCTGCGAGTGCCAAGAGATGGAGCGCGAGGAGCGCCGCCTGGCCGCGGCCCATATCCCCGAGCGTTATCGGCAGTACACCCTGGACGGCTTCACGACCGCCTTTCACGGCGCTGATGCCACGCTGAGCCGGGCGCACATGACGGCCCGCAAGTTTGTTGAGGCCTATCCGGTGGACACTGCCGGCAAGGGGCTGCTCTTCACCGGCTCCATTGGCGTGGGTAAGACTCACCTGGCGGTGGGTGTGCTGAGGCGGCTGGTGGTGGAGAGGGGCGTTAAAGGCCTTTTCTGCGACTACCGCGAGCTGCTTAAGAGCATCCAGAATAGCTATAACCCACAGGTGCAGACCACGGAGTTGGAACTGCTGCAGCCGGTCTTTGCCGCTGAGGTGCTGGTGCTGGACGATCTGGGAGCGCAGAAGCCCAACGAGTGGGTGTGGGACACGGTGGCCCTGATTCTGAATACCCGCTACAACGACAAGCAGACCACTATCATCACCACCAACTACCCCGATCTGCCGGCAGGCGCCGGATTCAAGGCCGACGAGAAGGGCAACAAGCCCGCTAAAAACGAGGACACGCTGGGCGACCGCATTGGCGACCGCATGAGATCGCGGCTGGCGGAGATGTGCGTCCGCATCGAGATGGTGGGCGAAGACTTCCGCCAGACCGTCAAGCGAGCGCGATTCGGGTGACCACCTGCCACCTGCGGTGGGGCCAGCCGCTCGCTATTCGCTCGCAATGGCTTATATCCGCCCCTGCGGGGGGACCAGCCGCCTTTGGCTGATTAGCGTGAGAAAAAGGTGCGGGAACTGGCTGAGTGTATTGTTTCGATACAGAGACATTGGAAAGGCAGGCGAAACTGTAGCGTTTCAGGGCAACTGTAGGATTCCGATACAGCCGCCAAGGAAGGGACTTTATGCGCAAGACGTTGGAAGCAATCAGCCTCGCGGCATTTGTCTTCATGTTCTGGCTCTATTGGAACGCCTGGTTCGGGCCTGGCCGTTTGCCGGGCCTCATCCCCACGCACTTCAACTTCGCCGGCCAGCCGGACGCCTGGGGCAAGCCGCCCATGCTTCCGATTTTGCCTGTCGTGGCCCTGGTGCTTTACCTGCTTTTAACCGTCCTGGTGCGGTTTCCCTCGATCTTCAACTATCCGGTTGAGGTAACGGCGGAAAACCGTCCTCGGCTGGAGGCGCTGACCCTGGACATGATCGCCTGGCTCAAGATGGAGATGGTTTGCCTTTTTGCCTGGATTCAGTGGTCGACGATTGAAGTAGCGCGCCAAGGCCGGGGCGGCCTCACTCCGGCGCTGCTGCCGATCTTCCTCGTGATGCTCTTTGGAACCCTGGCTTGGTTTATTGTGGCTATGTTCCGGGCAGGGCGCGCGGGATCAAGCTCATAGCTTCCCGGCCGCGTCCGTCAACAGCCGGCCTGAACCATCAAAATACCCAGAGACTTGCCAGCACCAGTAGAATTGCGGCGACCGTGAAACCCTGGTACACAAGATCCTCTGTCTGCCGGGAGCTTCTTTGCTCGCCCGGGGGCGTTGCCATGGAGATGGATGCGGTTGGGGAACATGTCTGCATCGCTGGTCTGCCTTTCATAGCCTTCCGGCAAGGGTTACGTATTCTGGACCTGGCCGGTTCTCACGCTTGCATGCTTAGACACAGAATATTTCTGAAAGTCGCAGAACAATGTGAAGAGCCGAACAATATTTGACGCTAATTTTCTTATCGGTAAAGAACGGAAAAGCTTCTGCCTAAATTGGGACGGGGGATTCCTTCGGTAACTAGCGCAAAATTTCTTATCATGCGCACGGAGCCGGGACTCGTACCTGTCCATGAAAAGGAAGTATGGGAATGCCTGCCGATGGATTTGGCTATTGCTGAGCTATGCGGGTTGCCGGCGGACTGGCTCATGAGCCTGTAAGACGAAAAAACCTCCGTCAGGGGGCGCGGTCAGCGCATCATGCTATCCAGATATCCAGCTCCCTATCCAGGCCACGGCGCGGGCGATGGGCCCTAACGGGGGCGGTTTCAGCTCATCCTTCCAGCTTTGAGGGAGCTCTGCGTCTGGTGCGATATATGTCGGGGTATAAGGAGTATAGTTTTTACGCATAGACTTCTCGTTATTCAGTAGTTCAGCAACAATCGGGTCGCCGCCCTCATCTCTTGCGGCCTTCTCAAATTCATCTGCCCTTTCCCGCTGTGCAATCGCCAGGTCCGTCAATAACCGGGCCTCTTCCTGCCGGTCCTCAGCCAGAGCCTCTTGCGCGCGCGCAAACAGATTCTTAGCCTCCTTGTTGTAGATGCGCGCAATTTCAAGGTACTCATCGGCCGACGAGCGGCCCTGGAAGGTGTAGGCTGGCGCACGCTGGTGAGGATTTTTCTGGGACATCCATTCCTCCTTGCCTGAAACACCTATAAGTACTTGATTATCAACTAGTATATCGACTTTCTATATTATTCCTCAAAACACTGTGAATATGGGAACTTGTTCGTTAACGGGTGTAAAATTTCACCCGTGAGCATTGGTCCCGTATTCGCCCCATCCGCCGAGAAGGAAACACGCAACTGGCAGCCTCTGGTTTTGGCCACAGCGGGTGTCCTGATGCTTTCTGCCGCGCTCATCCTGGGTCTGGAACACGGGAACGCCCGCGGCAAGGCCACAGTGACGCCGATCTCCGCGCCCCTGGACCCCTATGCGGGCAACCTCTCGTTGACGCGCCTTGCCATGAGCGAATCCGGCAACCTGGCCGGAGGCAAGGTAACCTATCTGGATGGCCACATCGTCAACCAGGGCGCCCGCACTGTCACCGCGATCACCGTGCAGGTGCTCTTCCACGATTTAGCCCACGAAGTGGCGCAGAACGAAACTCAGCCGCTCAAGCTCATCCTCATGCGCGAGCCCTACATTGATGTGGGACCAGTCTCCGCGGCCCCGATCCCCCCCGGCGGCGAACAGGACTTCCGACTGATCTTCGATGGGGTCACGCCCCACTGGGATCGCGCCTTCCCGGAGATTCGCATTCTTCACGTCGAGACGAAGTAGACTCAATATTATTTCCGGAGCCTTGTTGCCCGATTTTCGCCGCCGCGGTGTCCAATGAAATACAAGCTCACGGATTCGTTCACGGGAGGAATGCCATGGACAGAAACGATGCGGGGTTAGCAACTGGACGGCGGTTTGCGGCCATGGGGGCCTGTTTTGCGGCGCTGTTGATTGTATTTGCAGGTCTGGCGGCCGCGCAGGAGGCTGCGGAGACAAAGCCCAAAGTGAGTAGCCAGCCGCTCACCGCCGAGCAGCTTGGGATCTACCGGACGGTTCTTCACGGGTGGATGGACAATGAACTGAGCATGGTCAACCTGTCAATTCAGACGATCCCATACCCCACCAGCGGGGCCTTTGACGCCGGCGATTGCGGCAAAGATCTGGAGCTTGAGCCGGTTGTGCCCACGGTGGTCCATCGCTTCCGGGTCGCCGATCTGGCGCAGTTGGGATCGGACAAGATCGTCCTCGTGGACCCGGAGCGACAATCGAGGGAGGTCGCGGAGAACGACCCCGGGAAAACTATCGGCGAAGGCCGGTCGATTGAGGATGCTGTTCGCAACGGCTTTGCCCACGGTCTGGTTACCGTGAGCGAGATTCGGTTTGACAAACAGCATAAGCATGCCATCGTTTCATACAGTTTTTTTTGCGGCTCGCTGTGCGGCAACGGTGGAACCATAATTTTAGAGAAGGTGGACGGCGCATGGCAGCGCAAGAGCCAATGCTCCAACTGGATATCGTAGCGACCGCCTATGCCCGGCCATACCAGCAAGCTGGGCAAAGCAAACCCATCCCTCCTACTGGCTGGTTCTGACCATAAGCCGCAAACGGCTGGCGACGGGGTGGCCACCTTTAAGCGCAGGAACAAACTTCCATCCCGCAGATGCGTCCGCAAAGTAAGTGTTCAACTTTGCATCTGCCTGGGCTGACCAAACCTTTCCAGCCGAATCAATGACCAGACTGACTACGACCCCCTCTTTCAAAGCCGCTTCCAGATTTTCTGGCGGAGGAGGGATCATGAATAGAATCGGCATGGGCTTCGTGTCGGCTGCTGTGTCTGTGTGCGTGGCATTATTCGACTTGCCGAAAGAATATAGCTGGGACTGATGAAGAGCATCGATTGCTAGTTTTTGGTCATCCGTAGGACTATCAGGCGTCTCATTGAATATGGATTCATGTTTTTCCGTATAAGGATGAGATAATCCATTGGAAACGCCATCAACCTCACTGCGGATGCCATGCTCTCGAGCGTTCAGGATGGATGTACGAATCCTGTCGAAATCCGCTGAGGGCCACATATCGGCAAGTGCCTTCCATGCATCCTGTTCACGTCCGCTGTAAAGATAACTCCACACAACCTCAAGAACTTTGATTTTCGTGGCTACCAGGCGGCGTTTTTCCTCCATATTCAGCGGGGATATAGTTGATAAGTTACCGTCACTGCTTTTGAACTCGCTCAATTGCCGCGCATCAAGTTGGGAGCGCAACGTCTCAATTTGCCGATCATAATGCGACTGGAACTCGGAACTTACGTCCACTAACCGCCGATTTTCGAAGCGGAGCGCAATTGCTGGAGCAAAATCGAGCGCACTCAGAGGCAGGCGCTCGAAACCGTCAACAGTGCCGGCATCGCTGGTCCAGATTTCGATGTGGCCGTCCAGATTGGTATCCGAGGCGCGGAATATGTCGCCGCCGGTGATTGTTCGCAGCTTGCGTGGCGGCTTTGTCAGAGAGTAAATCTCGTATCTTACGAGCGAATCCACGTCGGATTTCTTAATCTGAAGAGCAACAACAGGCGTCCCCAAGCCAAGATCGGCGCCCATGACATCCACATCGACTTGCCAGGCCTGTGGTTCAACTTGCAGGCGTTGCTTATCCCACATAAGTCTGGCTTCACAAACCCGCCGCGCAAACCCTTCATTCTTTACGGCGCCAACAGACACAGTTACACCGGTAGCAGAGGTCGAAGCAAAACTGCCGGATCCATGGGTGCAGACCGCATCCTGCGTTTCGCTGTTACAAACGTTGGAAAGGACGCAGAAACAGGCAAGGAGGCAGAAACTCTCGAATCGATGTTTCTTTAACGGACTGGCCATCGCAATGCCTCCAACCGAGCTACAAGAAAGTATATTCATCATATGACCTTTCCGACGTGATGAAACCTGCTTGTAACTTGTCCTCTTTACCTCAATCGAAGTATTTCTTCCTATAACTTGATCGGAGTTCCTGCAAGAATAACTCTTGACACGCTGCCAGGAAGACGCAATCCGCCTCTCCCGGTAATATCATCTTTGTATGCATTCGCTACTCTCCGACGACCCTCTTGACGGCAGCCGCTTTGTGCGCGCCTGTCTGCGCCAGCCGGTGGACCGCACGCCGGTGTGGTTTCTGCGCCAGGCCGGGCGCTATATGCAGGAGTACCGCGACGTGCGCAAGCACCACACGCTGGTGGAAATCTGCAAGCATCCGGAGATCGCCGCCGAGGTCACCATCACCGCAGCCGAAAAGCTGGGCGTGGACGCGGCCATCATCTTTGCCGACCTGCTGCTGCCGCTGGAGCCGATGGGCCTGGACTTCGAGTTTCAGGGCGGCGAGGGTCCGGTGGTACACCATCCCGTCCGCACCTCAGACGATGTGCGCGCCCTCTGCACCGACCGCGCCGCTGACCTGGCTTACGTGGCACGGGCTATCGAAAAAGTGGCGGCGCACTTCCGCAATCGGCTGGGAATCATCGGCTTCTGCGGCGCACCCTACACGCTGGCCAGTTACATGATCGAGGGCGGCGGCTCCAAAAATTACATCTACACCAAGCAGATGATGTACGCGGAGCCTGACGCCTGGCGGTTGCTACTGGACAAAATTGTCACGGTGCTGGAAGAGTATTGTCGACTTCAGATTGGGGCGGGCGCGGATGTGATCCAGATTTTTGATAGTTGGGTTGGATCGCTCTGCCTGGCCGACTATCGCGATTACGCCTTTGAGGCCAGCAAGCGGCTTATTCGTTCAGTGCAGCAGATGGGCGTGCCGGTGATCTACTTTGGCGTGGAGACGGCGGGGCTGCTTGCCGAGATGGCCTCGACCGGCGCGGATGTGATCGGCCTGGACTGGCGGCAGCCGCTCGATGTGGGCTGGAGCGCGGTGGGTCACACTCATGCGGTGCAAGGGAACTTGGATCCCATCACGCTTTTTGCTCCGCTGGATGTTTTGGAGAAGCGGGTGCACGAGGTTCTACGCGCCGCCAACGGACGCCCCGGACACATCTTCAACCTGGGCCACGGCATTGTTCCCGGCACGCCGGTTGAAAACGTACAGGCCGTGGTGCGCATGGTGCGCGAGTTCCGGTTGGAGAAGAGGTAATTGAATGAAGAATTCTTGGCTCGAATCCAAAACAATGTTCGTGCTGTTTTCTTGTTCTGCATGGGTCGTTGTGTGCTGGGGAATCTTCATGATTTTCTGTCTTATCTATCAGTTTCAACAAAACAAGACTTTTCAAACAGACAATCTGATTGCAGTGGTATTGGGTGGTGTATTTACAGTCGTCAGCATTATAGCTTTCCTGATTATTATCTTTGGC
>JBEKFS010000046.1:0-22688 GCA_050013195.1 Occallatibacter sp.
CGCATCCGTGTCTTCACCACGCGCGTGGACACCATCTTCGGCGCGACCAGCGTGCAACTGGCCCCGCAGCACGAATTGGTGGCGGCTTTTACTGCCACGGACCCCAAACTGAAAGCGCAAGTCGACGAGCTGATCGAGCAACAAAAGAAGGCGCGTGAGGCAGGCGATCTGGGCGCCATAGAAAAGCACGGCGTTCCCACCGGCCACTTTGCCATCAACCCCTACAACAACCAGCGTGTGCCCATCTGGGTGGCCAATTACATCCTTGCTGATTACGGCACCGGCGCCATCATGAGCGTTCCCGGCCACGATGAGCGCGACTTCGAGTTTGCCACGAAATATAACTTGCCCATTGTCGAGGTGATCAGGCCCGTCCAAAAGATCGAAGGCACGGAGCTTCCGTTCTTATCTGAAGAGGGCGTCCTCATGAACTCCGGCAAATACGACGGGCTGAGTTGCGCCGAGGCTCAACGGCAATTGCAAGAGGCTGCTGCACGCAGTGCCTTTGGCGAGCCAAAGGTCACCTTCCGCCTGAAAGACTGGGGCGTGAGCCGGCAGCGTTTCTGGGGCACGCCAATCCCCATCATTCATTGCGAGAAGTGCGGCCTTGTGCCGGTTCCTGACGATCAGTTGCCTGTAGTGCTGCCCGAGCAGATTGAGATTACGCAGCAGGGCGGCTCACCTCTGAGCCGTGTGCCGGAGTTCGTCAACGTCGCCTGCCCAAAATGCGGCAGCGCAGCCATGCGCGAAACCGACACCATGGACACCTTCGTCGATTCCAGTTGGTACTTCTATCGCTACACCGACGCAAAAAACTCCAAGGCTCCATTCGATTCCAAAAAGGCGCAATACTGGTTCCCCATCGACCAGTACATCGGCGGCGTCGAGCACGCCATTCTTCACCTCATCTATTCCCGCTTCTGGACCAAAGTGATGCGCGACCTCGGTCTCATTACCAACGACGAGCCGGCCCGCCGCCTTTTTACGCAGGGCATGGTCATCAAAGACGGCGCCAAAATGTCCAAGTCCAAGGGCAACGTGGTCTCGCCCGACGACATGGTGGCCCGTTACGGCGCCGATGCCACGCGCATGTACGCGCTATTTGCCGCGCCTCCGGATCGCGATTTGGATTGGCAGGAGGACGGAGTCGCCGGCGTCAGCCGCTTCCTGGCGCGCGTCTGGCGACTGACGACAAAGTACGCTCCGATAGCCCGCTTCGCCGCACAGAACCAGACCAAAGCGCAAAACGGCGGTGCCCAACTACTGCGCAAGCTGCATCAAACCATCGCCAAAATCACTTTGGACTTTGAGGACCGCTGGCATTTCAACACTTGTGTGGCCGCCATCATGGAGCTGGTCAACGAAATCCAATCTTCTGACGCGCAGCTGGCGGCGGGCGAGGTTCCGGCTCCGGTCATCCGCGAGGTGCTGCGTACGCTGGTTCTGCTGCTGGCGCCCTTTGCGCCTTATCTTGCCGCCGAACTCTGGGAGGAACTTGGCGAGAAAGGCTCTGTCCTGCGCGCCTCATGGCCCGTCAGCGATCCCGCTCTGGCTAAAGAAGACGAGCTGGAGATCCCCGTCCAGATCAACGGCAAGCTGGTTAACGTCGTCCGCGTTCCCGCCGACGCCGACGCCAAGGCCATCGAGGCTGCGGCTCTCGCTGACGAAAAGGTCAAGTCACGCACCGCGGGCAAGACGGTTACCAAGGTCATTGTCGTTCCCGGCAAGCTGGTGAACTTGGTGGTGAAGTAGCATGAGCGCGCCCCTGCGCGGAACCCAGTCGCTGGTCGGCCAAATGGGATGGGTCGTTCAGCGGCCTTCACTCACCGCGTTGGAAATACTCTGGCGTTGGACCTTCGGAATCCCATTCGTGATTGTTGTATTGTTCGAGGCGATCAAGATTCTCATCGCGCTGCCGCCCGCGTCCACAGGCCTCACCACCCTCGATCCACAGAACCCCTGGGTGGCCGTGGTGCAGCTTGGCAACGTCTGGACGCTCTATCAGCCGCGCGTGGCAGCCGTTTTGCATTGGCTTCTGCCGGCAGCCGCATTGGCCTGGGTAATCGTCTCCGGCCTGGGGCGCAACCTGCTCTTCAAGCAGATGGAGCCTGCGCTCCGCTTTCGTCCGTTGGCCATGATCGTTCTCCAGGCCGCCTGGCTGGCTCTCTTTCTCCTCACCTGTTTTTGCTGGCTCCGCTCCATCGCCTGGGTCGCAGCCGCAACCATCACCCCCGCCGCCGAGCCCGACCTGATCGGCTACTCGATGGGGGTCATTTTTCTCTCGCTGGGATTCTTCACGGCGTGGGCGCTCCTCAGTTGGGCGCTTTCCATTGCCCCGCTGGTGATGCTGCTTGAAGATCGCTCCGCGCTCTCCGCCCTCGGTCAGTCTCTCCGCCTCGGCAAGCCCATGACGGCCAAACTGGTCGAGATCAACCTGGTCATGGGCATCGTCAAGCTCGCGCTCATCGTGCTGGCCATGGTGCTCTCCGCCGCCCCTCTGCCCTTCAGCGACCAATTAGGCTTGGATGCGCTGCATGTCGTGTGGGCCGTGGCAGCTATCTTTTTCTTCGTCGCCAGCGACTACTTTCAGGTCGTGCGTCTCAAAGGTTTTGTGGAGTTCTGGAAGATGTTCCGTGGTCAGCAGGTCAATGAGCGTATGAGCTAACGAGCCTGAGTGCCAGACCCTTCGAAGACTACCATAATCCACTCAGGAAAATGCGTACTCAGAACACCTTCATTTTAATCACCAAATACTTCTTCGGATCCTCGCGGATACCCTTCACCAGTTGCTGAGCCTGATCCAGGGCCTGGTCGGCATGGTCGTAGAGCGCGCGATTCTGCACCAGTTGCCCCAGCGTGCCCTTGCCCTCATTCATGCCTTGAAGAATCGTGTCCAGCCGGTTGATGGTGTCATCCAGTTTTGCCGCGAAGGCCGGGTCTTTGGCCATCATGCCCAGTGCGCCTTTGCCGGCGTTAATCTCAGTCACCATCTGATTGACATTGGCGACCGCGGCATTCAGGTTGTCGTAGAGTGCGTCGTCTTTGAGCAGCTTGCCGGCGCTTCCCTTGCCCGAATCCAGCGCGATGGTGATACGGTCCAACCGGTCGACGGCTGAATTGGCGCGGTTATAAAGCGTATCGTCTGTGATCAGCTTGCCCAGCGATCCCTTGCCTCCGGCGATTGCGCCGGTAATGGTCTCCAAATCGGTGGCAATGGTTTTAACTTTCCCGGCTATTTCGGGGTCGTTGATCAACTCTCCCACGGCGCCATGCCTGGAATTCAGCGTATCGATAAGGGTGTCTATCTTGAGCAGCATCCCGTGGATCTCCACGATGGATTCATTGCTGTTACGGACCACATCCTGGATGCTTGGTGAACCGGAGGCCCTCAATTCGGCATTGTTAACCGGAGGGGGTCCGCTGGCGTGGGCTGAGTTGAGATCGACGTAGCTATCACCCAGCACACCGGCCTGGGCAATGGACGCGGTCGAATCGGTATGCAGGCGGTCCAGATACTCGTGGCCCACCCGCATGGTCACCTCCACCGGCGTGGGGTTGCGGTCGGCCACCACGCGCACATGAACCACATTGCCGATGGTCACGCCTTCCAGCGTCACCGGCGCGCCATCCTTCAGGCCGGCTGCATTCTCAAAGTAAGAGCGCAACGCCAGCTTGCGCGCAAACAGCCCGCCAGTCGAGCTGGACATCAGAAGAATCAGAACGATCAGCACGGCCGAGGCCATAAGGACCAGCGCCCCTACTTTCAATTGCGCCCACTGAATCTCTTTGCGGCTTGGCACGGCACTCCCTTCCGTTGAAAATGAGGCGGTTAACGCATTGAGAATAGCAGAAACGGCGTATTCATCGCTCGTCCTCAAGCACCACGCTGGCCATCGCCAGTGCCGCGGTGTGCGTAATAGAAAGCGCCACGCGACTGGCCCCTAAGCTAGCTGCAAATTCGGCAGCGCGTCCGTGAAACTGAAGAGTGGGCCGCCCACCGGGCTCACGCGCAATCTCGATCTCCAGCCAGTTCACGCCATGGCTGATGCCCGTTCCCAAGGCCTTGGCACCGGCCTCCTTGGCGGCAAACCGGGCGGCAAAGCTCTCCGCGGACTTGCGCTTGCGCAGGCAATATCCCTGCTCCGCCGCGGTGTACACGCGGTCCAGAAATCGCTGCCCAAAGCGGTCCATGGACTGCTGAATGCGCCCTATCTCCACCGCGTCGAGTCCGGTACCGACAACCATGCTGTCTATCAAGCTACATCATTTCCCTTTTGATGTGCTTGTGCTCTCCTTGCGCCAGCCTCGCCGCAGCCTCGTTCTTCCGGCCTCCAATTACCTGCGCAGTGAACTTGGGCCTCGCCGCAAGCTGAGGTGTCTCAAAGCCGGGCAGCTTCCGTTCGACTCCGCAACAATGGTTATGCTGCGCTCCACTGCTCCGATAAGAGGGGATGTGAGACTGATGCTGCCGACCCACGATGCAGGACAGACGATAAGTATCCCTTGGGCTATGCAGATGAAGGCCATCTCCGTCGAAGAGCCCTCGCGCCTGGTTCAGACCCTCACCGGCGCAATTCTGGGCTGTGGCGGCTGGGTTCTCAGCCGCGGAGCAAACGATACCGGCACCGTGAATATGTTGTTTGAATTCGAGCGCCAGGCTTGCGTTGAAATTTACAGCGTCATGATCGCCGCCGGCCTGGAACTGAGCCAGAGCGGCCACATCCGCTTTACCGAGCTATGCCAATGCACCCGTAGCCATCAGCAGGAGTGCGGCACAGAGATCGCCAGCATTGACCTTGAGATCCAGACCTTTCCCGTCGAGTTGATGCATAGCTCAAGCGCCGCTGGATTAGCCTGATCGCCACCCAGTCAGGCCCTGCCGCCTATAAATGCGCTTTTAAAAAATAAACGGAATGAATCGCCGGGTGCGCTTTTTGTAGCCGGCGTAGTCCGCGCCAAAGCGTTTGAGGTTCTCCCGCTCCTCGGCAAGCGCCGTGGCCAGCAAAAAACCGCTCGCGCCCAGCGTCATAGCAATGGAAGCGAGCCCTGACGGATTTTTGAGGTAGGCGCTCCACGCCAGCGCCAGCAAAGATGCATACAAGGGATGCCGAATCCAGCGATACGCTCCCACCGTGACCAGTGTCGTCGTATTTTCAAAAGCCAGATTAGCGTTCTCAACACGGGCTTGCGCTGGCCGGCCAATCACCCGCAGCAGACGGAAGCCTTCAATCGCCAAACCTATAGAAAAGGCTCCAAGCAGATAGGAAACTCGTTGCCGCCAGCAGAACGGGTTGCGCCACCACAGCGGAGCGTTCCATAGAATCAACCCCAGCAGCAGCTCGAACGCAAAAAATCGATAAAAACCGTGGGTGCGCGCATCTTTCAACGACCGCCACGACAGTGGGAGAATCGCGGCGGATGCGACGATAAAGAGAGTGGCGCGCAGCATGGCCTATGCTTGCCTTTCACTCGAATCCGGGAGGAAATGCGCTTAAAAAGGCCGGCGCGCTCCGCGGCTATTTATCTCTCGTAATGTTAATTAAGAGCCCAACTACATCCTGATAGTGTTCAACAGCCTTTGGATCCTTCGCGCTCTTCAACAACACCGGATCGTCTAGTCCAGCCTCGCGCAGTTTTACCTCCCTGTCGGAGGGCTGGTTATATTCGCAGACTACATCCAGCATTCCCAGCGCAAGCGAGTAAGGCTTCACGGCCAGGACCGCGTTTGCCTTCCCATCCTTGGTTGCACTGTAGTTCGGGTCAGCACCGTATTTAAGTAGAGCCTTGACAATCTCCACGTTGCCGTTCATGGCCGCGTAATGCAGCGCGCTCCAGCCGTTCGGCGAGCTAACGCTATTCGCGTCGGCGCCCTTCCCGATGAGCCTGATAGCTTCTGCGGTGTTATCAGCCCTGATTGCCGCCATCAGCGATTCCGGACTAGGCTTGCAGCCCGTTGTAGAAATAAGAGAAAGTCCAAGGGCAATCAGAATCGGCAATTTACATCTCATTGCGGAGTAATATTCCTTTCCAGCGTCTGCTGATTCTGTTGAGCTTTATCTCATTCCGGAGGATAATGCTATGAAATAATCCTTTGGATTGACCTGCATTGGATTCAGAATCGCAACTCTGATGTTATCAAGCTGCTGTTTGCGCGGTCAACCAGCCTCCACCAGCCCATAACGGCGCTGCCAGGCCTCTTTCAGCCGTGCCCATACCCGCGCACGCTCGGTTTCCGTCGCTTCGTTCCCAGCTCCTGATTGGGCGCCGGGCGCGTTGACAAAGCGCGCCGCCTCCATCTTGGCCAGTTCCAGCCACTGCCGGTCGCGCACCAGGTCGGCCACGCGAAAATCAGGCAGTCCCGCTTGTCGCGTCCCGAAAAACTCTCCCGGCCCGCGTTGCGTCAGGTCCAACTCCGCCAGCTCAAACCCATCCTGCGTGCGCACCATGGCGTTCAGCCGCTCTTCGCCCAGCGGAGAAACACGCTCGCCGGTAATCAGAATGCAATAACTCTTCGCCGCGCCGCGGCCCACCCGACCGCGCAACTGGTGCAACTGCGCCAACCCAAACCGTTCCGCGTGCTCCACCACCATCACCGTCGCGTTGGGAACATCCACGCCCACTTCGATCACCGTCGTCGCCACCAGCACATCAATCTCGCCGCGCTGGAAGCGGCGCATGATGATTTCCTTCTCGTCGGCGTCCAGCCGCCCATGTAGCAGCCCCACCCGTAGCCCCACCAGCGGTCCTGTGCGCAGCTTTTCGTGCATCTCCACAGCCGACTTCAGCCCAGACTTCGCGCCGGGATTCGCTTCCTGCTGGGCCTTCGGAAACAGCTCCGCTGTTTTTCCTGTTCGGATAGATTTACGTACCTGTGCCCCAGAGCCTGCCCTGAGCCTGTCGAAGGGTCTCGATTTTGAAACCTGGGAATCAATGAACTTCTTCGTCCCCTCAGGACCTACATCTGTCTCATCATGCGAGAAATCCAGCTCCGGCTGATCCTCCTTTGTGCCCTCGATCACCGGGTAGACAATATAAGCCTGCCGACCCTGCGCCACCTGCTTGCGTACAAAATCCCACACTTCTTCAGCCATCTCGCCGGGCACGCGCCGCGTAACGATGGGCGTGCGCCCCGGAGGCATCTCATCCAGCACGCTCACGTCCAGATCGCCGTACAAACTCAGCGCCAGTGTCCGCGGAATTGGCGTGGCCGTCATCACCAGCACATCCGGCTCTGCCTGATGGGGCTTCTTCATCAGTTTGAACCGTTGCATCACGCCGAAGCGGTGCTGCTCATCCACCACCACCAACCCCAGCCGGTCGAACTCAACTTTTTCTTCAATCAGTGCGTGCGTCCCGATCACCAGTTGCGCCTCGCCCCGATTGATCTCGCCGCGTGTGCGGCGCTTGCGGTCTTCACTCAGCGAGCCGGTGAGCAGCGCAATCCGGTATCGGCGGCTCGACCGCTCCAGAAGCTTGCGCATGGCCAGATAATGCTGCGTGGCCAGAATCTCTGTCGGCGCCATCAACGCCGCCTGGTATCCGTTTTCCATCGCCACCAGCATGGCCTGCAATGCCACGATCGTCTTGCCTGAGCCCACATCCCCCTGCAGCAGCCGCCGCATTGGGCTTGGGGTGCGCATATCGGCCACAATCTCGCCCAGCGTCCGCTTCTGCGCTGCCGTGGGATGAAACGGCAGAACTTCGCGGATCGCCTCGCGCACTTTGTCGTTTGTCGCAAAGCCGATTCCGGCGCGCTCCCGCATCTTCCGCCGCTTCAGCTCCAGCCCCAGCTCCAGAAAAAACAGCTCTTCGAAGATCAGCCGCCGGTGAGCCGGAGTCGCCGAGGCCTGCAACTGGGCCATGGGCGTTCCCTCGGACGGAAAATGCACCTCACGCAGCGCACTCTCGCGGTCCGGCAAATCCAGCCGGGCCAGCATCGCCGCCGGAAGGCACTCCGGCACCGCGCCATGCATCCCTTCCAGCAGATGAAAGATCGTTTTTCGCTGCCAGCGCGAGGCCAGCCGCGCCCCGCCCAGCGACTCATACACCGGCGTAATCCGACCCACCTCCAGCAACCGCGTCTCAGCGTCGTCGCTGGCGTCGGGCAACAGCTCGAACTGTGGCTGAATCATTTTTAGATTGCTGCTGGAGCGCGACGGTTCGACCCGCCCATACAGCGCCACCGTCTGCCCGGCGTGAAACCTGCCTTCCAGATAGCTGCCGTGGAACCAGATGCACTTCAGCGCCAGCCGTCCCTGCCCCACGGTCAGCTCAAAGATTGGCATCTTGCGGGTCCTGAGCAGAATTGCCCCGCGCACCTCGGCGATCACCGAGGCCGTCTCGCCAGGCTGCAGCTCTTCAAGAGAACGCGGGTTCTGCCGGTCCTCATAGCGAAAGGGAAGGTGGTAAAGCAGATCTTCGGCGGTCTGAATCTCCTTGGCGGCCAGCAACTCAGCCACCTTGGGGCCCACGCCCTTCACATACTTCACCGGAGTGTCGAGCTCTGCCACACTCGAATGCTACAACCAGGTGGCGGCCGAGGGCGAATAAGGGGACTCGACAGAATAATGCATCTTGCAGCAAGAAGTGCCAGGGCACGACTTTAGTCGTGCCGTAGATGTATCAAAATAAGTGCGGGCTTTAGCCCCTGAGGGGTGCTTTTCGTTGATTGTGCTCAAAATGAATCGGTAGGAGGCTCGGCTTTACCATGAAGATCGTCGAGCAGCCTGCTAAGGCCTTCCGGTAGGTGGCAGGGTCCGTCTAACTACTGAAATCGGGATGAAATACTCGCGTCCCTCGCGCCGTCCCTCACGCCTGTGCCAGAAAATAAGCCTCAACCGCCTGTGCCAGGGACGCGTGATCCAAATGCGGCTCTTTGCCCTCGTAGCGAGCAGCCCAGAGAACCTGGTTCACAATATCCCGCGGATAGCACTGGCGCAACTCCTGCTTCAGCGTGCCGCGGATGAAATTGATCAGATCTTTGGGAACGCCGGCCTCAAACGCCACTTGATGTTCTTCGGCTACGCGGCGAAAAATCTCGCTGAACTGTTCGTCTGTAACCGTGCCAATCTGGATCTTGGTCTGAATCCTGCGCAAAAAGCAGGCGTCCACCAGCTCTGCCGGATCCATATTGGATGCGAAGACAACCAGCATCTCAAATGGAACCTCAATCTTCTTCCCTCCCGCCAGAGCCAGAAAATCGATCCGGCGATCCAGCGGAACAACCCAGCGGTTGAGCAGATCTTCAGGGCGTATCCGTTGCCGCCCGAAATCGTCTATGATCAAAACCCCGTTATTGGCCTTCATCTGCGCGGGCGCGACATAGAACTTCGTCACTGGGTTCAATTGCAGGTCCAGCATCTCGGCCGTCAGCTCGCCGCCCACCAGCACCGCGGGACGCTGGCACAGCACCCAGCGGCCGTCCCGGCTCATCAGCTTCGACTCCTCAGTCCGTTTGTGAATCGCCGGATCGAACACGGTGATGATCTGGCCATCCACTTCCAGCGCGTACGGAATCCAGACCGCATCCTCGGCAACCACACGCGACAACGTCTCAGCAATGGTGGTCTTCCCGGTTCCCGGAGGACCATAAAGAAATATGGAGCTGCCGGAGTTGAGCGCCGTGCCAAACTGACGCAACTTGTCGTTGCCGATCACAAGGTGCGCAAAGGCGCGCTGCACGTCCTCCGCGTGCACCTCCACCTTGCGAATGCTCTGCTGTCGCGTCTGCTCTACGTAGCTCTCCAAGGACACCGGCGCGGGGCCAGTGTAATGGTTCTGCGAGAGCAGTTCCATCGCTCGCGTTCTGCCTTGTGTGGTGATGGAAATCTGAGGAATGTTGGCGTTCATTCCCGTTACCTGGCAGAACAATTCCGCTCGCAACTGGTAGGCCAGTTCCTTCGCCACTTCGAAGCTGAGCCGCGTCTTTTCAGAGAGTTCGGAGATGGACAAAGAGCCGGACAAGTACAGAATTTTTAATGCCAGATCCTCTAGAACGGCCTGGCGCACGTCAAGCTCGGCAAAAGACTGCGGCTTGTGTGCTGGCCCGTCTGCAGCTTCGGTCATGAAAAAATCGTAATCTGACATGTCAAATCAGATTATCATGCCTCATGCATGCCCGTTAGCGTCAATAAAAGTACCTTAGGTTTCCCTGTTTTGCCGGGTTTTTTACCATTTTCTGGCCCCTTTAGTGTACTTGTCCGTGCTTTTATCGGAAAGTTGCAGATCATGCGAAATCAGGCCAATACGGAAAATTTAGCCGGTTTTGCGAAGGTAAAAAGTCAATGGAACTGAACGCAACTGCACTTGACTCGCCGGTGCTATGTACGCATTTCCGTGTCCAGTGAAAGCAACGCCGGAGCGGTGGGGACTTTGTTACACTTCATGCATACCGGCCCCTCCGATTGAACTGAATCAAACTGCCTTTACCTGAATCCAAACTGCATATTGAACAGCGGGAGAATCCATGCCAGTTGTCGAACTCGCGGGAGTGACCAAGGCCTACGAGAACAAGGTTGCCGTTAGCAACCTCAGCCTATCTATTCAGGCGGGCCAGATGTTCGGCCTGCTGGGGCCGAACGGAGCGGGCAAAACCAGCTCCATTCGCATGATGATGGGCATCACCCTGCCCGACACGGGCCATATCAGCCTCTTCGACAAGCCCTTTGAGCGCCAGAGCCTGGAGCAGGTAGGCTACCTGCCCGAGGAGCGCGGCCTCTATAAAAAAATGAAGGTCCTCGACCAGTTGGTCTTCTTCGGCCAGTTGCATGGGCTCAGCGCCGGGGAAGCGGAAAAGCGAGCCTGTGCCTGGGCCGAGCGCATGGAGATCGCCGAGGCGCTCCATAAAAAGACCGAAGAGCTCTCCAAGGGCATGCAGCAGAAGATCCAGTTCATTGCCACGCTGCTGCACACTCCCCGGCTCATCGTCATGGACGAACCCTTCGCCGGCCTCGACCCGGTGAATGCCGTGCTGGTGGAGCGGACGCTGCTTGAACTCAAGGACCAGGGCAAGGCCATTCTGTTTTCCACCCATCGCATGGATCAGGTGGAGAAGCTCTGCGACTCCATCTGCCTCATCAACAACGGCGCGGCCGTGCTCTCAGGCAACTTGCGAGAGATTAAGAAGGGCTACGAGCGCAACCACGTGATCGTCGAGTTCGAGGGTAACTCCGCTTTCCTGAACAGTGCGGAGATTGCGGAGGCGAAGAACTTCTCCGGCCACGCCGAAATCAAGCTCAAGCCGCACGGCAACGCGCAGAAGCTGCTGCACGAGGCCGCGTCCGTGGCCACCATCTACCGCTTCGAGCTGGTTGAGCCGTCATTGGAAGAAATTTTTATCCAAACCGTGGGAGGCCGGAATCATGCGTAACATTTTCTTGATTGCTAAGCGGGAATACCTCGAGCAGATTCACGGGCGCGCTTTCCTCGTATCCACGGTGCTGGTGCCGTTGCTGATGGTTGCATTGTTGGGTTGGACCTCCATGACCAACCGTAACGACAGCGCAGGCAGGCATATCGCCATTGCCTCCGACAACGCTCCTCTTGCCAACGCCATCCGTCACCAGTTGCTGGATGACAAAAACGCAAAATACACCATCGATGTCGTTGCGCCGGCAAGTCAACAAGATCGCGTGGCTCTTCAAAGCAAGGTCCAATCCAAGGCCATCGACGGAGTTCTTACCGTCGATACCTCCTCTGCAGGTAGCATTACTGCTTCCTTTACCTCGTTGGCTTCCGGCGGCTTTGTCTATCTCAGCGCGATGAGAAATGCCTTGAACCACGCTGTAGCAAATGAGCGCCTGATTGCCAGTGGAGTGAAGCAGGCTGATATCGATGCCGCGCTGAAGTCTATCTCCATCGACACCCTCCAATTAAACAAGAAGGGCGAGACAGGGGAAAGTAAAGGGGCGTCGCCTCTTTACAAATCTTTGTTCATGATTATGTTGCTCTCCATGCCCATCATGCTTTACGGCCTGGATATGGCCCGCGCCATCATTGAGGAGAAAACCTCGCGCATCTTCGAAGTCATGCTCTCCGTGGCTCGCGCCGACGATCTGCTCGCCGGCAAAATGGTTGGCGTAGGAGCGGTTGGCCTGACACAAATCCTTATCTGGACAATTGCGGCCATCCTGTTTATGGGTACTGCGTTGGCTGCGACAGCGCTCACAGGAGATTTTGCCTTCCATTTTTCATGGATGGAAGGCCTGCTCTTTCCCGTCTACTTCGTGTTGGGTTTCGCTCTCTTCAGCGCCATGTTCTCCGGACTTGCCGCCACCTGCGAGACCTCGCAGGATTTGCAGAAGTTCATGGCCCTGGCCATCATCCCCCTTTATCTCAGCATCGGCCTCCTTTTCGTGCTGCTGAGGGACCCCAACTCCGTCTGGTCAGTCGCCGCAACGCTCTTTCCGTTTACTGCGCCTTACATCGTCCTTCCGCGAATGGGTATGACAGTTGTGCCGTACTGGCAACTCGGCACATCCATTCTCCTGTTGATCCTCACCATCTGGGCCGTACTCTGGTTTTCCGCGCGCCTCTACCGCGTCGGCATTCTCATGTATGGCAAACGGGCCACCCTGCCCGAGCTACTGCGCTGGCTGCGCTATAGCTAAAAAGCGGAGTTTAGCGGGGTTAGCCGCTAACTCCGCTAAACTCATAATTGTGACCGCTGAAGAACAACCCAAATTCACCCTCCTCCAGCGCTTCATCCTGGCCGTCGTCGTACCAGTGGTCTCGGCGCTGGTCTGGCTCTGCGGCCTTACCTGGCGCTTCCGGGTCCTCGCCCCGGAGGGCGTCACGCCCACCGTCTTTGGCGAGAAGGCCCCGGCCAACATCTACTGTTTCTGGCATCAGTGCGTGCTGCCCTGCACGGTCTACTTCCGCTACTCCCATGCCGTCATCCTCATCAGCCGGAGCTTCGATGGCGAGCTGATCACGCGCATTCTCAAGATGTTTGGCTTCGACGCCGTGCGCGGCTCTAGTTCTCGCGGCGCGCGCGAGGGGCTGCAAGGCCTGGCAAACGTCATCAAAACCGGCCGCACCGCCATCTTCACCGCTGACGGCCCACGCGGACCCATTTACCAAACCAAGATGGGCCCCATCAAGTTGGCTCAAATGACCGGTGCTCCCATCGGCGCCTTTCATCTGCAACCTGAGAACGCCTGGGTCATCTCCTCCGCCTGGGACCGCTTCCTCGTTCCCAAACCCTTCACCCGCATCTGCGTCAGTTGGGGGCCGTGGACGCGCGTCCCCGCTGATCTTGCTCCCGAAGACTTCGAACCCAAGCGCCAGGAGCTCAACGCCGCCATCGAATTCGCTCGCCTGCGCTCTTACGACTACTTCAAGAAGGCGCGCGCATGACTGGCCCGCTTGAAGGGGACGAAGCTGGAAGCTCCCTGCGCGTCGCCGACTTCGACTTCCATCTGCCGCCAGAATTGATTGCGCAGCAACCGCCCGCCGAGCGCAGCCAGAGCCGTATGTTAGTAATGAATCGCTCCACCGGCGCCTTGCGCGATGCGAGCTTTGCCGAATTTCCCTCGCTCCTCCAACCCGGCGACCTGCTGGTCCTGAACGACACCCGCGTCATCCCCGCTCGCCTCTACGCCCGCCGCACCGTGGTGCGCGAGCGCGAAAAGCCCACCGGCCTCGTAGAAGTCATGCTCACCGAGCCAGTTGGCGAAAACCTCTGGCGCGCCCTCGTCCATCCCGGCAAAAAAGTTCGCGTCGGTGAACGGCTTGAATTTTCATCGCCCTCCGGCGCAATCGAACTCGAAGCCGAAGTTCTCGAGCGCAACTACTTCGGCCAACGCCTGCTCCGCTTCAACCCGGTCGATGATTTCTACGCCGTCCTCGACCTAATCGGCCACACCCCATTGCCGCCTTACATTCGTCGCGACGATGCGGACCAGGACCGCGAGCGTTACCAGACCGTCTACTCCCGCGAACGCGGCTCCGTTGCCGCGCCCACCGCCGGCCTGCACTTCACCCCACAAATTCTCGATGCTCTCGCCGCGCGCGGCGTCGAAGTCGCCCGCCTCACCCTGCACGTCGGCCTCGGCACCTTCGCGCCTCTTCGTGTGGAGCGAGTCGACGAGGTCCGCCTGCACCGCGAGCGCTACTCTCTCTCCGCCTCAACCGCAGACGCCGTCAACCGCGCCGCCGCCGAAGGACGCCGCATCATCGCCGTCGGCACCACTGTCGTCCGCACGTTAGAGCATTGTGCACAGCAATCAATGGGCTGCCGCCTGCAAGGCCACTCCGGCGAAACGGAAATCTTCATCTCCCCCGGCTTCAACTTCCGCCTGGTCAGCGTCCTGCTTACCAACTTCCACCTGCCCCAATCGAGCCTGCTTATGCTGGTCTCGGCCTTCGCCGGACGCGAACCGGTCCTCGCTGCCTATCGCCACGCCGTCCAGCAACACTACCGCTTCTTCAGCTACGGCGACTGCATGTTCCTGGCGTGATGCAGAGATCAGGGATCAGGTTTTGTCCGTCGGCATTCGCTAACCGACCTCGCGCCGGAGACTGAGAGAGTCGAGGGCTGGGTGCCAGAGTTTCGATTCCAAATACGTCGATTCATGGAAACCGCCCCCGATTTCCAATCTCGGTAACGTTGCAACTTCCAGTTTGCCGGTTAAACGTCAAGTACCTGCGGGGTTGACTTTTCATCTTCGTAATGAAAATGGTCAAGTTCCGACTTCTTTGGTCGAGCAAGTTCGCAGTGACGGCAAGTGCGCCCCAATGGATTCCTAGCAAATCTTGAGGCGAAGAAAAATTCTCCACATCGCGGACAGGTCCATCCCCCGATCTTCCACCCAAAGATTGCCCATTGTATAGGAATTGCTAGCATGAGAATCGCGAGGGGAACCACCAATATATTTGTAAGAAGCTTGTGTTTCTCAACAACCGCAGTGAAGAGTAAAAAGACAACGCCAAGCCCACCAATTAACCAGAACAAACGAGCAAGATGACGTCGCCTCTCCGAGTAGTAGGCACTCCACTGCTCTCGGTAATACTCATCGTCTCTTTGCGCAAAGTCGGAGAGCCCCAACTGGATCATAGAATGCAATATTAACCGATTTTTCCGATTGGAGTTGGGGCTCTGGATGTGTGGTCGGCAATTCGGAAGCTGCATATCTACCCTGATCCTTGATCCCTGATACACTCTTTTCGTGACCGATTCGCCCAAGCCGCCCGTCTTCCTCCTCGACACCATGTCGTTCATCTTCCGCGCCTACCACGCCATGCAGCGTTCGCGGCCCATGAGTACCCGCGCGGGCCTGCCCACGGCGGCCATCTACGTTTTTGTCAACATGATCAAAAAGTTGCGCCAGGACTTTCAGCCTCGCTACTTTGCCGCCGTCTTCGACGTCAGCGGCGAGGTCTTCCGCGACGAGCGCGCCCGCTCGATGAAACCCCTGCGCAAGTGGAATGCCAAGACTCAATCCTTCGACGAGGTCAGCTACGAGGGTTATAAGGCTAACCGCGCCGCCATGCCCGAGGACCTGCGCCGCCAGATTCCCTACATCCGCCGCGCCCTCGAGGCCCTGCGCATTCCCATCCTCCAGGCCGAGGGCTTCGAAGCCGACGACGTCATCGGCACGCTGGCTCGCGAGGCCGCCGAGCAGCAGCACGAGGTCTTCATCGTCTCCGGCGACAAGGACATGATGCAGCTAGTCTCGCCCACCGTCAAAATTCTCAACCCGCAAAAAGACAATCTCATCCTCGACCCCGCCAAGGTCGTCGAAGTTCTCGGAGTACCTCCGGAGAAGGTCGTCGATGTGATGGCCCTGCGCGGCGATCAGGTCGATAACATTCCCGGCGCGCCCGGCATTGGCGACAAGGGCAGCGTGGAGCTGATTCAGGAATTCGGCTCTCTGGACGCCGTCCTTGACCGCGCCAGTGAGGTCAAACGTAAAAGCTATCGCGAATCCCTCGAGCAGAACCGCGATGCCGTTCTTCTCTCCAAGGAACTGGTCACCATCGACTCGCACGTCCCGCTCCCGCTGGACCTCGCCGCCATGCAGACGCAGCCGCCCGACCTCGAAGCCTGCCGCGAACTCTTCACCGAACTGGAGTTTACCTCCATGCTGCGCGACCTCGCGCCCTCTGAGACCGCGCCCGCCGTTAAGCTGCACGAGGAGCCCACCGCCGACCAGATTGATTCGTTCTACGTTGCTGCTTGCGAGCACGGCTTTGCCTTCACCCTCGAAGCCGCCCCGCCCGCGCCTGCGGAAGAAGAAGACGAACCGCAACAATCAATGTCCCTCCTCGATGTGGCCGAGGCCGCCGAAAAGCAAGCCCGCTTCAACGTCGGCGTCTGCGCTGATCCGTCAACCGCGCTGCTGCTTCCGCTCACCAGCGAACTTCGCGCACTGCTTGAAGACGCCGCCGTTCCCAAGCAAACCCACGACTGGAAATCTGCTCTCCACATGCTCGCGGCGCAGGGTGTCTCCCTTCATGGCGCAGTCGACGACACCATGCTGCTCTCCTACGCGCTCAACCCCACCCACTCCACGCAATCGCTTGCCGATGTGGCCGCGCGCCACTCGCAGCCCGCGCCCTCCACACTGCCCGCCGGCGCTGCCGCAGTTCGCGCGCTGGTTCCTGCGTTGAAAGCTGAGGTCGATAAGGGCGGCGTCCTGCGTGTCTACGCGGACATTGACCTGCCGCTCGCGCCCGTCCTTTTCCGCATGGAGCAGGCTGGCGTGCGCATCGATCTCGGCGTCCTCGACGGTCTCTCCAAACGCTTCGCCATCGAACTCAACCGCGTAGGCGAGCGCATTTTTGAGCTTGCAGGCCGCCGCTTCAACATCAACTCCCCCAAGCAACTCGGCGAAGTCCTCTTCACCGATCTCAAGCTTCCCGCCCCCGCTGCCCGCGGAAAAAGCAAGTCCGTTTCCACCGCGCAGAATGTGCTCGAATATCTCGCCGAAGAGCACGAGGTTCCCCGCCTGGTCCTCGAATTTCGCCACTTATCGAAGTTGAAATCAACGTATATCGACGCATTGCCGCTACTGGCCGACGCTGATTCGCGTGTCCACACCACCTTTCAGGCCGCCGCCACAGCCACTGGACGCCTCTCCTCCGTCAATCCCAATTTGCAGAACATTCCCATCCGCACCGAACTGGGACGCGAGATTCGCGCCGCCTTCACCGCCGCTCCCGGAACGATACTGCTCTCCGCCGACTATTCACAAATCGAACTGCGCCTGCTCGCTCACTTCAGCGGTGACCCGCTCCTCATGCGTGCTTACCGGAACAACGAAGACATTCACACCCTCACCGCCAGCGAAGTCTTCGGCGTGCCCGCCACCGGAATGGACAAGCAGACCCGCAACCGCGCCAAGGCCGTCAACTTTGGAATTGTTTATGGCATCTCACCCTTCGGCCTGGCCGCGCAGTTGGGCATTCCCCAGTCCGAGGCCCGCGATTACATCGACCGCTACTTCGCGCGCTACACCGGCGTCAAGACGTTCATCGAACAAACCCTGGAAGCCACGCGCAAAACCGGCTCGGTGCGCACTCTCTTCGGCCGCGTCCGTCCCATCCCCGACATCGAGAGCCGCAACCCCAACCAGCGCGGCTTCGCCGAGCGCACCGCCATCAACACGCCGCTGCAAGGCACCGCCGCCGACCTCATCAAGCTGGCCATGATCGCCCTAGACCGCAAGCTCACTGCGCGCAAGCTCAAAACCCGCATGGTTCTGCAAGTCCACGACGAGCTGCTCTTCGAGGTTCCCGCTGACGAGTCTGCCGAAGTTGAAAAATTAGTACGCGCGGAGATGGAAGGCGTTATTCAGCTCAAAGTTCCGCTGGTTGCCGACCTCACCTTCGGGCCCAACTGGCGAGACATGAAATAAGTGGTCTGCTGCATCTAGTGACAGCTAGCCTGATCGTGAAACTCGTGACTTTCCGTCATCGATACAAAGCTCCGCGCACAACTCATAATCTGCTCTTCAAGAGAATTATTGTTGAACTCGTCCGGTGAGATGAACGTGTCCTGCTTGCGCATCGCGAGATAGAGGTCACTCAGCTTTTGCATATTGTTGAATTCAGCGGTGAGCAGCGGGAATGCGCTGCGGTCGTCATCCGTCGATGCAGCGGCGGAGGCCAGAGCCAGATTCTTGTCTGCCAGTCTGTGGTGCGCCGATACCCAGTCTTCTGACACCGGATTGTTATTCTGGACAGCGTTGACAATTGCGATTCGCCATTCCCGGATCAAGCTCATCTCTTCGATGCCCGCCTGGACGAAAGCGGTTGAGAACCCCGCCTTCGCATGAGGCGGGGATGCCTGCGCCTCTGCATCCAGGGGAGGAAGAGTGAGCGTCGTCTGATTGGCTTTGAACGAGAGGGTACCCTGAGTCAAACGCGCAAGTATCTCAATTTCGACATACGACTTTCCGTTGATCTGAAGGATCTGCGCTTCGCCTGCGTGTCCCGAAATTCTGAATGTGTTAGCCTTTTGCGGCGTTTGCGAGCTGCCATTTGCAGGCAGCATCAGAAGAGCGGTCAACATTGCCGCAATCATTGAAATGATCTTTTTCATGGGAGATTCTCCGCGCATTATCTATAAGTTTCCCATTGCCAGATTCTGCGTACTGTTCAATCTTGCGCACAATCATCGTTACAAAAGACGCTTTTTCTATTTCCCACGTACAGTCCAATTCCGTTTTGTATTGTTCACATAGAGCCTTATAATCGTCCCGCAGTCACGGCAGAGATCCGCATGAAGTTGCTCCGTCCCACTCATGAAAGCAAAACCTTTATAAGAAAGTCCAAACGGGCCCACTTCAACGCCTTGGTTAAACTCCAGTCCTGAGACAATATCGCTGCTGCCGCATTGGGGGCATGGTTTGCCGCTCAAGACACCTTGTTGAATTTCCTCTACAGAACGATCACCTTGGTCATTCATCTCACGCTCCCAACTCCGCCCGAATCGCCCCCGCAATCGCCTCCGCGTGCCGCCGCATCGCCTCTTCGCTTTCGGCTTCGATCATCACCCGCGCCAGCGCCTCAGTCCCCGAGTATCGAATCACCACGCGCCCCGTGTCTTTCAACTCCTCTTCCGCCGTGCGAATCGCCGCCGCCACCGCCGGAATCCCACCCAGCGGCCTCTTCTCCCGCACCTTCACATTCACAATCACCTGCGGAAACTCCTTCATATCCTCGGTCAGCTCGTCGATGCCCTTGCCCGTTCGCGCAACCAGGTCCAGCACCACCAGCGCCGTCAGCAGCCCATCGCCCGTCGTCGCCAAATGCGGCAGCAATATATGGCCGGACTGCTCGCCGCCCAGCGCAGCATTGTTCTTCTGCATCTCTTCCAGCACATAGCGGTCGCCCACCGGCGCGCGCAGCATCTTGATCCCAGAGCGTTTCAGCGCCGCTTCCAGTCCCATGTTCGACATCGTCGTCGCCACAACAAGATTCCCCGCCAGCATCCCCCGCGCCTTCAAATCGCGCGCTGCCATCAGCAGTATCGCGTCGCCATTGATCACATTGTTATGGCTGCCGGCCAGCATGCAGCGGTCGGCGTCGCCGTCAAAGGTCAGTCCCAGGTCTGCTCCGCGCACTGTCACTTCAGCGGCAACAGACGCCGGATGCAGCGCGCCGCAGTTCAGGTTGATGTTGCGTCCGTCCGGCGTGATGTTCTCCAGAATCACATCGCCGCCCAGCCGCCGGAAGAGCTCCGGCGCAACCGCCGCCGCGGCGCCATTCGCGCAGTCGGCCACAATCCGCAGTCCCTTCAAGCGAAGGCCGGGTACGCAGTTCAGCAGAAACTGAATATAGTCGGCCTGATACGCCGCATTGTCCTCCACCGGAAGCAGCGTTGCCGGATCGGGCGCGGCCGACAGCAACGCATGATGGAGAATTTCTTCCTCCATGGCCAACTCCACCGCATCGTCCAGCTTGAAGCCGTCTGCGCCGAACAGCTTGATGCCGTTATCCTGCCAGGGATTGTGCGACGCGGAAATCACCACACCCGCCTGAAAGCCGTGCCTCCGCGCCAGAAACGCCACCGCTGGCGTGGGCACAACTCCCGCGCTCTCCACACGCGTTCCCGTTTCGTACAGCCCCGCGGCCAGCACAGCCGCAATCCACGGGCTCGATGCGCGTGTGTCGCGGCCCACAATCACCTTGGGTTCTGCCGCTGCCTTGTGCAGCGAGTGACCCAACGCCAGCCCGCAAGCATAGATCGTGTTCGCGTCCAGCGGATATTCGCCTGCCACGGCGCGTATGCCGTCGGTCCCGAAAAGTTTCCGTGCGTTGCCTGCGCTCATAGCCTCACTTCTTGCTTTTTCTCGCGTTCGTTGTTGTAGCTGATTCCACGCGGCTGATGAATGCCCCGTCGCTCAGGCGCGTCGTCACCTGGTCGCCCGCCGCTACCTGCGCCGCCGACCGCACCACACCGCCGGCCGCATCCAGCACCAGCGCATAGCCGCGCTCCAGCACGGCCAGCGGTGACAACGAATGTAGCCGCGCGTCAAGCGCGCTCATGGTGGACGTGGAGGCATGAAGCTGCCGTTCGAGAGCACGGTCAAGGTGAGTGCGGCACGTAGCGAGCCGTTCCCGCGCCAGGCCAAGCTGCTGGCGCGGATCGTGGCGCAGTACAGCGGCTGCCAGCTCCGCCACTTCGCGCTGATGCTGTCGCAATTCGCTGCTTACAGCGGCCTCCAGCCGGAGTGAGAAATCGTCCAGCCGCTGTGCCAGCCTGTGCAGCAGCGTATTCACGCGCCCTTCTGCCCGGCTCACCGGCAGCCGTGTCAGCCGCTGCCGCGCTTGCAGCATCTGGAAACGCGCGGCCCGTTCCAGCCTGTGTGACTGCTCCGCCAGGTGCTCGGCAATCTTGTGCTGCGCCTCGGTAATCAGCTCAGCGGCAGCAGAAGGCGTTGGAGCACGCAGGTCGGCAACAAAATCCGCAATCGTGAAGTCTGTCTCGTGCCCAATAGCAGAAACCACCGGCAGCCGTGACGCCGCAATTGCCCGCGCCACCTGCTCGCTGTTGAAGGCCGCCAGGTCTTCCAGCGATCCTCCGCCGCGGGCCAGCACGATCACGTCCACCAGCCCCAAATTGTTCAGTTCCTTGAGCGCCGCCTCAATCTCGCCCGGCGCTTGATCTCCCTGCACGCTGACCGGGCAGACAAGCACGCTCAATCCCGAGTGCCGTCGAGCGACAATATTCAAAAAATCGCGAATCACCGCGCCCGTTGGCGAAGTTACGATCCCCACCGTGCGCGGAAACGCGGGCAGCGGCCGTTTGCGTTCTGCATCAAAGAGGCCCTCGGCCTTCAACCGTGCCTTCAACTGCTCAAATGCCAGTTGCAGCGAGCCCGCGCCCACCGGCTCCATCGTTTCGGCCACCAACTGCATCTGTCCGCGCTGTTCGTAGACGCTCACCCGGCCCCGCGCCAGCACGTGCAGCCCGTCCTCCGGCCGAAAGCGCAGCAACATCGCCTGTCGCCGGAACAGCACCACCGGCAATTGCGCCTCCGCATCCTTCAGGGTGAAATAAACGTGACCGCTCGGTGCGGGGCGGTAGTTTGAGATCTCGCCCTCCACCCAAACGTCTCCGTACTCCTGCTCGATAAGCTCGCGCACCTGGCCCACCAGCTCGCGCACCGGCCAAATGCGGCGCGAGGACCGTGGCTCCTCAAAGCTGAGGCTGGACTGAGACGCGAATGTGTCTTCCCTGCTCACTTGTAAAAGTGTAATCGCGCGAGCCTATCCAGGACATGTGGCAATGAACGCGGCGCGCCGGCTTCTTGCCGGGACCGTCATGGAAGGAGAGTTCGGGCGTCCAATTTGGCCAGCCGCTCTGAGACGGCGACAACGATTTGATCGTGAACCTCTTTGATGGTGTGGTCGCCTTCAATCAGCACCACGCGGGCCGGTTCGCGGGCGGCTATCTTAAGATACTGTTGCCTGATGCGTCGGAAAAACTCGGTCTCCTCCTGCTCAAAGCGATTTTCGTCCCCGCTGCTCTTTTTGGTGGAAGCGGTGCGATTGTTGCGTTTGCGCGCGCGAGCCAGCGAGGGCTCCAGCGAGGGCAACAGCAGCAGCGTCAGGTCGGGCTGCAGGTTGGAGCAGATCAGGCGGTGCAGTTCGAGAACAGTCTCGGAGCCCAGTTCGCGGCCGCCGCCCTGGTAGGCTTCCGTCGAGTCCGTAAAACGGTCGCAGAGGATGATCTTGCCGGCCGCCAGGGCGGGCTTGATGACCTGGGCGATAACCTGGGCGCGATCGGCAAACATGAGGGCCATCTCGCACATGGGCGCCAACTCTTTGGAGCGCGAATCCAGCAATAGCGCACGGATGCGATCGCCGGTCGCCGTGCCGCCCGGTTGGCGGGTCAGCAGCACTCGGTGGCCGCGTTTCTTCAGCCATGCGGCTAGACGGTTGATTTGCGTGGTTTTACCGGAACCGTCAAGGCCTTCGAATGAAATAAACAAACCACGGTGCATGTGCCAAGTTTATCACCTGAATTTAGTTAAAGACGAATCCACTTCCGTTGTGTTAAAAGAGAATAATTCCAAGCGCCACCGGAGGCAGGCGACTGCGCTCCACAGGAGTTCAATCAAAGTGAATCTTCGCATCTACCACAAACTCTCCGTTTGCGGCTTGCTAGTGGTCGCTCTGCTCTTCACCCGGCAACTCAGCGCGCAATATCTGACGCTCGAGGGCCAAACCGGCGGGTT
>JBEKFS010000047.1:0-22451 GCA_050013195.1 Occallatibacter sp.
GCGCGGTGATGCTGTGCGTGCCCGTGGTTGTGTAGGTGACGGCGCAGCTTGACAAACCGGTTGCGGTGGTCACCGCTACGCCAGTGCAGGCTGTTATCGCCACACCGCCGTCCTGGAAGGTAACCGTGCCCGTCGGCTTACCGGCCGTGGAAGAAACTGTCGCCGTGTAGGTTACCGGATTCTGCAACAGAATCGGATTGAAGCTGGAAACCAATGTGACAGAGGACGCCGCCTTGTTTACCTGAAGCTGTACCGTCGTCGTAGCCGGCGTCGTGTAGTCCGTTGTATCAGTGGGAGCAAAGCTCACGGAGAGAGTTTGCGAGCCCGCCGACAGCACCGTGCCGGAGAGCGGCAAATAGGTGAATACGCCGGGAAGGCTGGCTCCGGTTACGCCGGTTGCAACTGCGTTGAGCTGGGTTCCGCTCAGCGCAGTGCTGTAGGTGATGGCTGCGGGCGTTGCCCAGGTGAGTGTTGGATTGGCCTTGCTCACGGTAAAGCTAGACGAGACGGAAGTCGTCGCCGTGGGATAACCGTTGCTGCTGGTATAAGTAGCGGTGACCGAGTGCAAGCCGACGCTGAGTCCTGTCAGCGAGCCCGTGGCGACGCCGCTGCCGTTAACCGTCCCGCTGGCGGCTGCTGTGGATGAGCCATCCAGGTAGAATGCCACCGTGCCTGCCGGCTCCAGCGATGTGCCGGTAACGGTAGCGCTGACCGTAACGGATTGTCCGAATATGGGCGCAGCCGGCAAGAACGAGGTGATCGTAATGCTGGAGGTGGGCGTGGTTGCCGGTCCGGTGAGTATGAGTTGAACCGAAGCTGGCGTGGAAAGATCCGCGTTCAGAGCACCATTCACTGTGACGGTGTCGCTGGTTATAGTGGCGGTCGTTGGCGTATAGCTGGCCGACAATGCGCAGACGCCGCCAATGGCAAGTGCGGTGGGAAGACCCGAACTGACCGTGCAGTCCGTGGAGGCGGTCGCGGTCAAGCCGTAGTCTGTCATATCGGTCTGGCCGAGCGAGGTGGGTGACAGCGCCAGGTTTCCGGACTCGAGCATATTGACAACTTGCGACGGAGCCGAGGAGCTTGCGAACTGCGCGTAGCCCTGGGTGCGGATGAGCTCAAGAACGCCGCTTCCGGAGCCGGTGTAGAGATTGCCGGCTGAGTCGATTGCCAGGGAAACAGGCGTAAGGCTGGCCACCGTGAAGGCCGAGCTGTGGCTGCTGGCCGGCACGGCGAGGATGTCCGACGCATCGGCGATGAGCAGGTTGCCCGCCGCATCGGTCAATACAGCCGAAGGAGCGACCGCCGAGGTTGACACAGTAGTGCGCGTGCCGATCGGATTGAAGCGATAAACGGCCGGCACGCCGTGATCTGCGACCAGCAGGTTGCCGGAGGGATCGATGGTCAGGCCCATGGGCGTAACCAGCGTTCCCAGATTCAGATTGCGTTCCACACCGGTGATGGGGTTGATCTGATAGACCGCCTGCGCGGAAGAATCGGAGACATAGAGGTTGTTGAGCGCATCGACGGCCAGGCCGGCGGGCGCGGTGAAGGTGAACGGCAAGGTCGAAACAGCGCCAGCGGGCGTGATCTGTGTGATTAGTCCCGTGGAGGTGTCGGTTGCGTAAATGTAGCCGCGAGGATCGACCGCAACGGCGCCAGGCGCAGTGAGCGTGGCCAGCGTAGTGGACGGTGCGCTGCTCCCTTGCGTTAGAGTGCTGGAAGCGAAACGTAAAATCTTCTTGCTGGTGGCGTCGGAGACGTAGACGTTGCCTGCATTGTCGGTGGCCAGGCCGGCGACGCTCAGGCCCGTGCCGAAGCTGATTTTGCTGGCGGGGTCGAGCGTGGCTCCGGCGCCAGAGCCGATTCCCGTCAGATCAATATACGTTGTGTTGCTGTTGCTGCTGACGTTAAGCGCTATGGAACGCAGGCCGGGGACCTTCGGAGTAAAACTGAAAGTAATCGGCAAGTCGCCCGTGCCGTCGTTGTTGGAGATGAGGGTGGGCGCGGGCGCTGACCACTCGCCCGTCGCCGGGTTCCAGGAGAAGCTTATTTGGGTTGTGGGTACGTGAATCAGCGCAGACTGCGTAGTGGTTGCGTTGATCGCGGTCGAGGGGAACGCCAGACCGGTGATTACCTTGCGGATGAGTCCGTTGGTCGAGTCGGAGATGTAGAGGTTGCCTTGCGTGTCAACTCCGGCTCCCATTCCGTTTCCACCATTGCTGCCAAAGCTGGCCTGGGTGGCGGGGCAACCGTCGCCGTAGGCTGTGTAACCATAGGTGCTAGACGCGCTACCGCAAACTGTTCCGTTCTTGGCAATCGCGCGGATATAGCCGGTATGGAAATCCATGAACCAGACAAAGCCGTTGCTGTCGGAGATGTACAGGTTGCCGCTGTTATCCATAGATAGCTTCTGCGGGGCCATCGAGACGCTGGTGCTAAGGATTGGATATGTCCCGGCGTAAGTTGCGGCTGATCCGTTGCCGGCGATGGTGTAGATGTAGCCGTTGATGGCGCTGTTCAGCGTAGTGGTTTTGCCCAGCGCTTGAAGGAGATTATCCAGAGGCGAACTGGTGCCGCAAGTAACGCAGATGACGCGGATCTTTCCAATAGAATCGGCGACGTAGACATTCAGATTCGCATCCACAAAGACGCCCTGCGGATTGGAGATTGTAGCGGCTGTAGCCGCAGCGCCATCCCCACTCGAAGTATTGGCTCCCGTACCGGCGAAGGTATGGATATTTCCCATCGTATCGACGACGCGAACCCTGTATCCACCGGTTTCGGCGATATAGATGTTGCCGATACTGTCGCCCCATGCGCTGCGGGGCGTGTTGACCGTTGCGGCCGTTGCCGGACCGCCATCTCCAGTTGAAGAAGCAGTACCGTTGCCGGCAACCAAATACATCAAGCCGTCGGATACCTTGACCACGTAGACCTTATTGCCGGTGTAGTCGGCAATGTAGATGTTGCCTGCTGCATCGGAGGAAACGCCGCGCGGTTTAGTCAGACTGGCCAGCGTGGGCGTGCAGCCGGTTCCATTGGTCGACGTAGATGCCGGAGGAGTGCAGGTGGAACCGCCTCCAGCAAAGGTGGTGATGACGCCGTTAGGCGTGATTCGCCGTACTCGTGTGGCGCTGATGTCGGAAAGATAGACATTGCCGAATGGATCGGCGGTAACGGCGCGCATATCGTCAGAGGCAGTGAAGGCAATCGCGGTGGCCTGGCAGCCGTCACCATACTTATCGGTGGCGCCCGTGCAGGCCATATTGCCGCTGCTGGGCACTGCTGCTCCGCCGCCGGCGATGGTGGTCATGGTGTAGGGCAGCGCGATCGGGATGCCGGGCAACTGCATAATGTTCGTCGCGGCTGTGACGGTGATGGGAACGCCCGTGGAACCTGATGCCCCATAGCTGCCGCTGCCCGCATAGTTGGCGAAGAGATAGTAGCTGCCAACCGGCAGGGAGTTGAGGTAATACGTTGTAACTCCGTTGCCCAAGGTATCAGTGCCGAGCGCGGTCTGTGCACCTAAGAGGGTAGTGGAATAGGCGAAGGTGACGGGCGCCGCCGACGGAGTACCAACCCCAGAGGTGACAGTAGCCGTCAGAATAAAGGGATTGCCCAGCGCGGCGCTGGCGGTGTTAACCGTCAGAGCGGTTTGCGTGGCGGCCGCTCCAACAGTGAGCGAAGCCGAGGACGAAGTGGAACCGGCATTTGCCAGGTCGCCGCTATAAACGGCGGTAATGTTGTAGGCGATGGTGTCGTAAGGCAAGTTGATACTGGTTGAAGCTGAACTCGTCGTGCCCGATGAGGAGGTTAGCGCCACAGTGGCATAGGTGTAGCTGCCAGTAAGGCCGCCTCCGCTGACGACAAACTGCACAGAGCCAGTGGGATTGGTGCCTGTGACGGTGGCCGTTGCGGTGATGGCCGTGCCAAAGCTGGAGGTGACGGTGGTGTTGACGGGAAGCCCCAACGACGTGGTAGATGCGCTCAGGCTGCCGGCGTTGACGGTGATGACATACGGCGCCGTCGTGGTGTAGACCCCCGCCGTACCAACGTAGTTGGTATCTCCCGAATAGGTCGCGGTGAAGGTGTGCGTGCCCACTGAGAGCCCACTCAACGGAATCGAGATGGTGTCAGTGGTTCCCGGCAGAGGAGCCGTGTACGTGCTGCTGGTGAGAGCGTCGGTCAGCGTTACCGTTCCGGTAGGATAAGCAGCGCCACCCACTGCCGGCGTCAGAATCACCACTGCCGTCGCGTTCTGGCCCTGGGTGATGGTCTGTGGCAGGCCCGTTGGGCCGGTCAACTCCGGCGCAATGTAGGTAAAGGAGCAAGAGGGCGGATTCAGACTGCTCGCCGTAATGTTGTTGGTTATCGTGTCGTTGTTGGCTGGGACGCTGACCAATGACTGATATGCGGTGATGAAGTTGGTCGATACATCGCCGGGGCCGTAGGTCAGGGACGCATATTGTCCGGTCCCGCCGCTATAATTTCCGTTGCCCCAGACACTGGCAGGTTCGACAGGAGTTGTCGAATTGACCAGGCTGGAGAATGCGGACGAAAAGGTCACGTTATCAAGCGTGAGATAAAGAGGATTGATAACGGGGCTGCCGCTGTTGGTGTTGTACTCACCCGTCATCTCCACCGTTCCCGAACTTGAAGCATCGTTTACGAAGACGATGTTCTGCATCAGAATGTTTTTGTAGTTTGGGAACTCATTCGTAGAATCGCCGCTACTGTAATACGGGGTGAACTGAATATCGATCTTATGGTCGAGCAAGCATTCGTTCGAGTACTGAATGCCGGTGACCAGGCCGCCGCGGTCGTTGGCCGATTTGATGCGGATGCCGGTCGAGTTGCTATCGGCCGTTCCAGTTATAGACGCACTCCCGACATTGGCGAATCCGTTTCCAGCAGCTATATTGCCGTCCCAAAGCACGTTGCTGATTCCCGCGCCGGTGTAACTGCCGAATGACTGGCCATGTCCGGCGAAGAAGTGGTTGTTGGTGACGGAGATATTCGAGGCAGGAGCTGTTGTGCCTGCGGCGCCGACGGCTACGTTGTCGTCACCATCGGAGATCCACGACCGGGTGATGGTAACGTTGGTCACATTTCCAGGATCGATGCCGTCGGTATTGCGCGAGGTGGTGGGCGTTACGATCTTGATGTCCCATGCGGTAAAGTTGCTGATCGCGCCGCCCGTCGCAACGTGGAACAGAGGCGCATTGCGTAGAGTGATCTTGTACAGCGTGATATTACTGGAGCCGGATTCCATCTCGATCCAGCGCGGATTCTGCTGACTGTTCGGGCTGGCGTAGGCTGCAGACAGTCCCCACCAACTGTAGCCCTGATAGGGTGGGACGGCGTTGATCAGCGGGTCGCCGCCACGACCGTCCAGTTTGCCGTAACCCATGATGCCAACGTTCGTCGAGGTGCCGGGAATGTCGATCAGAGGCGTGCAGGAGCTGGTCGCGCTGCTGGTGCTGATGTTGCCGCAGGTGTGAGTGCCGGGAACTTTGTCGTAATCCTGTGCGTTGCGCGAGAAGAACAACACGACGCCGGGATCGACCAGCAGTGTGACATTCGACGGCATGGAGAGAGGGCCGGTAAGGAATGCGCTATGGCCCACGCCATCTATCGATAGCTCAACCGCGTGGCCGGGATTGTTGGCCGAGCAGTAATTGAGTGCGGCCTGGATGCGTGCGCCGTCGGGGTTGGTGCTGGCGCCCGGCGTGGTGTTGGGGTTGTCGATCGCATCGGGGATGTCGTTGTTGACCTGGGTAATCGCCGCGGTTAACTGCTGGCAAATCGCGGGGAAGACCGGCTCGGTTACAGTGCGCGTGTCGCCGGTGGCTACGGCAGCGGCCTGTGAGGTGCCGGTCACATAGAGATAACCGCCGCTGAAGGCGAAGGTGTAGTTGCTGGCCGCCAGCGTGCCGGTCGTAATGGTAATCGGAAATTCGCCAACAGTTGCGGTAGAGGTTGCGGTGGTGGTTATTGTGGGCGCTCCGCTCAGCACGGCGGAGGTATCCGAATTCACATAGCCGGTGACAGTGTATGCAAAGGTGGGCATAACGCCGCCCACGGGAACGCTGGCGTTGTTGGCTGTCACCTGCAGTACGGCCTGGCTCACGGTAAAGGCCGCGCCGCCGGAGGTGCTGCTGCCGAAGGTTTCATTCCCGTCCAGACTGGTGCCGCCGCCGAAGCTGGCGGTCATGGTCTGCGCGCCCGCGGCTACGTTGGTCAGCGAGAAGTTGCATTTATTGGAAATTCCAGTCAGCGTGCAACTGCCCAGCACTGTTGAACCTGAATAGAGAGCCAAAGTGCCGACGGCATAATCGCTTCCCGATGCCGGTGTTACGGTCGCCGTGACGGTGATCGTGCCGCCGTAGGTGCTGCTGGGGTTGCTCACGATCAACGAAGTAGTGGTGTTGACCAAAGTCGCCACGACCGTAATGGCATACGGAGTCGCGGTGGTGCTGGTGGTAAAGTTAGCGTCGCCGCCATAGACCATGGTGATGTAGTGCGTGCCCTGGACCAGAGATGTCGTAGTCAGATAGGCCTCGCCACTGGCGTCGAGCGTGCCCGAGGCCAGGAGCGTGCAATTTCCAGCAACCGCAGAGCAGGCAGCATTGGTATTCAAATTGTCGTAGAAGGAATAGCTACCGGTGGGAACGACACCTGCGCCGGGCGTCTGCGGACGGCCCAGAATGGTCACGCTGCTGCCGTACCCAACTGAGCCCACGCTGGCGGTGGGGGCAAATGAATTCACCGCCGTGGCCAGTGCCGTCACCGGGTTCCAGGTGGTCGGCATACCACTATAACCACCCGTCGTCGAAACGGTAGTGGAAAGGAAGTTCACCGGGTAGTAGGGCGTCGCCTGCGCCGGTGTCAGTTGCAGCGCATAGGATTCACGCGATCCTGTCACGCCAGCGCCAGTGTTGCCGCCAGTCGGGATGATTCCGCCGGCTGCAGTCGTGGGATAGAACAAGATCGATGGATAGGGTGCGGTTCCAACCGCAGGATCAATGTAAGCCTGCGTGTTGTATTCAGCATAGGTCGAGGTGGACAGGTATTCCGACACGCCGTCCCATCCGATAAAGCCGCCTGGATTTACCTGATCCACTTGGGTGTTGAGCAGGACAAAGGTTGAATAGACCCCATACGGACGGCCATAATACAGTTTGGTCATGCCCGTGCCCTGCGACATCAGTGTGCACGCATTGCAGACGTAGCCGCTCAGATAATCGCTGGAACTGCCGGTCTGTGCCCGCTTGTTCTGCGCCGTGATGGTCTCGGTGCCCGACCCGGCTGTGAGGCCATGCCAGGCGGTGAAGATGTTGGTGTGATCCATGACCAGCGCCGCGTCACCATAGATGAAATCCACATCGCCGGTAATCGTTCCTTGCCAGATATATTGGCGGGATGGAACGTAGGTGCTGCCAGCGGTTCCTTGGTAGCCGGCGTAGAGCGTGTCCTGCTGGCTGATTAGATTGACATTGTTCAGAATCGCCTGATCGGCGTTCATATACAGCGCCTGCGCCTGCGAACCGCATGACAAATTGTTGTTGTAAAGATACTGAAGCGTATAGGCCGTGCCGCCGGGATTGAAGATGCACGTTCCGCCATTGCCGCTTGCCGTGGTGGTGGAAGTGGTTACCGTATCGGTGTCGTAGGTGTTCTGAATGGTCAAATATTCTGCGTAGAAACCGGCAGGTGAGTACGAGCCGCTAGGATAGCCATTCTTGCTGACATCTAGGACCGCCGATCCCTCATCGCCGCCTTTGCCCGCCGGACCCGGTCCGAATACAGTCCCCGAGCTTTGCGGATAAGAACCCAGGGTAAAGTTGCCGTTCTCGCCGGTCAGAAGCACATTGGCCGGATTGCCGCCCAGGCCGCGCAGATAGACGTTGGGATAACTGATGGCATTTTGACCGGTGTAGGTTCCGGGCTTCAGGTAAATTGTTCCGCCGGAAATCGGCAGAGCGGCCAACGCCGCCGTGAGGCTGGTGTAGTTGCCGCTTCCGTCGGAGGCCACAACGTTAGTGGAGGCGCCTACCGAGGCGGTGGTTGTGGCCTGAGTCACCGTGTAGCCGGTAACCGTGACCGGCGTGGCCGAAGAAATATAGTCGGTTTGATCGGTTGGAACGAAGCTCGCACTTAGCGAATACGTGCCAATGGGCAGATAGGTGGAGGCGTCGATGGTGGTATTCAAGTATTGAGTACAGCTGCCGCTTGTACAGGTCGCCGTGTAGACAAAGTTTCCGGCAACGCCGCTCGGCGTCGCTGTTGCGTTCAGCACGCCGGTACCGATTGCCGCGCTGACCTGCTGCGTGGTCACGCTGGGCGTCCAACCGCTTACCGCGGTGCTCACCTGCCCAATGGTGAAACTGGTTCCGCTGCTGGTGCTGCTGCTAAAGATCGGGCCGGTTGAAGATCCGCCGGGATACGATGCGTTGATGTTATAAGTGCCCGCGGACAGCCCTGTCACCAGCACCGTCGCAGAGCTGCTGGTTGTGCTTCCAATCTGAGAGAGCGCGCCGGGAGTAAAGGTTTTATAGGCGGAGCCGTATGCGCACGCGGTGCTTCCCTGACACACCCATGCGAGTGGCGTGCCACCGGGCGCTTGCGTGCCGGAATATCCGGAGCCTGACGCCGGCGCCACTGTCACCGTGAAGGTTGCTTCCGTCCCGCTGGCTGCATAAATTGGCGAGGCAGGCGCCGGGCCGGTAATCGCCGTGGTCGTGTTGTAAGTTGGAGCTTGCACCGTGCCGGTCAACGCCAAACTACCCACCGTGGACGCTGCAGGCAAAAAAGTGAGAGAAATTGTTGATGTGCCCGACATGGTTACATAGAGCACACAGGATTCGCCTGCCGACAAAGGCTCAATTGCATTGCCGCTCACGCCGCAGCCGGACAAGGTGAAGTAGTTGGGCGCGACAGACCCGGTGGTCAACTGATTGCCCGCGTTGGTCAGCGCGCCTTGACATGTTGCCGACCCGGCTGTTGTTTCCGTGCCGAAGTTGCAGGTAAGGTTGTTGCGTGTAATTTGAGTGATGCTGGTGTTGTTCGTGTCGGCGCTATAGACGTTGCCCAGGCCATCCACCGCAAGACCAACGGGGGTTCTCAGTCCGATCATAACAATGACTTCCGATCCGCTGACAGGTATTTCAGACACCGAAACGCCGCTTTGCATATACACATCACCAGCCGGGTCCACGGCAATGGCCACTGGCATCACGCCCGGGCCCGATACCAGTGTCGACTGCGTGTAGCTGCCGGTCGCGCCCGGCGTCAACTTATACACCGCGCCCGCGCCATAGTCCGCAACATAGACGTTGCCGGTACTGTCAACCGCCAGCGAGACCGGATTCACAAAGCCGCCGGCGACCAGCACCTGATTCTGATAGGTCTGCGTGACCGGCGACCAGGAGAGCCGGTAGACGGAGGAACCTCCCGATTGATAATCCGCCACATAGAGATTGCCTAATTGATCCGTGGCAATCGCTTGTGGAGCAGCCGTGCCGCTGGTGGGCGTATAAGAAACCGAAGTCGTTATATAAGTCGCAGGTGTCCCTGCGGCTGTCACCTCGAGTTCGGTGATCGTCGAGACGGTGCTGTTTACGGCAAAGATGTTGCCGGTAGGGTCCACGGCGATCTGGCTGGTCGTCGCCGACAACGATGGCAGCGTATACGTGGTGCCGCTTATCGACTCCAGAATGCTTGCGCCGTAGGCCGTGTAGACATTGCCCGCGCCATCCACAGCCACCGCTGACGGCGTAATCGAACTGAAGATCGTCGGATAAGTTGCAGGCGCGATGGGTGATCCGCCTAAGGTTGCGTAGTCAAAGACCATCACCGAGCCGGTCACCTTGCCGCCCAGCTCGACTGTGGTTGAACCGGTATCCCAGGTACCAGACGAAACTGCGGGCAGAGTCACCGTAAGCGCCGCCGACCGCAGGCCGGCCGCGGATGGAGTCGTGGTAACCCCAACCGTGCAGTCCATTGACTTGTCGGCTCTCTGCGTGCATGTTGGCGTAATGACAGACGTGGATGCAGCCGATATATCCCCGCTGGCTGACAATACTGTTGTCGGCGTAGAGGAAGCGCCTTTCGTTTCCGTCTCCGGGAAGTGGAGCAGGAGGGTTTGCGTCTGCGTAGTGCCCAGCGTTTGCGGCGCCATGCCCTGCGCCAGCACCTTGCGCACTATCGTAGCCGCGGCGTTTGTCAATGAATCATAGATGTAGAGATTGCCCTGCGCATCCACCGCCGGCGGCAGCGCGCTGTTGCTATTGCCAAAAGAGGCAAAGGATGTAGCGGCGGAATTGCTAACCGGACAACCGTCACCGAGGGTGTCGATCGACTTTGCGCCTGAGCTGCCGTTGCAGAAACTGCCCGAAGCGGCTGGATTCGTGCCTGGGACCAAGAGAGTGCGAACGTATCCCGTGCTGATGTCGAAGAAGTAAACCGCATTGCTGCCAGCAGTGCTGCTATAGACCCCGATGTAGACGTTTCCCTGCGGGCTGATGGCAAGCCTGCGAGCACCGCTGGTCGAAATCGTGGTGCTGGTTCCCAGCGTAGGCGTTGACGAAATCGATGTGGCGCCGCCGCCGGCCAGCATGTAAATATATCCTGGTGTGGGCGTAATAGTGGAGTTGTTGGCCACGATGGCTTTGTACATCGCCACGCCCGCCGTGGCGACCGTTCCGGTAGCGCCCGCCGTAGCGGCAGCGCTCGCCGATGCCCAGCCTTGCACATAAAAGACGCGCAGACCGCGTGTCGGATCGGTGTAGAGCATATTGCCAGCCGCGTCCACTACCACGCCCGCAGCATAGCTGGTGCTGGCTGGATTAATACTGCTGGTAAACAAACAGCCGTCGCCATACGTGTCAAGCGCGGTGCCGGCAGTAACCCATCCTGTTATGGCAGTAGTGCAGGCGTTGCCCTTGGTGATCGTGCCGCTGTTGCCGTCTGCAATGGTGTAGACGTATCCCGGCGTAATCGTAGCCCAGGCGGTATTCTTTGCCAGCACCGCATAGAGCGGGTTGGTGATGCCGTTATAAGAAGCCGGTCCCACCACCACGCGCCAGCGCTCAGACGTAGCCGCAGAGCCAAGGTCAGCATAATAAACGTTGCCGTAAATGTCTGCTGTAGCTCCGTCAGGGTTATATGCCGTGCCGGTCGATGCCGAGCACGTGGCGTTTGTGAAATAAGTCGATGAGGCCGCCGAGAAGCCTGGTGTGTTATCCGAACCCGTCAGCTTGGTTCCCGCGCTGCCCGTGGTGCAGCCTGCCACCAGGCCCACATAGCCCACCTGGACTTGAATCGGTTTTGTAGCCGATGGAGAAGGCGTACCCGCCGTACACAGCGGCGATGCCGCGCGACATAGGATGTGCACCAGATTGTCGCCATACCCAGCCAGCAGAACGTTGCCGTAGGGATCGATGCCGATACCTCGCATGCCCGTGACGGCCTTCGTGTTGGCAAACGCGCAGCCATCACCGCTGGAAGAGATGGCTCCAGAGCAATTCGAGCTGGCTCCGCCATAGAATGTGCTGGTCGTACCCGCACTCTGATTCGCCACGTAGACCTTGCCGCCTATGTCATCCGAGATGAAGACATTGCCGGATGCATCTACCACGACACCGCCACGCGCTGCTGCGGACGAGGAACTATCGATCGTGGTCATGGTAGTGGGCAACGCGACAGGAGTCTGCGCGGCGGCGCTCAACAGAAAAATTACACAGAGCAAAGAGAGGGTGGCGGCGGCAAAGCGGAAACGAGGCAGCATGGCATTTCTCCGGAAATAACATTAGGCTCAAGAGAACCGAGAGAACTTGACGTTAGAGGCATCTGTGACAACAATTTTCAGGCAAAATGTTCTAGATTTCAGACAAAATGTGGTCAGACCTCTTAAGCAGAAGCATTATCCTGATGCGCCCAGACGGTTGTCAATAAAATAGTCAAGACCATCTCGCTAAATTTTGTAAGTATATAGAAATAATACCAGTTAAGGGGATTATCTCTCGGCAGGAAAAACTGTCTGAGGAGCTTGGTGGTCCAGCCACGCACGTGCATGTTGAATTGCGGTTTTCTTCAGCGGAGCGATTGGGGCACAAGCGCATCAGTCGATGCCTAATGCCTTTATTACGCAGTCATGCGTGGACAACACTCCATTCGAAGTTGCGCTGCCTCCCGAATCACGATTCAATCCAGCCGGCCCGGCTCGCTGTTCAGACAACCGTGAGTGGGCGATGTTCGCCCAGCGGCAGAGTCATGTAAATCGCGTCTCCGGGCCGCACCATGCCGCCTGACTCCACAGTGCCCATTACGCCGCAGAGATAGCGGCGATTGCGCGCATCCTCGATGAGATGGCTCATCAAGCCAGGGCGAAAGCGGTCAATCTGGGAACATGGGCTTCGCAGGCCGGTGATGCGGATCATGGCCTCACCGATTGTGAGCACAGTTCCTTCAGGCAAATGAAGCAAATCAATGCCGCGAGTTGTGATGTTCTCGCCAAGTTCCCCAGGTCCGACGCTGAAACCCTTCACTGCCAGAACCTCAAACAGTTCGGCGTGAATCAGATGAACCTGGCAAAGGTTGGGACGGTCAGGATGTCGTGCCTTATTGTAAAGATGCTGCACGGTACGGCCCGCGTGCGCGTCCCCTTCCACACCAATTCCTTCAATCAGGCGAATCTCGCTTTGCGGGCTCTTGCTGAACCCGTGCTGTGGATTGCGATTCACAGAGATCACGATGGCCTTATCCATGCTTGCCTCTATGCTGTTACGCCGAGTAATCCTCTCGCATGGGCGTAAAAATATCCAGTACCTCGGAGTCCTCCAGCGCGGAGGCCTGGTGCTCCACACTGCCGGGTAGCAGAAAGCTGTCGCCCGGACCCATATCGAAGACGCCGCCGGGATACTCGAAGCGGATGCGGCCGCGCACGATATAGAGCATCTGTTCGTGCGGGTGGCTGTGTCGCGCGCCAATCCAGCCTTTGGTCATGGTGTGGCGCACCAGCATCATGGATGGGCTAAAAGACATCACCTGGCGTCGAAGACCTGGCTCGGGAGTGGACATCCCCTCGTTTTTGGAATGGATAACCGGAATTGCATTGCCTGACATCGATCCTCCTCCTTATATTAATGGCGCGCATCATATTGTTGGCGCGCATCCGGGCTATCAGAACTGTACCCGGTTATTCATCTGCGTAATCTCCGGCAGCTTGCCGCTCATCTCCACGCTCACGCTACCGCCCTTCCAATCCGCGCCGGGCGGTAAGGTCAACGAGACGACTTCCGTCTTGGGAAGCAGGTCGAGAGGCGCTTTCAGCGCAGCGGCATGCGCTGTGGCCAGTACCTTGCCCGTGCGATCGCGCAGCACCACCTTCGACGCAGGAGCATCGACCGCGCCGAGGCTGTGGACCGTCACTTTCATCTGGTTGCCCTCCACCTTGACGTCGTCCGCGCCGATCCCCAGGTCGGGCCTCGACCAGTAGGGCACTCCCTTCTCGACCAGCTTGAGTTCCAGCACCGTCGTTACATGCGGGGCAAAGGTGAAGTCAAGGCTGGTGCTGCGCTCGAAATTATCCGAGCGCGTGTTGAGGTTCGTGACCGGATCGCTCTCTGCATTGCCGCGCGTGCTCTGGGTAATCTCCCACTTGCCCGGATCAATCTCCCATCCAGTCATCTGCGCCTTCACTGGAATGGTATCCATGTTGTAGACAATGATCTTGAGATGATCCGGCGTCGCCACCGGAACTAGTATGCCAACACTGCTCGGAGTGGCCGGCGCAGCGAAGCGCCAACTGACTGAATTGCCGGGATAGATGTGATTGCGGATGAGCGCAACACCACCGAAGCGCGCGCGCTGCAGCTCGGTGTTTACGAACATCGGACCCGCGGAGTCGGTCACGCGATCAATCCACAGACTGCCTTCCGTATTGATCCATTCCCGGTTCGATTCCGCCTGTAATTGCGCCGAGTACAGACGGTCCAAATAACGGGTATCGCCGCTGACCTGCCATGCGAAGGTCTCCGTTGAGCCGGTAATGGATTGCGCTGCGGTTGGCGCCACTCCAGTTGTGGAGTCTATTGTTCCGGCAGCCGCCATCAGCTGCTTGCCCCATGTATCGCGCAGCCCGAGCATGTCGAGTGCGTCGGAGCTGATGTGCGCCAGCGCCGCCGGGCCTTCATCCATGAACGGCAACAGATACTTCTTGTCGCCGGTCCAGCGATACGCAGCCCAGAACATGAAGTCGGGCAGGGGGTCGCCGCCAGGAAGATCTTCATCGGTTTTGAAATTGATGTCGGTCCGGGTGACCCAGCGACCGTCCGCTTCCTGCTTGCGATGCGCTAACATGCCGTCGACGGTCTCCAGCACCAACTTGCGGGTCTCCGGTGCGCCGTTGAAGAGCACCATGCTGAGCACCGGATGAAAGTCCATATAGGAACGGGCCTTGGTCCATCCCCATACACCGCCCTCGGCCATCTTAGTTCCGCTGAAATATGAAGATCGGACGTGCCGATGCCCGGCTGAGTTGATGCCGGTGAGCCACTCCAAACGACGGGCTGTCACCATCGCGCGCTCCAAATCCTTCGGGTTGCCGAAATCCATCATCAGCGACTGGCCAAGAACATTCAGCCCATCCTCGTAGCTGTGCAGCTCGTCAAACTGCGCCGTTGCCAGTCCATTGGTCCACATCTTGTTTTCGTACATGGCCTCCAGTTCCCTGGAGAGTGCGCGCTTCAACTTCTCCGGCTCGTTGCCCATCAGGGCGAGAGAGGGAAAGAGGTTGGTGAAGTCGCTGTCGTCGCCAAGGCCGCCGCCGAATTCACCGTCCCATGCCTGGCGCTTATCGATGTAGAAGTCGGCGATGCGCTGGAAGTACTCCACGTCTCTTGCTTGAAGAAAGGCCCATGCGGGGACGCCTTCACGGACCGCCGGCAATGTGAAATCCGGGGCCGCTGTCTCCGGGTTCCATTCATGCCAGTACTTGCGGCCGAGATCGTTTGAGGGGTCCACGCGCAGCAGGTCGGTGATGTCCGCATAGAAGCGGTTGTAGGTGTTCAGCCGCCGGCTGTTGACGTGCTCTTCCGTCATGTTGGAGAAATTGTCGCGCACCTGGGTGAGGCGGTCGGCAATGTGCTCTTTGAGGGCTTCCTTATAGGGCTTGAAGATCAACCGCACCTCAGCGCCTTCCAGCGTGCTCGCGTTAAACTCCGCGCTGGCTGAGGCAATGGTGATGAGCAGGCTCTTGTCGTTGGGCAGAATGCGGTCGCGAGTATCCAGCCATAAAGTGTGCGGTTCGCCCGGCTTCACCGAGAAAGTAAAGTTGAGCATCTCGCGCATCGGCCACAGGGGGTCTTTCACCACGATATTCATCGGCACGTAATCGTCGTGCGTCGGCTTCACGTTCAGCGCTGGGAGGTCGATGGCGATGCCATCGAGACCCGCATACATGTCGTCCCAAGTGTAGGAAGGAACGTGTGTCGTCATCGCCGGGAGTCCACGCAAATCAGCGGGAATCAGGATGTGCACAATCGGTAGGCCGGGCTCGTCGCCATTGCTGCCGGGAGCCCTACGCAATGAGCCTACGCGACGACCGCGGCCACCACCGAATCCTCCCGGCATGCCGACAATCACCGAGCGTTCATCCGCCGGGTAGCGATCGTGAATGAAACTGAGCAATGGCGTCAGGCTCGGATTTTCTTCCGGCGGCACGCTTGTCGAAAGCCTGTATTTGAGTTGAACAATCCCCTCCGGCGGGTCGCTGGGATGAACGTAGTAGGCGGAAAACTCGCCAATGGGCGTCTCCTTCTCCACATTCGTGAAGCGCAGTTTGCCGCCGATCACTGGTTCAGATAAATCGTGGAAGGTCGTCTCCTGGCCGCTCGTCCGCTCGAAGAGTGTCTTGCCGGGCAGCGTGGTTCCATCAAGCCCGCTGCGGCGAACTGCCTCTTCGCTCACATCTGGCATCAGCAATGTCAGGTTGCCGAATGCGCCGCCGTTAAACTCCAGGTGATTCCACGGCTCCTCCGGCAGGATGAAGGTGATGGTCTTGCCGGAGATCGCGTAGCAATCCCAATCCGGCAGTTGGAAGTAATCGAAGCGGCCCGGCAGGCGCGAACGATTGTAGACGCCCGGCCACGTGGTTTCGCGGATGCCGTCGTTCGCCCTCCACCACCAACGCCCTATATCGAATGCATCATTAATCTGCACCTTGCGTATAGTCGTGTTGGCAGCGTGCAGCGGAGCGGGAATATCGCCCGCGCGGTTCCAGCCGTAATGGAACCACCACTCCTTCTGCGTCTCCGCACTCGCAAAACTGCGCGTAACAACCGGCAAATTTTGCAGTGTTTCCAGACTGGCAAGTGAGGCAACATTTTCGTCCGACAATGCGCGGTCGTAGATGCGCAACTCGTCGAGGTCTCCACCGCGGTCATAACTGTAGGTGCTTTCGACGCCGGTGGGACCGATGATGCGCGAGTGCGGCCCGAACTGATCCAACCCGGCATCAAACATCCCCGTGGCAGCTTTTTCGGCCACCATCTTTCCATTAACATATAAGCGGATTCCGGTGGTCTCGTCCCATGTGAGCGCGAGATGCACCCATTGGTCAGGCTTGGGAAAGTCGGGCATCGCATAGGAAACGCGCGTCCGGCCGAGATTCACATCGGTGACAAAGGCATCGAAGCCGTGGCCGTTGTAATCGATGCGCAACCACACCTGGTCCCAACTGGAATGGTCTGCATATCCCACGCGGAAGATGGGAAACTCCGTTTCGTCCACTGGGTCGCGCGACCGCCAGAAGAACGAGAGCGTCCCGCGCTGCGCATAGATGTTGCCCGGAGCCCAATACGAAAGCAACTGGTTGTTGCCGCACTGCAGATAGGAACCCTTCACGCCGCCGGGAAGAATCTTCACGTCCGAGAGAAAATTAGGCGCCGCATTGCCGCCGGCAGCGTAGTCGGCATTGAATCCATGGTCGGCCGACAGGTAGAACAAAAGCCCCGGTTCGGGGGACGCCGAAGATGGCCCCACGGTCTTGGGCTGAGAATCATCCTGGGCCATGCCTGGTGCGCCTAATATTGCGAGAGTAAGCAGCGTTGCGAACGAAATCCAGCGGAGAAGGCTCATGAATTAGGTACCTCGAAATTTGATTTTTTCACGGCGCACCGGTTATCCCATCTTGCGGATGACCCCAGCAACTACTCGAAGTCAGGAAAACGGTTCAACAACCCATACGATTCTCTGCACAGCCACAAGTGTATTGCAACTCCAGCGCCCAGGTTCGAATGTTATGCCCTGTTTAACTCCAGCCGAAGTGTGCGCTATATATTTGAGTGCAGTCTATGGGTGGAATCGGGAAAAGCAGCGTTTGGAGCGATCCGCGAGTTCTGCGTTCTCAACATATTGCATGTTTTCAACGCGGATGAAGGATTCAGCCCCATACGTCTACGCTGTCAAGCCATTTAGTATCAGTAGTATATGGATTTATGCTTGGGATTGTACCCCGCGCCTCCCCTCCCTCCATTCAACATCACACCACGTCGAATTCTATAAAAAACCTTGTTCTCGGCCATTGTCTTGCTTATACTTGCGAAGTTCCACGGTAGTTGCTTGAACGCAACTGTTTTCCGTAGTTTCCACCTCAACAAATTGACAAGGAGGTTGTATGGGAAAAATCAACTTGGGCCGTGTAATCCTAGGGGGTATCGTTGCCGGGATCGTTTTAAATATCCTGGGTTTCCTGGTCGATGGCATGTTGCTGGGGTCTATGTGGGATGACCAGATGACGAGGCTCAGCCATCCCAATTTCTCGCCCATGCAATTGATTGTGTTCAACCTGCTCGGGCTGGTCACCGGCATTGCGCTGATCTGGGTCTATGCTGCCATCCGGCCGCGCTTTGGCGCTGGAGTAAAGACCGCAGTTTACGCCGGCCTGGCCGTTTGGGTTGTGGGCGTAGTGGTTCCGAATCTTAGCTTCATGTGGAACATGGGCCTTTTTGGACGCCGCCTTACGGCGTACACATCCCTTGGCGGCCTTGTCGAGATCGTCGCCGGTGCGATTGCCGGCGCGGCTGTTTACAAGGAATCCGCCAGATAGCTTTGGCCGGACAACTCAGGCAGATTATCTTCACTTTCGGCGCAGACATTGCGTCTACGCCTCTTTCTTTGCGGTAATCGGTGAGGCTGAGCTTTTTTGACCGTTCATCCATTCAAGCGGAAAGCTATCTTTGTTTTACACCCTGCGTTTTCACTCCTTATACTGTGAATGCGCACCGATGTGCATGGAAGAACGGCAATAGGTTGCAGTTTGCCCCGCATTGGGGAATTTGATACGCTCAGGCCATCTTCAAACTGAGCAAAAGGAGAGATTTCATCATGGCTGAGGACAACAAGGTTAACGGTCTGGCGTGGTTTTTAGCTGGATTGGGAGTTGGCGCGCTGGTGGGGATTTTATACGCCCCCAAGAGCGGCCGTGAGACCCGGGAAGACCTGATTTCAGGGGCCCGGGAGGGAACCGAGTACCTGCGCAACCGCACCCGTCAAGTTGCCGAACAGATGGGCAACCTGGTGGATCAGGGCAAGGAGCAGATGGGCGAATACGTGGAGCGCGGCCGCGAGGTCGTGGACCGCGGACGAGCTCAGTGGGAAGAGTTTGTAGAGCGCGGCAAGAACCTGGTAACTGAACAGACCGGCCGGGTGACCGCAGCCGTTGAAGCTGGACGCCAGGCCTACAAGACACCCCCCGTAACCGGCGAACCCAAGGAGGGTTGAGCCGGCGATTCTGCCGGGGCATCTTCCGGCCCGGCACGATTGTGCCTTGGGAAGTATCAGCCATCTGTCCGGAATTCTGCGCGTGGCAAGTTGCGGCTCAAGCGTGGGCTCCGGAGATAACGCTACGGCTTGGTTTGAGGAGCGCACAAGAGAACAGAACCAGAGCCTGTAGATTCACTGAGCGAGACCAATTCAATGCCAATGCTTAAGCTAGACAATCAAACCATTATGCTCGCCTTAGCCGCTGTAATCGGGCTGGCGGTACTGCTGCAGACCTTCATCCTGTTGGCAATCTTCGTCGCCATGCGCAAGGCTGCCCGCTCCACCCGGGAAGAGATCGGGAGTCTGCGTTCTTCGCTTATGCCCGTCATCTTCGACACGCGGGAAATCATTGCCAGCTCGCGGGATACCCTTCTAAGCGCGCAGGAGTTTGTTGCCAACGCACAGGGTTTTTTAACCCGTGTTTCGCCCAAGGTAGAAGAGGCGGCCGGCGACCTGGTGGAGATTACGCACGGGTTGCGCGCGCAAACCGCGCAGATGCAATCCTCGATCACGGAGATTCTGGAACAGGTGCGGAAGCAAAGCGGTCGCGTGGATCACATGGTGACTGGCGTTCTGGATAAAGCTGACCGCGCCGGGGAATTTGTGACCGATGTTGTCGCCAAGCCTATGCGGCAGGTCTCAAGCATCTTAGCGGTGGCCAAGGCGGTCATCGAATCTCTGCGCGGGTCCAGAGCGCAATCGAGCTAGCCGCGCGCTGCAAACACGAGCGGCCAATGCGCCGCAGCATTGCGTTATTTGATTGCGCGCTTTCGGCTGGTTGATCCGTGTGGAACGGCAGCCAGGATTACACAATCCATCCCCCGCCCACCACCTCGTCGCCTTCATAGAAGACCGCCGACTGGCCGGGCGTGATGGCGCGCTGCGGTTCGTCGAAGGTGGCGATGACCTCGTCCGTGCCAGCTGACTCCAAGGTTGCCCAGGCAGGCTCGTGGCGGTGGCGAATCTTTGCCTGCACGCGCATGGAACCGGTCAACTCCGGAATGGAAATCCAGTTCAGATCACGGGCGCGCAATGTGCGAGTAGTCAGTTCCTCGTCTGCGCCCAGAGTGACGCGATGCGTGGCCGGGTCGATATTCAGCACGTAAAGCGGCGAGGGCGAGCTGACGCCCAGGCCCTTGCGCTGGCCTACTGTGAAGTTGAAGATGCCCTCGTGGCGGCCCAGCACTACTCCGCTGGGATTCACCAGCTCGCCAGAGGTCTCCGGCAACTGCCGGCCTTGTTCCTCGAGATAAGCCGTCAGAAACTGCTTGTAGTCGCCGCCGGGAATGAAGCAAATCTCCTGCGAGTCGGGCTTCTCGGCCAGCGCCAGGCCGTACTGCCGCGCGATTTCGCGTACTTCAGGCTTAGTCATTCGGCCTAGCGGGAAGAGCGTGTGGGCTAACTGCTCTTGCGTCAGGCCAAAGAGAAAGTAGGTCTGGTCCTTCCCGGAATCAGTGGCCCGCTTGAGAATCCAACGGTTGCGTCGTGGGTCGAACTCATTCACAGCATAGTGGCCAGTCGCGATTCGCTCCGCGCCGATGGAGCGCGCAGTCTGGAGCAACTGGTCGAACTTGAGATGGTTGTTGCACAGCGAGCAGGGAATCGGCGTGCGCCCGTCGAGGTACTCGGCGACAAAAGGCCGGACAACGTCTTGCTCGAAGCGGGCTTGCTGGTTAACTACGTAATACGGGATTCCCAGGTGCTCGGCCACGCGGCGCGCGTCATACACATCATCGAGCGAGCAGCAGCGGCCAGCCTTCGGCGCGTCGGGAATGCTGTGCTTACCGGCGAGCCGCGTCTGGTCCCAAAGCTGTAGCGTCAACCCGACAACCGCGCCGCCCTCGTGAGCGAGCATCGCCGCCACCGTCGAGGAGTCCACCCCTCCGGACATGGCGACGGCAATGGTTGAGCGTTCGGTCATGAAGTTCACAGTTTCACAGTCTCACAGTAAATAGGGGGGTGGGGGGGGTACTCCTCGCTCCACAGTTTCACAGTTACACAGGAAATAGGGGGGGAGGGGGGTGGGGGTGGGGGTACGGACCGGGCGCAGAGCCGGGCTTTCACGTTCCCGCACGACCTCTTTTGCCGCTCGACCATCCTTTGACCTCTTTTCCCGTTCAGACCATCAATTGAGATTGTGCGCTGTTTGAAGGTAATTATCTGCAAACGGGCGTGAATTTTGCCGCTGTCACCGTCGAGGAGTCCACCCCTTCGGAGACGGCGATGGCGATGGTTGTGCGCTCGGTCTTGGGAAAGCCCATTGGCGTTTGGTGTGAGTTCAATGAGAATCCAGGCCTGTACCACTCACACAATGCTCATAGTCTCCTACAACAAAAAGTAAAGGGGCAGCTAATCTGAATTCATTCAGACAACCAAGTCCAGCTAATCTGAACCACTATGGTCGTGGCGAGTGTGAGCAGAAACCCTGCCCACTGAGGATGAGCGGGCCATATTTCATGTCCGATACCTAATATCCATGCTCCCACCCCGACAGCGGTTCCAATTAAAGAGATCTTCAGAGTTTTCATGTCACATCCTCAATTGTTGGTTACGACAATAAGCCCTGTTTCGTTCCATTTCAACACGATGTTGTCACACCAAGCAAAGGTTATTAAGCGATGTGTGACAGATGCAGTCGTAGATGATTAGAATTGCGGAGGAAATATTCACCCCGCCGTCCCGGCCGCCACCGGCGAAATTGCACGCAAATGCTCGACGGCTTCTGGAACCACTTTCAACACATAGTCCACATCAGCTTCAGTTACGGTCTTGAGCAAACTGAAGCGGAGGCTGGCGCGGGCGCGAGCCTTGTCCAGCCCCATGGCCATCAGCACGTGGCTTGGCTCGGTGGCGCCGGAGTGGCAGGCCGAGCCACCGGAGACGGCCACGCCCTTCAAGTCCATCGCGATTACCAGCGCCTCGCCCTCCACCTGTTCGAACCAGATGTTGGTGGTGTTGGCCGCGCGAGGAACAGGCTTGCCGTCGTCAGAAGTTCCATTAACGCCGGTGCCGGAGATTTGAAGCACGCCGGCTTCCAGCTTGTCGCGCAGTTTAGCCAGTCGGTCAATCGTTCCATCTTCCAGCGAGTGCATGGCCAGCTCTGCGGCCTTGGCCAGACCCACGATGCCGGGCACGTTCTCAGTTCCGGCGCGCTGGCGGCGCTCATGGCTGCCACCCACCATAAGCGGCTCAATCGGAGTTCCGCGGCGCACAAACATGGCGCCAGTGCCCTTGGGGCCGTGCATCTTGTGCGCGCTGATCGACAGCAGATGGCAGCCGAAGCGGCGGACATCGAATCTGACTTTGCCCGCGCCCTGTACCGCGTCGATATGGAAGAAGACGCCGGTATCGGCGGCGATCTTGCCGATCTCTTCCATAGGTTGCAGCACGCCGGTCTCGTTATTGGCCAGCATCACGCTGATGAGCCGCGTCTGAGGCCGAATGGCGCGCAGAATGTCCGTCGGGTTGATGAGGCCGCTGGGCTGGGGCGCGACGAAAGTGGTCTCCACGCCGTGCTGCGCTATGCGGTCTGCCGCCCTGAGAACCGCCGAGTGTTCAATGGAAGTCGTAATGAAGTGATCGCCGGGGTGCAGCAGGCCAAAGATGGCTGTGTTGTCGCCCTC
>JBEKFS010000048.1:0-22302 GCA_050013195.1 Occallatibacter sp.
TTCCCTGACGGTCTTCACCAACGCCGTCGCCGCCAAGTTGTTCCTGAGAGAAAACGTGGACCGTCGCCGCTGGACTTCTGCCGTGCTGATCTGCATCGGCGTCTATTTCCTGGCGCATTGAAAATGCAGCTAAGAACTGATCCACCGCATCATTCCCCGTGGTTTCAGATCAGCCTCAAAGCAGCTAAGCGGAGTTTCCGCGCTCAAGCCAAGTGCTTCCGCTGCAAGGTGCCCGGAACGCGCAGCGCTCTCCATTGTCGACGGCCATCCGGTTTGCACCCAGTCACCAGCCAAAAACATATTCGGCCACGACGATGATGCAGCAAGAGGCCGCGCTGAATCTATCCCTGGAGGCACGCCGAAGGTTGCGTGCATCTCCTTCACGAGCGCAACCTTTTCCAATTTTGCTTCTTTCACGTGCGGGAAAAACTCCGCAAGCTCGCGGAGCGCAAGCTGGATTGCTTCCTCGCGCTGCAAGGCTGCAAAGGAACGCGTGGCGCTGACGACTAATTCAATATAGTGTCCGCCGCGCCCGGTTTGCAACTTCGACTGGTTGTACATCCAATGAATCTCGCGATCCAGCAACACGGCGTGTTCAAGGCCAGTAATCTTGCGGTCGAACCAGAGATGCACGCTGCAAATGGGCCAATGCTCGTGGCGCTCAATCTGGCGCGCCAGCTTCTCCGAGCCTTCCTCCGCGGGCAGGTGCGGCAATAACTTCTGCGCTGCCTCAAAGGGCAAAGCCAGAATCACGAAGTCGGAAATCAGCTCGCCGGTGCGCGTGCAAATCAGCCACTGCGCTGAATCTTCATTCCAAGCCGCGCCTTCGACGTGCGTGTTCAGATGCACGCTGCCGCCACGTGAGCCAAGAAACTGCGGCACGCCCGCGTAGAGTTCGCTCAGCGGAACTGTGCTCATTCCCATGCTGCCCGCTTCGGCTGAATTCAGAAACAACTCACGAATCACCTTGGCCGAGTAGGGCACTGATATCGAATCAATCTCCGCATTCAAAGCGCTGGCTATCACTAAACGCCAAAAGCGATTGATCGCGCCCTCGGTCTGTTTGTGGCGGCGAAGCCAATCGCCCAGGGATTCGCGCGAGTCGACGAGCGCCTCCGGCTTCATCATCGCCCGCATCGCACGGCCCAGCGACAATTTGTCCGCGAGTGTAAACGCCTTGGAGTTGAGAAAGCTGGGAGCGCTGTGCAACGGCGCTAGCAGTCGCAGCGGGCCAAGCTTAAATGGTCCAAGCCGAGAGCTGCGGCCGCCCGGCTCTATCATCGTCATCTCGCTCGTCCAGTGGATACGATGCGCGACGCCGATACGGCGATAGAAGCCCTGGAGATTGGTGCAGCAGCCGAAGAGTACATGTTGACAATTGTCGATGACTTCATTGACGCCGGGATGCAGATAGGAGCTGGCCCGCCCGCCGAGGTAGCCGCGCCGCTCGACTAACTGCACGCGGAAGCCGGCCTCGGCCAGCGCGCAGGCTGCGCTCATGCCAGCTACGCCTGCGCCGACAACCGTGACAAACTTCTGCGATTCATTTTGTGAACGACTCAATAAAGACCTCAATCAAGCAGAAAAACGCGCCAATACCATGCGTGCAAGGCCAACAACCAGAATGCCGAGTTTTTGCGGAAATGGCACACTTGCGCGGTGCGAAAAGACATCGTAGTCCGCGCGTTCGATGCGCCTGAGCAAACCGCGATAGATGGCGACCAGCACCCACAGGGCTGGGCGGCTCTCGCGGTCAATCATGGGCAACAGTAACTGCGCTGACCTGTAAAACTCTTCCGCGCGCCGGGCGATAGCGGCAAGCAAGGCGCGTTCGCTGGCCGTGGGCAATGCGCCGGGCGCGCGATGCAGCAGCGAGTCGAGCGAAACATTGTGCGCCACTAAATCTTCAAGCGGCAGATAAATCCGATTGCGCTCAGCATCCTCGGCCACGTCGCGCAGAATGTTGGTGAGTTGGAAGGCGATGCCCGTCTCTTCGGCCAGCTTCTCGGCGCGCGGGTCGGTGTAGCCGAAGATGCGAATGCAGACCAGGCCCACAACCGAGGCCACAAGATAGCAGTAGCGATAGAGGTCGGCGAAGGTAGCGTAGGTGTCTGGCGCGCCTGTCGCGGCCCGGTCGAGGTCCATGGTTACGCCAGCGACTAACTCATCCAGCAAATAGAACGTTATCTGAAAGCGCGCGGTGCAATCGCGCACGGCAAAGAAGACCGGATCGGCCGTAGAGCCGCCAGCGCAAACGCAGCGCCACTCGGCCAGCCACGCTTCCAGAGAGCGGCGGCGCTCGTCGCGAGAGAGGGATTCATCATCAGCCAGGTCGTCGGCCTTGCGCATGAAGGCGTAGATGGCACAGATGGCGTTGCGGCGCGGGGCGGGCAGCGCGATAAAGGCGTAATAGAAGTTCTTCGCCTCGCGCCGCGCGATGGCGCGACATGCCGCGTAGGCACGGTCCAGCGTCAATCCGTCCGATGAGTTTGCCAGGGTCACGCCTTTCCTCAAATCCGCTTGCCGAGGCGCATGAAGGGCAGCAGCTTGCCGCTGACGGCGCGCAGCAGCAGCGCCAGTTTCCTGCTCTTCGAGATGGCGGGACGAGCGCTGAGTACATCGTAGCCCTGCCGCTCGATGGCGCGCAGAATCTCCAGCCCGCCGCGGCTGAACAGGTCCAGATCGAGCGCCAAGTCGCGGTGCACCCTGCCGATCAGCGGAAGTCCCTCCTCGAAGAGCGAGCGCGCATGATCGACCTCACAGCGCATCAGTCCGCGAAACTCGGGCGTGACGACACCCTCGGCAATCTGCTCCTCGCTGACGCGAAAGACCTCCATATCATTCTTGGGAATATAGATGCGGCCCCTGGCGTAGTCCTCGCGCACATCCTGCCAGAAGTTGGCCAACTGCAACGCTGTACATGTCAAGTCGGAGAGGCGGAAATTTTCTTCACTGGACTCGCCGCAGACGTATAGCACCAGGCGGCCGACAGGATTGGCCGAGTAGCGGCAATAGGTCAACACGTCATCAATGGTCTCGTAGCGAGAAACGATCTGGTCCCGGCGAAAGGCGACCAGCAGATCGGCAAACGGCTCCTTGGGGATGAAACACTCGCGAATGGTTTCGGCCAGCGCGACAAAGACAGGATGGCGCGCGCGGCCTTCGTAACAGGCATCCAGCTCGCGGCCCCACTGGTCAAGCAAGGCAAGGGCCTGCGCGGGGTCGCCCACTTCGTCACCCAGATCGTCGGAGACGCGGCAGTAGGCGTAGATGGAATGAAAATGGGGGCGCAGATCACGGGGCAGAAACCACGAGGCAACGTGGAAGTTTTCGTAGTGTGACTCGGCCAGCTGTTTGCACCAGGCACGCGCTTCGTCGAGCGTGGGCGCAACCTCGGGAATACGATAACTTTCTGGAAGAACGGCCCAACCGCGGGCGAGCAACTCCTCATCACGCAGCACTTCCCAGTCTTGCGTCCCGTTCTTCAATTCCACAGCCTCCGTTTTCATGGCTTGTCCTCAGGGCACAATGGCTGTCTTGATTTCGCTGCCGCGCTTCATCAGATTCTCAAAGACACGGTTGAGCTCGTAAAGGTGAGCGTGACCGGTGATGAAAGCTCCAGCCTGAAAGCGGCCACTGGAAATCAGATCGAGCGCCTTGCGGCAGATGGCTGGGGTGTGGTGGAAGGTGGCGCGCAGGGTGATGTCAGAGTAGTGAATGCGATTGGTGTCGAGTGAGACGTGCGTGCCCAGAGCGCATCCGCCAAAGAAGTTGACCGTCCCTCCCTTGCGCACCATTTCCACCGCTTCTTCCCATGACTCGGGCACGCCAACTGCCTCGATGGCGATGTCCACGCCTCGATCCTTCTCGGTGAGCGCGCGGGTTTCTCGAATAGCATTGCGGATGCTGGTGGTCTGCACCACGTGAGCCGCGCCCAACTGGCGCGCCGCGTCCACCTGGCCATCATGCTTAACAATGGCGATGACCTTGCAACCGGCCAGCGCTGCCACGTGCAAAATCATCAAACCCAGCGGGCCACCGCCGATAACGGCCACCGTGTCGCCGGGGTGCGGGTGCGAGTCCTCAAAGCCGTGCACTGCGCAGGCCAGCGGCTCGGTCAGCGCCGCGTGCTCCAGCGGGACGTTATCCAGCACGTGCAGCGTATTCTTGGCCACAATGCGTGCCGGGATGCGAATAAACTCGGCGTAGGCGCCGTTGTTGAACAGCAGATCGTCGCAGAGATTCTCCTGGCCCCGCGCGCAGAAATAGCACTGGCCGCACGGGGCGGAGTTGAGCGCGACTACACGGTCACCTGAGGCAAAGTCCGTGACTCCATCGCCAGCCTCGACCACCGTTCCCGCCAGCTCGTGGCCAAACAGGGCCGGAGGCACGATCATGCGGGCATGATAGCCCCGGCGAAAAACCTTCAGGTCAGTGCCGCAGGTGAGCGCCGCGCCTACGCTGACAATTAGTTCACCAGGTCCGGCCTCGGGAACCGGCACATGCTCGATTCGTATATCCTCGCGTCCGTGGAGGACTGCGGCCTGCATGGTGCTACGGTCGCGCAGAAGCGTGTGTTCGACTGTTTTGCGGCCCAGGTTGACGGCGGATTCGACCTTCTTGCGGCCTTTGACCACCACCGTCTCGACGGTGTTGAGACCGGCCTCAACCACCGTCTCGACGGTATTGAGGCCTCCCTCGACGACTTTCTCGGCTTTCTTGCGGCCTTCTTCGACAACCGTTTCGACGGTCTTGCGGCCCCGGAGGATCGCGGCCTTTACCGTGCTTGCCATCGGATCCCTCCTATTCTGCCCCGCCACCCGGCACAGCTTCAATCATAATCTTCATCGAGTCTGCCTGGGGATGAGAAGCGATCTCTATGGCCTTCACCGCCTCTTCCAGCGGAAAACGGTGCGAGATCAGTTGCGTCAAATCAAATCCCTGGCGATATCCGCCCAGGACCAGTTCTTCAACTTCGGGTTGAATCGCAGTCGAAGCAGAGTAGGAACCAAGCAGGGTCTTCTCATCCATGCAAACCGCACCGGGATCGAAGATGGCTTCTTCGTGCTGCGTTTGCGCAAAAAGCATTATTTTGCCGCCACAGCGTGCCGCGTCCATAGCGGTCTTAATCAGCGTCTTGCCTCCCACGGCCAGAAGGACGGCATCCGCGCCGCGGTTCTCGGTTTCGGCCTTAATGCGCGCAATGACGCTTTCTGAGCTGATGGGTTCGTGCAATCCGAACCTGGCGGCGATGGCATGGCGTTCAGGATACAAATCCGAGGTGAGCACGCGAGCCCCGGTGCGACGTGAAAGAGCGGCCAGCATGATTCCGATGGGGCCCTGGCCAATCACCAGCACCGTTTCATCGGCAGCCAGATTGAGCAGCTTCACAGCCTTCAGGACGGTGTTCACCGGCTCGATAAAGGCCGCCTGCTCGAAGGGCACTCCGTCTGGAATCCGCACCACACCGCCCATCGCTACAATCCAGTCCATCACGCGGATGTACTCGGCAAAGCCGCCGCCCGATGGCTCCATGCCGGCCGTCGCGCCCACCTTCTTGTAAGTCGCGCACTGCGCCGGCGTCTGCTTGCGACAGTAATAACACTTGCCGCAGGGAATATGATGAAAGACCATCACCCGTTCGCCGACGGTAAACTTCGTCACGCCCTCGCCCACCGCGACGATGGTTCCGGCCATCTCGTGGCCGAAGATGCGCGGCGCGGAGTGAGAGCCGGTGTGAATCTTCTTGAGGTCTGTGCCACAGACGCCGCAGGTGGCGATTTTGACCAGCAACTCGCCGGGACCGATTTGCGGCACCGGCACGGTCTCCAGGCGCAGGTCATTGACGCCGCGGTAGACCACAGCCCGCATGGAAGCGGGAATGCTCGACTTGATCCGGAGTGCAGCGTTGGTGGTTTTGGTTGCCATTGCGCCTGCTTGCGGGCCCTCGTTCATCCTCGTTCATCCAGAAAATCGAGCAGAGACTGCGCGATGGTGCGGGCAGCCTTCCTGCTATTTTCTCCCATCCGGATGAGGGAGGACCAGTACCATGGTCGAAGAAGAACGAAAACCACGAAGCGGGCCAGTTTAAACTGACCGCCTGGCGATATAAATTGATTGAAATCAGGCAGTTGGTCGCTGTAGCCGTCGCTGATTCCCTTGACGCAATAAAAAGGGATGCCGCGCATATGAGCGAGGCGCGCCAGGCCCGCAGCCTCCATGTCAACCAGGGCGGCTTCGTAGGTGGAGGCAAGGCGCTGCTTTTCTGCGGCATCGGCAACTCGTGGGCTGGTCACCAGTAAGCAATCATTTGAAGAACCGGCGGTTACGAAGCGCTCGCCAGTGCGAGCATCGACGACAGTGGAGACATCATTGGCTTGGCCTGAGATTAGCTCTTCGCGCAAAGCTCCCGCCCAGCCGGTGGAGATGATTTTGTCTATAGGACCGAGTTTCTCGACTTCAGCAAAGGCGCGTGTTGCTGCGGCGACACCGGCTCCTGCGCAGGCGGCGATCCATTCGCTGCTATCGAAGGTCTTGCGCCAGAGATCGACGCCATTCGTGCGTGAGTGTTGCCAATTGCGAGCGAGCGGCTTGAGTTCACCGGGCATGGCGGCGATTATGGCGATACGGGTCATGGCGCGTACCCATGCGCACGGAACCACTCTATCGCAGCCTTCATCGCCGGGTTCACGGGCAAAATGCGGAAGCCTAGCTCCTGCTGCGCGTGGGCGCTCGAGGCGTACATCTTCTTGCGGCCCATGCGCACCTCTTCCAGCGTGGCGCGGGGCTCACGCTTGCGGATGCGTCCTGTAATCCACTCCTCGAAGAAGGCATACGTCGCGGCGACGATGAAAGGGATCTCAACCGTCGGCGACTTGAGGCCGGTGATTGCCGCCATCTTATCGAGAATCTGCTTGAGGGTGAGGTTTTCGCCGCCGAGAATATAGCGATTCCCGGACTTGCCTTTCGTGAGCGCGGAGACGTGCGCGCGGGCGACCTCAGCCACATCGACGAGGTTGAGCCCGGTGTCCATGTAGGCAGGAAATCTTCCGTTCAAAAAATCAACAAAAATGCGGCCGGTTGGCGTGGGCTTGGCATCGTTCGGTCCAATCGGCGTAGTCGGGTTGAGAATGATAACCCGCTGGCCAGCCTGCGCGGCCTTTTTGGCTTCTTGCTCGGCGAGAAATTTGGAGCGCTTGTAGTGGCCGACCATGTCATCAAGAGTCACCGGTGTGTCCTCGTTGATGATCATGCCGTCGCGGCGGAAGTGCATGGTGGCCACGCTGGAGGTGTAGACGAAGCGTTTGATTTTTGCTTCGCGGGCCAGCCGCAGTAGCTCGCGCGTCCCGTCAACGTTGGCTCGGTACATCGCCGCCGGGTCGGGAATCCAGAGCCGGTAGTCGGCGGCCACATGGACCACAGCATCGCATCCGGCGAGCGCGGGCTTGAGCGAGTCTGGCTCACTCAAATCGCCCATGTGCGTCTCGCCCTTGATTCCTTCCAGGTTTGACAGGTTACTTGTCTTGCGGACCAGCAGGCGCAGCTTTGCGCCATCAGCGGCCAAAGCCTTCGCCACATGATGGCCTATAAATCCCGTCGCGCCTGTGAGAAAGATTTTCATAATCAGTTGTCAGTTTATATCGTGCATACAAGTCGCATACAACATCATTCAAAATCGGCGGTAGCTGACAACTGCAATTGACAACTGATCCCTACTACTCCAATACCTCCGGCGCAAGCGCGATATTCTTCTCACCCGCGGCCTTCTTTGCGTTGTAAGCCTTCACCCAGTCTTCCCAGTGCTTGCCGGCGGCGCGGTCCTTGCCGCTGAACTCGATGCGGGCGATCTCGGCGTAGCCCACCTTGCGTTTTTCCGGAGCCGAAGGCGTGTAGTACTGCACCCATGACTCAGCCAGTGTTGCGCCGTTATGGCAGTTGAAGATAAAAGCCTCAATTTTTTCGGGGGCTTCGCGGCGCTCGCCGGATTTGAGCGTAAGCGTCACATCGCCGCGATAGTCGAGTGCTTTTTCAAGAGCCTGGCGCAGATCATCGTCCGTTGCCAGCGCGGGAACCCAGCCTTCCAGGTTCTCGTGCTCCGTGCCGGGAGCCAGTTCCATAGCCTCGACCTGCTCCAGCGTGTACTTTTGCACTTCAGCGGTCATACGCGGGTCTCCTCTAAAACAGGCGCGGGCTCCGCGATCTGCACGAGATTTTTGTGCGGCGCGGCTTGTTGCGAAGCAAAATCATTCAGCAGCTTCTGCGCGTGCGAATCGCGATAACTGCTGAAGGTGCCGCGCACCATGGCCAGAAAGCCCTTCAGCGAGCCGAAGCCGTCGATTACCGCGGTGGATTCATAGCCGCAACTGACCATGCAGTTGGCGCATTTCGGGTTGCCGCTGGCGACTCCGTAGTTATCCCAGTTAGTGGTTGCCAGTAACTCCTTGTAACTCTCGGCATAGCCTTCCTGGAGCAAATAACAAGGCTTTTGCCAACCGAAGATGTTATAGGCGGGCATTCCCCACGGAGTACATTCGTAGTTGCGGTCACCCATCAGGAATTCAAGAAACAGGGGCGACATGTTGAACTTCCATGTGGGCTTGCGGTTGGAGAGAATGGCGCGGAAGAGCCGCCGCACGCGGGCGCGACCCATGAAGCGATTCTGGTCGGGCGCTTTGTCGTAGCTGTAGCCGGGGGATAGCACGACGCCTTCGACGCCCATTCCCATGACCTCATCGAAGAAGGCGCGAACGCTGTTGGGGTCTGCTCCGTCAAAGAAGGTGGCGTTAGTGGTGACGCGGAATCCGCGCCGGACAGCCTCCTGAATGCCTTCAACTGCGATGTCATAGCCGCCCTCGCGGCACACAGAATAATCATGATGCTCGCGCTGCCCGTCGAGGTGAACCGAGAAGGTGAGGTACTTGGACGGCGTAAACTCTGGAAGTTTTTTCTTGAGCTCCAGCGCATTGGTGCAGAGATAGATGTATTTCTTGCGTGCCACCAGGCCGTTGACGATCTCGACGATCTGCGGATGCAGCAACGGCTCGCCGCCGGGGATGGAGACCATGGGCGCGCCGCACTCCTCGACCGCGGCAAAACATTCTTCCGGCGTGAGCTGCTTCTTTAGAATGTGAGGCGGATACTGCACCTTGCCGCAGCCAGCGCAGGCCAGCGAGCAGCGGAAGAGCGGCTCCAGCATCAGCACCAGGGGATAGCGCTTGACGCCGGAGAACCTCTTCTTCAGCACATAGCTGGCAACCGTGCCCATCTGAGAGATAGGAATAGACATCTTTTGATAAACCTCCATCGCCGTCTTAGTTGGCGCGTTCCATGAACTCCGTTAGTACTTCTAGCTTCTGGCTAAATACCAAAATCCCATCTAAGCCGCTCAGACAACCAGCCAGGAGCTAGTGGCTGGAAGTTAGAGGCTAAAAGCTCTTTGCTCGTTCCATAGTTCGCTGATAATTGGTCAGAGCCATCAGCGGAAAGTATTGCCGGTAGAGGGTGTAGGCCAGATAGAAGACTCTGGGGAAGCCTGTTCCCGTGATGATACTCTGCTGAGTCGCGCCTTGCCCCATCGATTCGTCCCAACTTCCGTCTGCCTGTTGTCGCTCGAGCAACCACCGCACACCCTTGGCAATGGAGTCAGAGCGATCGTCACCAGCAGCTAACAGGCCCAACAGCGCCCATGCGGTTTGCGATGGAGTGCTGAGCCCTACGCCGCGCGTATTCGGATCGTCGTACGTGCCGCAACTCTCGCCCCATCCACCGTCGGCGTTCTGCACCATGCGAATCCACTCGGCGGCTTGCTGAATCTGCGGCTCCAGATGATCGACGCCGATGGCGTCCAGCCCGCGCAGCACCAGAAATGTTCCGTAGATGTAGTTCACGCCCCAGCGCCCGAACCAGCTTCCATCCGACTCCTGCTCGCGGAAGATGAACTTGACGGCCTTCTCCACGCGCTTGTCGCTGCGCGTGTAGCCATAGCTGGCCAGCATCTCCAGCATGCGCCCGGTAATGTCCACTGTGGGCGGATCGAGCATGGCGTTGTGATCCGCAAAGGGGATGTATTGGAAGATCATCTTGGTGTTGTCTTTGTCGAAGCTGCCCCAGCCGCCGTTCTTGCACTGCATGGCAAACTCCCACGCGATGGCGCGCTGGATAACCTCGTGCTGATAGCGCTCGCGCGGATTGTCCACCTTGTTCAGCGCCAGCAGCACCTGCGCTGTATCGTCTGTGTCGGGATAAAACTCGTTATTAAATTCAAAATACCAGCCGCCGGGCTCAATGTTGCGCACCTTCACGGCCCAGTCACCCTTGTGGCGAACCTCTTTGGAGAGCATCCAATCCACGGCCTTGAGCATGCGCGGATCATTGCGCGCTGCGCCCGCCTCGCCCAGAGCAAAGACCGCCTGTGCCGTATCCCACACCGGCGACATGCACGGGGTCATGCGGAAGGTCGGGGCTGGCATTGTAGCGCTGGCCGGCTCCTCGATGCCCAGCTTTTCAAACTCATCGCGAGCCCGGATCACCTGCGGATCGTCCTCAGAGTAGCCCAGGCAGCGGAGTGCGATGATGGCGTTCAGCATGGCCGGATAGATGGCGCCCAGTCCGTCGGTCATCTCCAGCCGCGCCAGCAGCCACTTCTCAGACTTGCGCAACGCCACGGTACGCACAGGGCGAAGATGAACTGCTTCAGCCCAGTGCATCAGCCGGTCTAAAACGATAAAGAAATTGCGCCAAGAGATGATGGACTTGCGGTCCAAGCGCAAGCGAAGTATCGAGTTGGCGCGCCCGCCAACGTATAACTCATCGATTCCCTGTTCGGACGGAATTCTCTTGAACGGCTTTTTGGCGTACATGATGGCCAGCGGAACAAGAATCCCCCGCGACCAGGAAGAAATCTCGTAGATGTTGAAGTAGAACCATCGGGGAAACAGGACAATCTCGGGCGGAATGGCGGGCACCGCGTCATAGTCGTACTCGCCCAGCGCGCAGAGGTACATTTTGGTGAAGGTGTTGCACGCGACCACGCCGCCGTGCTCCAGCACCCACCGGCGGCATTTTGCCAGCCGCGGGTCGTCTGCACCGACGCCCATCAGTTTGGCTGAGGAGTAGCATTTGACCGAAAGCGAGATGTTGCCCGGACCACCGGGATAGATGCTCCAACTGCCGTCCTCGTTTTGGTAGCGCATCATCTCCGTGAGCGCTCGCTGCAGCCGGCCCGGATCACCGCTCTCCAGCAGAATGTGGAGAAAGATGTAGTCGGCCTCGAGCATCGCGTCGGCTTCCAACTCACCGTTCCAATACCCCTCGGGATGCTGCTGCGAAAACAGGAAGTCCCGCGCGTGGGTGATGGACGACTGGACATCTGCCAGGTCCGCGTCCAGCCGCCCAAACCGGGGCGCCGTAAATTGCGTCTTCCCTTGGTGAATGCTCATGCGATTGAAACGCCTCAGTCCTTATCAATGAGCTTTTAGCTGTTAGCTCTTAGCTATTAGCTCTTGGCTGCTTGCCTCGTATGAAAATGATCGTTGCGCCGAAAAAACTGATTCCAACGAAATCGAGCTAAAAGCTAATAGCTAAAAGCTAGTAGCTATTTAACCTGTACAGCCTGTGCCCCGCTGGCGCTGCCGATGGCCTGCACAATCTCCGGCGGCAGGCCGAAACGCACATTTTCCGGCATTACTTCAACTTCTTCGACGTTGTTGTAGCCGTTCTGTCTCAGGTAATTGACCACGTCCTCGACCAGAATCTCCGGAGCCGAAGCGCCGGCCGTCACCGCAACCGTGCTTACGCCCTTAAGCCAGGCCGGATCAATGGCCTGCGAGTTGTCGATCAGGTAGCCGATGGTCCCCAGGTTGCGCGAGACCTCGACTAGGCGATTGGAGTTGGAACTGTTGGTTGAGCCCACCACCAATACCAGGCCGGCATTATGCGCCACGTTGCGGACCGCAACCTGCCTGTTTTCAGTTGCGTAGCAGATGTCCTGCGAGTGGGGGCCGACGATGTTAGGAAACTTTTCCTTGAGGGCGTGGATGATGTCCCGCGCCTCGTCCAGCGAGAGCGTGGTCTGGGTCAGATAAGCCACACGGTTGGGGTCGGGCACTACAAGCGCCGCAGCTTCGGCTACATTCGAGACCACCTGGGTTGCCTCCGGCGCCTCGCCCAGCGTGCCTTCGATCTCGTCGTGGTCACGGTGGCCGATAAGCACCAGCGAGTAGCCCTGCTTGGCAAACTTGACCGCCTCGATGTGGACCTTGGTGACCAGAGGACAGGTGGCGTCAATGACCCTGAGGTGGCGTCGTTTGCTGATATCCCTCACTGCGGGCGAAACGCCATGGGCTGAATAAATTACGCGCTGCCCGTCGGGCACGTCATCTATTTCGTGAACAAAGATCGCGCCTTTATCTGCCAACTCGTTCACAACATATCGGTTATGTACAATTTCACGACGGACGTAGATGGGAGCGCCAAAGGTTTCCAGAGCGATTTTGACAACGTCGATGGCGCGCACGACGCCGGCGCAAAAGCCTCTTGGCTTGAGCAACAACACCCTCTTTTGGCTGGGGGGAGTCTCGGAGCGGTTACCGTTCGAGATGGATTCAGACAAAGTTGTGGTCACACTCCCAGTATACCAATGTGCGTGTTTGGGCGAGGCAATTCGGAAGCGGTGGCAATCAGCCACCGTTTCCGTGCCAGCCTCAAAGATCGAAGTGCCTGCTCAGGGAATTCTCGTCCAGACCTCGGTCCGCCCCAGCAGGGATATGCCGATATAGCCGCGCATGTGGAGTTTGTCGTTCCCCTCGGACCAGATCTTGCCCTTGTATTCCTTCCCATTCTCCGGGTCCACGACGGTTCCGCCTACCCAGTCTTCTCCTTCGGGATGGAAGTTGCGTATGATCACCATGCCCAGGATGAGCTGGTTTTTGTACTCGCCGGAACACTTGTCGCAGAGGTCTTGCGGAGTGCGGCCGGGGCGCACCTTGGTGACCTTGCCTAAGAGTTGGCCGTTCTCCAGGTAGGTATCCACCGTGCCGGCAGGCTTGCCATCGATATAGTTCTGCCAGTGCCCGATGGCGTTCTGGAGTTTTGGCGTGAGTTGCTGCGCGCGGACTCCGGCACCGGAAACCAGCGCGAACAGGACCAGTGCGAAGAAGCAGAAGCCTATGTGTCGAATCGTTTTCAAGATGACCTCCTCTTTTGGATGGATTATAGACAGAATATGAATGAATTGCGCGCCTGTGTGCCGGTCGTGTTCAGTGTGGATGCGTTGATGGCAGATTTGCTTGCGCGCGGAGACCTTTAAAAATACCGTCAAATCATTGTACCTAACCTCTACGGCTTTCTCGACCTCAGCCTGATCCGTTCCCCGTCCACAACAAAGCTGCCGTATCCGTGATGATGGATAGTCTTCGGGTTCTTCTGCTTCGGATCGGTCCAGGCTTTGAGAACCTCCAGGACGAAGAGATTGTACTTGTTCACCAGATGCGTATCGACCACCTTACATTCGAGATTGGCGAAGCACTCAGCAACCAGAGGCGGCGCCACGCGTTTGGCCGGCATCGGCGTCAGGCCGAATTTCTTGAATTTGTCTACGTTCCATCCCGAGCAGTTGCCGATGGCCACGACTTTGGGCGCAAGTTCCAGCGCCGGAATGGCGATTACGCACTCTTTGGTCGCTCGCAACGCGGCATGGCTGTAATTGGCGTTGCTGACGATACAGGCGATCAGCGGCGGTTCGAACTCAACCATCATGTGCCACGACATCACCATCACGTTGGCGCGGCCTTTACGGGCGGTGGTCAGCAGAACCACCGGACCCGGTTCAAGCAACTGGTAGACCTTCGACAACGGCAGATTTTTCATTGCGGCAGAACCTCCGATTTGGGGATTGTTTGCATGGCAATCATGATAGACACCAAATCCGCGGGATGAAAAAGTTCAGAGATCCATTCCTTTTCTGGCCGATTCATAATTATCTGCAAGAACTGGCCGTCCAGACAGACATGCTTCACGCTTTAGGTTCGTAGTCCCCAGGGTCTCAAATGCGAGAGCTGGAGCACCCGATTTTTAGATGTGGGACACCCGCCCGAACATCCGGACAATCACAGTACGCCTGTCTATTTGCGATAATGCCTTTGTCATGGATTTTGCTGCCATTCGCCGGACGACCATCACAGCGCTTTTTGCAGATGATGAGCTAGCAGGAATGCTGGCTCTAAAGGGCGGCAACGCCTTGAGGCTTGTCCATGGCATCACGACCCGCACGTCCGTGGATCTCGATTTCTCGATTGAGCAAGATTTTCCTGATTTTTCTCGCGCCAAGGAACGAATCTTTTTCGTTCTGAAGGACCGCTTTGATTCAGCGGGGTACGTTGTGTTTGACGAAAAGCTCCTTCCCAAGCCCAAGATCGATGGCGAGGATACAAAACCATGGTGGGGCGGCTATTTGTTGAACTTTAAACTCATCCCGAAAGAACGCTATGAAGAACTCCGAGGCCGGCACAAAAGGCTGAGCATTGAGGCTATAGTAACCGGCCCCAATAATAAGCGAGAATTCACCGTGGACCTCAGTAAGTACGAATACACCCAGGGCAAGGAAGAGCACGATCTGAACGATTACGTCATCTACGTCTATTCGCCGGAGATGATCGTGATTGAGAAGCTCCGGGCCATTTGCCAACAGATGCCCGAATACCCACATAAAGGCCATCCTAGCGCCCGCGCCAGAGACTTCTACGACATCCACGAGGCCATCTCACAACGAGCCATCGATTTGACCTCACCCGAAAATATCGCGGTACTACATCACATTTTCGACGCGAAAAGAGTGCCGTTATCGCTTCTCGCGAAGGTAAGCGACTTTCGGGAATTCCACAGGCCAGACTGGCCAAGCGTTACGAATTCAGTCGTAGGAAAGAACATGGAGAGCTTCGATTACTATTTTGATTTCGTTCTCGGGGAAATCGAAAAGCTAAAAGCCCTTGGGGAAGTATAGACGCCAGGTGGAATCGAACTCGCGCTCGCGGAGGTCGTAGTCCAGGTAAAAGTCGTGGTTCAAGCCCTGGCTCCGAAGGCGCTCATACTGCTTCGGTCCATATCCAGCCCTCTGCATATAGAATCCGATGGCTTGGTGAAAAGGATAGGCATAATCGAGCTTTTTGAGTGTTGCGAGGAGGGTAGCGATGGATATGTTCTGTCGCGCCCTGCGGTATGCCTCCAGAACCATATAAACGCCACCAGCATATGCAGGCCGGACGACAATGTCTATCAATGTTCTTTCCAGTTTAGTAACCGGGACCGCTGAACCGTCCTCAAGGGTTACTGAACCGACCTCTAAACGCCCTGTGTTCTTTCCATTCAAACGCAGAAACCGTCCACCATCATAGGCAAATTCGAAGCGTGAAAGGCGTTGCGACTTCCGTCCAAAAGCGCGATCGATATTAGCTTGTTGCAATTCTGTCTTCGAACCAGCTCCTTTCAAACTTTGTTCCTTATTTACATAGATCACTTTCGGAAGTTGATCTGTCAGAGCATGCAGCAGGACGGCCGTTCCATGAGACAAGTAAGCACCTCTCCAAAGTGAGGCTCCTACAAGCAATGGCGAAACTTCACCCCACGTATAAAGCGTCACACTCCGCGCATCTGGATGATTCTGTGGCTCTACATGAATAAGCCGCAGCCTGGATTCCCGGAGCATGAATTCTATAAACCCAGCCCCGTTCATGTTTACAGGCAAGCCCCACTCATGCGAGTGCTTCAGGAATATGGCGGTTAGCTCAGAGACGGAAAAGACACGTTGCCTCTGCTGCTCAAAAAAGCGGAGGATGACCGAGCGCGCGAGTTGAATCTTTCTTGGGCGTCCGCGAGGCATAGTTATGTTTCACTGTTGGGTATATATACCCAACAGTGAACTCAAATTTAGCAACTATCACGCAGAAAGTCAAATGATCTCTTTAATTATGCTTCTTCACGTGACTGGTATATATACCATTCACGTGAAGAAGACAAAAAACTGCAATAGTTCATTCACTTTATACCCCAGGGTCGTTTGTCTATATCTGCCGAGAGCGTGCGTTTAGAATTCTTCCTCGGAACCCTCAAATAGTTATTGTACCAGTAGGTATATATACCTACTGGTCATGCTAAAATATGGAACTATCACAAATCAAATCAGATTGATATCCTTTTCCGATAATTATCTAGCTGTGTGTAATGGTATATATACCATTACACACAGCTGGTAAATCTTGTCCTTTTAGCTATCGCCATAATCAGAAGACTCTTGTTGCCCGCATTCGACCCATTATCTGCTCGCTGCGATCATCTGGGCGGCGTGCTGGAGGCTGGTTTCGGTGACCTTTGCGCCGGAGACCATGCGGGCAATTTCGTGGGTGCGGGCGCGGTCGTCGAGGAGGCTGATTTTGGTCTTGGTGCGGCCGTCGGATTCGCGCTTGTCGATAAGGAAGTGCTGGTCGGCGAAGGCGGCGATTTGCGGCAGGTGCGTCACGCACAGAATCTGCTGGCCGCGACTGAGGGATTTGAGCTTTTGGCCGACGGCTTCAGCGGCGCGCCCGCCGATGCCGATGTCGATTTCGTCAAAAACAAGTGTCCGGGGGGTGGGTGTTTTCTTCTTAGGCTTGACCGCACCCTCTTCCACGCTGACTTTGAGGGCCAGCATGACGCGGGACATTTCGCCACCCGAAGCGATCTCGTGCAGCGGCTTGAGGGGCTCGCCGGGGTTGGTGGCGATGCGGTATTCAACAACATCCCAGCCGGAGGAGGTCCAGTGGGATTCTTGTTCGGTTGCGGTGACGGCGACCTCGAATTTTACCTTCATGGCTAGGGAGTTGATCTGGGCTTCGGCGAGCCTGGCGAGTTTGGCGGCGGCGGATTGGCGCTCGGCGGTGAGAGCCTTGGCAGCAACGCGATAGGCGGCGGCGGCGATGGCCAGCTCGGCGCGCAAAGTTTTGAGGATTTCGTCGCGGTCTTCGACCTCGGCCAGCTTGCGGCTGACCTCTTCGCCAAACGCGACGACCTCGGCGATGGTTTTGCCGTACTTGCGCTTGAGGCGGTCGATGAGGGCGAGGCGGTCTTCGATCTCGGCCAGCCGCTCGGGCGAGGCGTTGATGGCCTCGGCGTAGTCGCGCAGGCTGGCGCCGATGTCGCCGACAGTGGCACGAACGGCAGCAAGCTGCTGGGCGGCCTCGGTGAAACGCGCGTCATAGCGGGCCAGTTCCTCGACGTTGCGCAAGGCGGCGCGCAGGGCGACCTCAGCCGATGCCCCGCCCTCGTATAGCTCGTCGAAGGCTCCCATGGCGGCGGCGTAGAGTTTTTCGGCGTTGGCCAGAACGCGCTTCTCAGTTTCAAGGGCCTCGTCCTCGCCGGGCTGGAGATGGGCGTCGTTGATTTCCTTGCTCTGATAGCTCCACAGATCGACCATGCGCAGGCGGTCCTGCTCACCCTGGAGGAGATCATCGAGCCGGGTCTGAGCGCCTTTCCAGCGGGCATAGGCCTCGGCCACTGCTTCAGTCGCCAGACCGCCGAAGCGGTCGAGCAGGGCGCGCTGCTGGGCCTGGTCGAAGGAGCTGAGGCTCTCGCTCTGGGCGTGGACGAGGGCCAGCTCAGGCGCAAGCTGACGAAGGACGGCAACGGTGGCCGGCTGATTGTTGACGAAGACGCGGCCCTTGCCGGTGGCCATGATTTCGCGGCGGAGGATGACGTCGTTGCCAGCGGAGTCAATGCCGTTTTCTTCCAGGATGGTTTCGGCGTTCGGCGTGGATTCAAAGACGCAGGCCACGACGGCCTTGTCTGCGCCGTGGCGGACTACCTCGGCGGAGGATTTGCCGCCCATGAGCAGGGCCAGCGCGTCGACCAGGATGGATTTGCCCGCGCCGGTTTCGCCGGTGAGCAGGTTGAGCCCGGGGCCGAAGTTGGCGATGGCGTGATCGATGACGGCGTAGTTTTCAGCGCGCAGTTCGACGAGCATAGTTGAGGTCCGTATTCCGTTTTATTCGGCTCCTAATGGACGAGGCCGGTTGTGGCTGCGATTTTAACAAAAGCAGCAAGTTAGCCCCCGCTTCGCGGGGATAGCAAGTTGGCGAGTTGGCGGGTTGATCCTGTGGCCGGATCGGGATCCACCAAAAGCCGCAACGGGAATCCGAGCGCAGCATAGCATGATCGACGATACCTCTGAGCCGGCATGGAAGGCAAAAGGGAGCGAGCGCACCAGATCAATAACTTGGAGCGGGGCACGGCGTCTGCTAACGTAAAAGGTGAGGTGAACGCCGATTTTGATCGCTGCATTACTCTTTCAAGTGCCACCTGAGAGCGGCGCGGGCTCGGGAGTGCCGTCGGCGCTGGGTTCAAGCGCGCTGGTGGAGATGATCCAAAATAGCGGCCCGGTGGCCATGGCCGTGCTGATGCTGTTGCTGATAGCCAGCCTCTACTCATGGACCGTGATTCTGGGCAAGATATCCGCCTTTCACAAGGCGACCCGTGAGAGCCAGCGGTTTGTCCGCGCCTTCCGCACCGCCAGCCGCCTGCAGGAGATGGCGACAGTGTCGGCCGGGTGCAAAGCGAGCCCGCTGGCGCGGGTATTCGATGAGGTGTACGAGACCTACAAGCGGCAGACGGGCGGCTCGGGCCCGCCGCGCAACCTGGCTCCTCTGGAGCGCTCGGCGCAAACGGCGGCAAGCGAGGCGGTGACCAACCTGGAGCGCCGGATGTCGTGGCTGGCGACCATCGCGGCCGTCAGTCCGTTCATCGGGCTCTTCGGCACGGTGATGGGGATTGTGGACGCCTTTTATGGGCTAGGCACGGCGGGATCGGCGACGCTGCGGGCCGTGGCGCCAGGCATCAGCGAAGCGCTGATTACGACGGCGGCGGGACTCTTTGTAGCCGTGCCCGCGGTGGTAGCTTACAACGTGTTCACGGCGCGAATCAGGAACTTTGCAGCGGCATGCGACGACTTTTGCCGCGAGCTGCTGAACTCGCTGGAAGAGATTCCGGTGCGCGTGGCAGGTCCCGGTTCTGTGCGGGCGGCGAACGCTGAAGGGGTTCGTGATCCGGCCCGGGAACCCGGCCGGGAGGTGGACCGTGGCCTTTACAAGTAGCAACGGGCAGACACGGACCTCGCTGGCGGAGATCAACATCACGCCGCTGGTGGACGTGGTGCTGGTGCTGCTGGTGATCTTCATGATCACCGCGCCGGTGTTGCAGTCAGGGATCGAAGTGGCCGTGCCCAAGACGCGCACGGTGCGGGAGATTACCGAGCAACGGCTGGTGGTGACCATCAACCACGACCAGCAGGTATTTTTGGGCGATATGCCGGTCAACATTCATGAACTAGCCGGCAGGTTGCATCAGCCGGGGAGCGATCCGGCGCATCAGGTGATTTATCTCAGAGCTGACGAGCGGGTTCCGTTTGGCGCTTTTGCCACGGTGATGGACGCGGTGAAGCAGGCGGGGATTACCAACATTTCGATTGTGACGCAGCCGCTGGATACCAAGGCGGCAGGCGGAAACTAGGGAAGAAGCAAGTCAGCGAGTCAGCGAGTTAACGGAACTACTGAACCAGGTGGTTGAATTTCGTAGTATCCCACCCTAGCCGCAAAAACAAGAACGCGGCGAGGGTGGGGCACCCATAGTTTTTTGGGAAAGCGCATGGACAGCCTTCTGGATAGCGGTGATCAACTGGAGCGGGAACTAGCCCCCTCGCGGGAGCCTTTCATGGCCCCGGCAGCGGGATCGCTGTTGCTGCACGGCGGGCTGGTTGCGGTGTTGTTGACGTATGGATTATTTGCCGGCCTGTTTCATCACAACGTGTGGGGCGGCGCGGGAAGCGGGGCGATTCAGGTGAGCATGACCAGCGCCCTTCCTCTGCCCTCCGATCAGCCGCTCAATGAGAACGTGCTGGCTACCGACACGCCCAGCCAGGCGCCGGCCGAGGCTGCCGCCAAGTCGAAGCAGGCGGCGGACGAGAAAGCGCTGGCCATCGCCGACAAGCAGAAAAAGCAAAAGCAGATCACGCACAAGGCGCAGCAACATGAGCCGGAGCCGGATAATCTGGCCCGCTACGGCGAGCAGTCGGGGTCGTCGATGGCGCGGTCGATACAGCCGCAGGGCTTTACCAGCGGCCAGACCACGGTCAGCGATGGCGACTTCGGCTCACTTTATGGCTGGTACGTGGAAGGCATCAACCGCAAAATGTCCTCCAGTTCCTTCCGGCAGGAGGTGGACCCGCATACGCCCAAAGGTTCGCGCGCGTATATTCAGTTCGCCATTCACCGCGACGGCAGCGTGAGCAATGTGCAGATGAGCATGAACAGCGGGAGCCAGACGCTGGACCGAGCCTGCATGCGCGCCGCGCAGCGCGTGGACACCTTCGGCGCACTGCCCGCGCAATATAACAAAAGCACTGTTATGACGTCTTTCTATTGTGAGTACTAGATTGTGAAGAGCGATGCGGCGGCGCGGACGTAAAATGGAGTTGTGAACGCGGGCGGCTCTTTCCGCAGTGGAATCCAGGGATACAGGCCAACAAAGTTGGCCGCATCCCTGAGCCGGCAAGGCGAATTCACACTTTTACCGAGGAAGGATTGCGTGTCCGATGAAGGCATGTTCCCGGATTTTCCCTTATTTGCTGATGATTCTGGCAGCTTTGGCAACAATGCATGCGACAGCTCAGGACTGGATTCGTACTGGTTCCAATCTGGGCAACGAGCGCATCCGCCTTGCCGCGGCGGATTTCAAACCAGTTGGCGACGATCCACAGACGCCGGCCTTGAAAGCGGCCTTTGACGCTACGCTCCTCAATGACCTGACCAATGCGGGCCTCTTCGATATGGTTTCGAAGAGCATGATCCCGATGACTACGCCCGCAGCGCCCAATAAGAGAGGCCAGGCAGCCCAGGGTATTGCCCAGCCGGCTATGCCCGGCTCGCCCAAAGAGATAGACCTGGCGCAGTGGTCTGCGGCGCCTGCCAACGCAGCTATGGTGGCCTTCGGCGCGCTCTCGGCCACCAATGGCCGGCTTGCAGTTTACGGCTGGCTGGACGACACCCGCAACACCGTCAATCCCCAGGTGCTGGGCAAGCAGTACAACGAAGTGGCCAGCCCGGATATGGCGCGGACCGTTGCTCACAGGTTTGCCGATGAGATCATCCTGCGGCTGGGCGGCGGAATCAATGGCATCGCCGAGACGAAAATCTACTTTGTGAGCTCACGCAGCGGAACCAAAGAGATTTGGGTAATGGACTACGACGGCCAGAATCAGTATCAGGTAACGCACCTGGGCACGATTTCGCTCTCGCCGCGCATCTCTCCGGACAATACGCGCATCGCCTTCGCATCCCTGGGCCGCGAGGGGTGGGCCATCCGCATGTACTCCCTGGAACTGTTCCGGCTGGTGAACTTTCCGGCGGGCACGGCGGGCGGCAGCAACCAATCTCCGGCCTGGTCGGGCGACGGAACGAAGATTGCCTTCTCGTCATCACGCTCGGGCGACCCGGAGATCTGGGTGGCGGAGGCAAGCGGTTCCAATCTGCGCCGGCTGACCAACTTTGCCGGACCTGACGTAGCACCTACCTGGAATCCGAGGACAAACGCGCAACTGGCCTGGGTGAGCGGGCGCACGGGTTTGCCGCAGATCTACACCATGGATCAGGACGGCGCCAATGTGCAGCGGCTGACCGACGGAGGCTATGCGATCTCGCCCTCATGGTCACCGAACGGACAGTTTCTGACCTTCAGTTGGAACCGCAAGTACGGTCCGGGCGCGCCCGGCGGGCAAGACATCTATGTGATGGACATTGCCAGCAAGCGCTGGCTGCAACTGACGCACGAAGCCGGCAGCAACGACTTCCCCTCCTGGGCGCCGGACGGGCGGCACATCGTTTTTGAGCGGGCAGTCAACGGGCACAGCCAGATCTGGACCATGCTGGCCGACGGCACTGAACAGCATCAATTGACCCAGGCGGGCAACAACTTTATGCCCAACTGGAGTTGGAAGTGAGTTGCTGATGCTGAGATGACGGGCCGAAGAGGCTGTCCGCATGAAACAACCCGGCATACTGCTCTATCATGAGTAAGATGCCAATGAATTGGAAGGAGTAATCCATTGAATCGACTTAATCGCATTGTGGCGCCGGTTGTGCTGCTTGCCGCTTTGGTTGCTGTTGCAGGCTGCGGCAACACCAAGAAGAAACCTATTTCCCGCCAGGAGACGGCTCCGGCCTCAACCGCGGCGACGCCCACCGCGCAGATAACCGCATCTCCGGCTCTGATTTCGTCCGGCGACCA
>JBEKFS010000049.1:0-23642 GCA_050013195.1 Occallatibacter sp.
CACCTGGGAGGCAGTTCGAGCATTGCAGCCTTCCGCGATGGTGTGGCCATCGACACCAGCTTCGGAACCTCGCCGCAATCGGGGTTGCCGCAGAACAACCGTGTAGGCGATATCGACGCCTTCGCCGTGCTGCAGATGATGAAGAAGCTGAATGTGGGGCCGGATGAGATGGCGCACATTCTTGGGTGTGAATCAGGCTTGGCGGGCATCAGCGGCACCAGCGGCGACATGCGCGATCTGGATCAGGCCACGGCCTCGGGCAGCAAGCAGGCGCGGCTGGCTCTGGATGTTTTTGTGCGCGCGATTCGTCATTATGTGGGTGCGTTTTTGCTGGAGCTGGGCGGCGTGGACGCCATCACCTTCTCCGGCGGCATCGGCGAAAACAGTTGGGAGACACGCGCAGCGGTATTGAAGAACCTCACAGCATTCGGCATTGAATTGGATGAGAAGAAGAATCGCGCGGCATCGGGACTGGGCGCAATCTCGACAGAAACATCGCCGGTTAAGATTTTGATTGTTCCGGCGAACGAAGAACTGATTGTCGCCCGCGAAACGGTGAAGGTGGTCATCGAAGCACGGGGAGAATGATATGTGGAATCCATTAAAGGATTTTTTGACAAAGGCAGCAAGTTAGCCACCGCTTCGCGGTGATCGCAAGTTAGCAAGTTAGCCTGGAGCCGGGCTGAATTGCGTGTCATAAGCAAAGTGGGACAACGTAGTTCGGAAATTTATGAGAAGTGGGAGTGAAACAATGGCGACTTCAGCGGGTTCCATCGACAGATCGATGGTGGAGCAGATTGTCCGCCAGGTGGCGCTTGAATATCTTGGGCGCGGGAAAAAAGGGCCAGTGCCGCAGCTCACGGTACAGACTTCCTCGCGGCATATGCACATTTGTCGCGAAGACATGGACGTGCTTTTCGGACCGGGAACAGAGCTGACCTTTGACCGTCCGCTCTTCCAGGAAGGTAACTTCGCGGCCAAGGAGACGGTGACCATTGTGGGGCCGCGGAGCCGCCTGATTTCCAACCTGCGCATTCTGGGACCGATGCGCAAGCAGTCGCAGATTGAGCTGGCCTTCACCGACGCCATCATGCTGGGCTTCACGGATATTCCCGTGCGACTCTCCGGCGACATTGCGGGCACTCCGGGAGCCGTCATCATCGGGCCCAAGGGCGTGGTCGAACTGAAAGAGGGCGTCATACGCGCCGCGATCCACGTACATATGAGTCCCGCCGAGGCCGCGTACTTTGGAGTTGCGAAGGGCGACCGCATGAAGCTGCGCTTTGGCGGCCCGGCGGGCGTGACCTTCAACAACGTACATGTCCGCATTGATTCAACCGCCAAACTCAATGTCCACATGGACACGGATGAGGCGAATGCGTGCGGTGCGCATTTAACCAAAGAAATTGAGCTTTTCAAGTAACACCACAAAGAAGAGAGGAAGCGATGAAGCAAGCGCTTGGAATGATTGAGACGAAGGGCCTGGTGGCGTTGTTTGAAGCAACGGACGCCATGCTCAAGTCAGCAAACGTTTGGTCAGTGTGCAAGTGATTTCTCGCCCTCACGACGAACTGCCGTCTTTTGTCCAACAGGAAAAGAAGGCCGCAACAAAACCCGCAGCCGCGAAGTAGGCGGAGGAGAGCCAGATGAGTGAAGCAATCGGACTGATAGAAACCAAGGGCCTCGTCGGACTCGTCGAGGCATGTGACGCGATGGTGAAAGCCGCCAGCGTAGAACTTGTCAAAACCGTGCAGATCGGCGGCGGATACGTTACAGCGATTGTCCGCGGCGATGTAGGCTCGGTGCGTGCGGCGGTGGACGCCGGTGCGGCCGCGGCCAAGGCTGTGGGCGAATTGGTGTCGTCTCACGTGATTGCGCGTCCTCACGATGCGCTTGTCGAAAGTTTCTTGAAGTAACGCGAAGTCAGGAGAATTGAAATGGCCAATGAAGCGATTGGAATGATCGAGACCAAGGGCCTGGTGGCGCTGGTCCAGGCAACAGACGCGATGCTGAAGGCTGCCAGCGTGAAGTTCGTCGGCTGGAACAAGATCGGCAGCGGTCTGTGCTCGGTCTGGGCACAGTATTGCCGAAATAGCAGCAAGCGGCAGACTCGCGTCTGCCGCGACGCACGAGGTAATCGTCATGTTCATAGCGAAAGTTATCGGCAATGTTGTCGCCACCCAGAAGAACGAAAAATTTCTGGGGATGAAGCTGTTGCTGATTCAGCCGTACATCAACAAGGACGGCAAGCTGCAAATCTCTGGCAGCTCCGTGGTTGCAGTGGACAGCGTTGGAGCAGGGGTGGGCGAGTGCGTGCTGTTTACGCAGGGGAGTTCGGCTCGTCTGACGCCAACGACGAAGGATGCGCCGGTGGACGCCGTGATTGTCGGAATCGTGGATGTCGTCGAAGTTGAAGGCAAAATATTGGAGAAGCCCTAATGCAGATTCAGGACCAGGTGATTGCGGATATCGCCAAAGAAGTTGTAGCGCGACTTCGTGTCCAGATGCAACTGCCGGACAAACCTGCGGCGCCGACACCGTCTGTTGCCGCGCGCGACGGCGTTTTCTCCACCGTGGACGAAGCAGTGAACGCGGCCTATGAGGCACAGAAGAGGCTCGCGGCCTTGAGTCTCGACGAGCGCGACAAGATGGTCAAAATCATCGTACGCATTTGCAATGACCGCCGCGAGGAGTTGGGCCGCATGGAGTTGGAGGAGACCAAAGTCGGCCGCCTCGATCACAAAATTCTGAAGCTGACGAATATGCGTTTTGTGCTGGGTGTTGAAGCCATGCGCAGCGATGCGCGCAGCGACAGCACTGGGTTGTGCATCATTGAGCACGCGCCCTGGGGCGTCATCGGCATGATGCTTCCGGTCACTCACTCCGTGCCCACCATGGCTTCCAATGCCATCAACATTTTGGCGGCGGGCAACACCGCAGTTTTCGGACCGCACCCTTCGGGCGCAAAGGTGGCGCAATACGCGCTGCAACTGTTCAATCGCGAGATTGAGCGAGTATTTGGCTTTGCCAACGTACTCACAACCACGCGCGAAGCCAGCATTGAAGCAGCCGAGCAAGTCTTCCATCATCCCAAGGTCGCGTTGTTGTGCGTCACCGGCGGCACAGCGGTGGCACAGGCAGCCGCCAAATCCGGCAAGCGCGTGATTGCGGGCGGACCTGGCAATCCACCGGTCGTTGTCGACGAGACAGCGGATCTGGATCGCGCCGCCAAATGCATCATCGAGGGCGCGGCGTTCGACAACAACCTGCTTTGCACAGGCGAAAAAGAAATCTTCGTGGTCGCCTCGGTGGCCGATGCTTTTATCGCCGCCATGAAACACGCCGACGCATATCAGTTGGATTCTGCGGCCATCGAGCGGCTCACTCGCGCGGCCTTCACCTTTGAGGGCGGCGGCGGGGGCTGCGCCAGGGCTCATGTCAAAAAAGATCTTGTGGGCAAGGATGTTGCTGTTCTGGCAGCTGCGGCAGGTGTGCGCGTACCCGCCGACACGCAACTCCTGTTCGGAGAGACCGACGAAAACCATGCATTCGTCGTCGAAGAACAGATGATGCCCTTTATTCCGGTGGTGCGCGTGCGCGATGTGGATGCGGCCATTGCGGCGGCGGTCAAGGCAGAACACGGCTACCGGCATACCGCGATTATTCACACGCAAAATGTTGAGACAGCGACTCTCATGGCGCGTGCTATGAATACAACCCTTTTCATTCAAAACGCTGCGTCACCGGCAGCTCTGGGCGTGGGCGGCGCTGGATACTTCAGCCACACCATTGCCACTCCGACAGGCGAGGGCGTCACTACGCCTCTCACCTTTACGCGGCAACGGCAGATGATTGTTGGCGATGCATTGCGGATTATTTAGCTATGTATTTGGCGCGCATTGGCGGAACGGTAGTTGCGGCGGTCAAGCATCCGACCTTGGACGGGTGCAGGTTTCTGCTCGCACAACGTCTTGAAGCTGACCAGAGCGTGGGCGTGGAACCGATTGTGGTAGTGGACTGGCTGGGCGCGGGAAGCGGATCGACAGTGCTTGTTTCCACGGACGGCGATATTGCGCGAGCAAGGCTGGGCAACACAACACCAGCTCGCATGGTTGTTGTGGGAATTTTGGATTCTGTGCAGGCCCACGAAAGTGCGAGGCCGGAGTAGCGCATGAGACTAGGCATAGTTCGTGGCCATGTCACGCTCAATTCCGCCGTTGCGGCGTATCGAGGCAAGACGCTCGCGATTTTGGAGCCGGTTACGATGGAGAATCTGCGTGCGGGCAATGGATTGGGCGGAGGCAAGTCTCTGATCGCCGTGGATGAACTTTGCGCTGCCGATGGCCAGATGGTGGCATTCACCGAAGGCAGGGAGGCCGCGAATCCGTTTTGGCCTGAAGCAGTTCCGGTGGACGCATACTGCGCCCTGATCGTTGATTCCATCGACATTCATGCGAAAACAGATTCTTGAGGATCTGAGGTAGGAAGAGCGAAATGAAGAACATTGATCTTACAAGCCAAAAGGTTTTAGTAATCCGCGATGCCCGGGGCGCGTTGGCGGCAGGCGCAAGCCAGGTACTTGTCTGCAATAACTGTGTTGTAACTCCTTCAGCTCGCGACTTCCTCGCCCAACACAATATCGCCCTGGTAACGAGTGGCGCGGCAAAGGCCGCATCCCCCGCAGCGTACAAGCCATCTGCCACAGTCCAAGCCTCGAGCAGCAGCGGCGGAACACAGAACCATCTTGCTCCGAATCCCCGCTTGTTCACAACGCCGGAAGCTGAAGCCGTCAAGAAGGAGATTTGCGCTGTAGGGCGCAAGCTCTGGATGCGGCAGTTTGTTGACGGCAACGGGGGCAACATCTCCTATCGCATCGGACCGAACGAAGTTATCTGCACACCCACCCTGGTGAGCAAGTTCGACTTGACGCCCGAAGACCTGAGCATGGTGGATCTCGAAGGAAATCAGATTGCGGGGAGCAAGGCACGCACCAGCGAAATCTTACTGCACCTTGAAATTTATAAAGCGGTGCCGGAAGCGAAGTCCTGTGTCCACTGCCATCCGCCGCATGCAACCGCTTACGCTATCACCGGAAAAGTTCCGCCGAATATGGTCATCCCCGAGTTTGAAGTTTTCATTGGCAAGGTGGCCATCTCTCCCTACGAAACACCGGGCACGGCAGAGTTTGCACAGACCGTGCTGCCCTTCGTCAAGACGCATAACACGGTGTTGCTTGCCAATCACGGAATCATCTGCTGGGCTGACACGGTTACGCACGCCGAGTGGTATGCCGAAGTGTTGGAGACGTATTGTTGGACCTTGATGCTGGCCTCGCAATTGGGCGCTCCGATCTCTTACATCTCGGAACAGAAAGGCTCCGACCTGCTGGCCATCAAGAAGAAACTCGGCTTGCCCGATATTCGCTTTGACACGTCAAGAATGAAGGAGTGCCAGCTCTCTGATCTTGAGGTGCCGGGCTCCATCGCGCTTACTCCGAGCCCCTGCGACGGCAATACCGGCAAAGCCGCGGAAACAGACCTGGAGACGCTGGTGAGGTCAGTCACCGATGCGGTGATGGAAACCATTGGCACGAGGTGAGCCGATTTTCTCTAAGCCAGCAGGTAGTTAACCCCGCGTTCGTCCAAGAATTGACGTTGTTCCGGGGCAAGATTCTGGTCAGAGATAATCTGATCGAGTTCCGCAAGATCGGCTACGTGGATCATCGCGCTTCTGCCAAATTTCGTATGGTCGGCAACGATAATTACGCGATGCGCGCACTCGATCATGGCGCGAATTGACGCAACCACAAGAGGGCTGCTGTCGCTGAGGCCGTTTTCCGTGATGCCGCGAATTCCCAGAATGGCAACGTCCGCCGAGACGCTGTGCAGCATTCGCTCGCAAATTGGGCCAAACTGAATGCCGAGGCGAGGATAGAGAAATCCACCCGTCAACGTAACCTCGGTTTGCCGACATTCCCAAAACACCTGAGCAACCAGAATCGAATTTGTGATGACCTGGATTGGGCGATCGTAGAGGCATCTCGCCACCTCGACTACTGTCGATCCGCCTCCCAGAATAACGGTCTGCCCATCTTCGATCATTTCCGCCGCAGCTTTTCCGATGCGCATCTTTTCTTCGTGACAACTTACAGAAAGCTGCCTGAAGTCGAGCGCCTCCTCGCGAGTGTTGGTGGACATAGCTCCGCCACGAACTCTCCTGATATTCCGGCTGCGTTCCAGGTCTATCAGATCGCGGCGCACCGTAGCTCTGGAAGCATCGAGCAGTTTGCACAAATCTTCCAGATCGACGAAGTCCTGCCGCGATAGAACTTCCAAAATGTTACGGTGGCGCTCGACTTGATTCATAGTGGATAAAGTACCATTCGATAATCGACAGAAAACACTGCGCTGTGCAGCAACCATCTTGATTATGCGCCAATTGTTCAAAATGCTGCAACATTCTTCGAAAAAATTCTATTACATTCAGAATTTCTTTCCCGTGCTGGGTCAAAGCTGCGTTCTGCTGTTGAATCAAAGGAAACAACTTAATAGCCGACATTCTTCTCGATCAACAAATTTATATTGGATTGGACTATGCGAGAACTATACTTCTTTGCAGTTCTCTCGTCGGTATATATATGAAACTATTCGGTGCCGCTCTGTTCGTCTTGATCGGCGTGTTCTCCGGTACGCAGACCATGGCGCAGACTCAACGCGCCCTGCTCATCGGCATCAACACCTACGAGCCCGAAGGCACGCAGGCGCAGCACCCTGACGGCTGCACCTATGGCCGCTGTGAGCTATATCACTTCGATAACCTATACGGAGCAGTCAACGACGCACAGGCCATGGCCGACCTGCTGACCAGCCCGAAATTTGCTTTTCCGGCGAACCAGGTGGTTCTGCTCACCAATCCCGCGCCGCCACGGCCACGACCGGGAGTTTTGATTCTGCCTGCCGCGCAGACCGATCGCGATGGCATTCTCGCCGCGATGCAGAAGTATCTTGTCGATGTGCCGCAACGCGGTGACACGGTGGTTTTTTACGACGCCAGCCACGGCTCACTGCGCGCCAACAGCAAAGGGAGCAAGCTCACCGTGCCGCTGCCGCAGGGCGGGTCAGTGCATGCAGACAGCACTCTGGTTCCCTCCGACGCCTACAAGGGCGGTTACGACATACGCGACCGCGAGATGAACCACATCTTCAATGCCGCGCTGGACAAGGGAATTCATCTCACCGTGATCCTTGACAGTTGCCACAGCGGCGGCCTCAGCCGCGGCATTGGGCCAAAATACCATGCGCGCACTCTGCCCTTTGACCCGCGCGATATTGCCGAAGGACCAGACCTGCTTGCCAACGGACAGCCGCGCCCCCTGCCCACCCGTCGCACTGACAATCCGGCGCTGGTATTCGCGGCCGCGCAGCCGGATCAAAGCGCGAACGAGCAGCCGCCTGACACAACAACGGAAATACACGGCTACTTTACGGCTGCCCTCGTTGAGGCGCTTGAAGCCCTGCCCGCCGATGCGCCTGCCGCCGTTGTCAATCAGCGCGTGATGGCGGTGCTCAGGAGCAGCAACCCCTCTCCTCAGGATCCTGATCTCGACGCGACCGACGCGCGGCGCCGGCAACCACTCTTCGGCGGCAGCGCCGCAGCCTCCGATAAGGTTCATGCAGCCGCTCTCATGACCGGAGAGGACGGCAATGTCTGGCTGGACGTGGGCCGCGTCTCAGGCATAGGCGTAGGTAGTGAGTTCACTTCGATCATTCCAAGTGGCGACAAGCAAACTGTCACGCTGCGCGTTACAGACTTGAGGGGAATAGCCCGTTCTATTGCCGCAATCGCAAGCCCAGCGGGCGCGACGGTTGCCCCCGGCGATGTCTTCGAACTGACAAAGTGGGTTCCGGCAGACTATGAGCCGCTGCTTGTCTGGCATTGGCCCTCCAATCTTTCTCAAGACGACATCGCTGCCGCTGTCGTTCAGATCAAAGCAGCCGGAATCACCTCTGTTACCGATCCCGCAGAAGAGCCATGGACGCATATTCTCTGGTGGGATGGCACAAACTGGACACTGCAAGAAGCTGGTGTGCCCGCCCCCATCCTTCTCGGCGCAAAACTGACAGCTATCGCATTGAAGCAACACCTACCGGCCGCCGCCAAACTCTGGGTGAACCTTCCACCATCAAGAGAGTTAGCCGCGAAGCTCGTCCTGGACGATCGCAACAGCACCGTCCAGACCTCGGCCGATCTTACCCACGCCTACTACGTACTTGCCGGAGTGCTCAGCACCGATGGACCTGCTTATGCCTGGTTTCATAACAGAGAATTTGCGGACGGCCCCCGCAAATCAGTCACTACGGACCACACTCCCGGCTGCTCCACCACATCGCCATACCCCGTGCGCAGCGAGTGGGTGGCCCTTGCCGGCGCAAAGATGCTGGACGATGCCGCCGACGCGCTGAATGAATACGCATCGCGGCTGGCCAAGGTTCATGGCTGGCTTACGCTGGCAGATAGCCCTGCAGATGCATCCGCAACTGACTACTACACTCTGGAGTTTGTCCACGCATCCGATGAAAAGCCGCTAGCTCCCGATGACTCCGTGCGCCAGTGTGACCGGCTCAAGCTGGGTTTGTGGTCCAGCCCGCCTCCCGAGCCGGCAGTCAGAGAGCATCGCTGGGTTTACGTGTTCAACATCGATTGCCAAGGCAGGGGCACGCTGCTTTATCCGCTGGACAATTCAGGAAATCAATTTCCTAAAGGTAAAGGCACCTACAACGAGCGGCAGTTTGTTCTACCCGGCTCGGAATTTCATATCACTCCGCCTTATGGGCTGGACACTTACATACTGCTCAGCACGGCGGATCCACTGTCTGACCAATACGTGCTGAACTTCAAGGGCCTGGCCGCGCGCGGCGCGCCTGGTTCGGAATCGCCACTCGAGAAACTTCTCGCAGACACCAACAGCGGAGTTCGCGGCTCTCCCAAGCCAGTTTCAACCAACTGGGGCATCAGCTTTATTACGCATCAAAGCATTCAAGTGGACTCGTCCAAGCCAACGTGTGCAGATGCCGCGGCTAACCCGTAGTTCTAACAAATCCATTAGAATCCTGAAGGAGAATAACCATGTCCGTTTCCCGTCGCCGTTTTGTTGCCGATGCCTCAACCCTCGGCCTGCTGGCCGCGCTTCTGCCCGATCTCGCCGCCGCACAAGATGCCGCTCCGCAAGCTCCCGCCGAAGATATGCCCCACGACTCGTATGATTTCTGGAACGGATTCTTCGACTCCGTTAACCCGTACATGAACGTCGATGGCAAGCCCGTAAAACCGCGTGGGCCTAAGGATCAGCTTCCCGATCCAGCTGCCGAAACGCAATATCTGCACTACAAGTCCGACGTAAAGAAGCTCCGCTATGCCGACGCCATCGAAAAGGAAGAATTGCTCAGCCACGATGGGGACGTGTCGATCAGCATTACTCTGTCGCAGTATCGCCCCGGCAGCGGCGACAGCAATTTGCACGCGTCGCAGTTGCGGGTGGATACTACGCAGATAAATTCCCTTCCGAACATTTTCTCTCCGCTGGCGTGGACCGCGATTGCCTCGCTTACGCCAGACAAGAAAACAGGCAAGATTCCCTCGCTTGACCAGCTCGGCTTCCACTCTCCCGAGGCCACAAGAGGCTCCAGCAATATCCTGCTTACCCAGGGCTCGGGCATCATGGCCGTCAATATTTCCAAGGCAGCCGAGTCTTCAATGTTTGTGAAGGCACTTAATGTCATGATGAACGGCGCCAAAATGATTGTGCCCATGGTCACTTTGCCGGCTATCAGCGTTCCTGCGATCAGCACGTTTTCTCAGGTAATGGCTGCCTGGGAAGACCGGACCAGATTCCTGCTCAACGGTAACCCGACCACCGCCGTGGCCACGCAGCAGGCGCTTGGCGACAACGGGCTGCGAGCCCGCCACATCTGCCTGCTCTCCGGCGATTATCTGATGGTCCCGCAACGACACGTTGCCGAATTGGCCAAAGAGCTGCCGAATCTGCAGCTCGATGGGGGCTATCTGGTGCACAAGGAAGCGGATCCAAATTTGCCGTTACAAAATCGCGCGGAGAACACTCTGCCCGGCATCACCTATGCCACCATGCGCCTCAATGTGAAACCGGTCGACGGCTGTTCGGCAGGCAAATCCGGATTTGCCGGAGGAAACAAACCCAAGGCTTAATCAGTGTGTCCGGCGCATTGCAGACATGCAAAGTGAATGGAGGGGCAGAATGGTTGACGTTCACCGCCAGCGCTCGATTAGATGGTTCATCATGGTGCTGGCCGTGGCTGGCGCCATGAACTATTCTCCTGCCTGCGCGCAGAGCCCTACACTCCGGGAGCAGATAGACCAGCATGAGCAGAAGCTGGCTGCGGCTCGCGCGGCCAAGAGCGGGAGAGAAGAGGCGACGGAACTGAATGTTCTGGGCTTTCTGTACCGGCAGGCAGGAAAGATGCAAAAAGCGCTGGAGTGCCTGAACGAAGCTTTGCCCATCGAACGAAATGAGAACAACCAGGCCGCCCAGGCAATGACGCAGAACATCATGGGCAGGATATACACGGACCTGGGCCAGGAGGAAAAAGCGCTGGTGCTATTCAACCAGGCGCTAACGTGTTGGCGCGCGCTGGGGATTCGGATGGCCGAAGCCAGCACACTGAACTATCGGGCAAAGGCCTATGACAACCAGGGACAACTGGACGAAGCGCTGAAGGATCTGAACGAGTCGCTGTCGATCTGGCACGACCTCGACAACGGACAGGGCAATACGCGGATGATGAACCCCAGGGATCGGCTGCGCAACCTGAGTCAACTCAGGGCGCTGAAGGAACTGAACGATGAGCTACCGCCGAACTGGCGCGAAAAGAGTGGCCGCGCGGGCGAGGCGAGCACGCTGGACAATTTGGGAAAGACGTACTCCGACATGGGCCAGGGAGATGAGGCGTTCAAATATTTCAACCAGGCGATGCTGATTTGGCGGGAAGCGGGAGAGCAGAGCGGCGAGGCGCTAACGCTAAACAATATGGGCCGGGCGGACGCTGACCTGGGACAGAAGCAGAATGCAATGGAGGTCTTCAACCAGGCGCTCGCAATTTGGCGAGCGATTGGTAACCGGCAGGGCGAGGCGCTGACGCTGAACAATATAGGCCGGCTATACCGCGACCTTGGGCAGCAACAAACGGCGCTGGACTATTACAACCAGGCGTTGCCCATATGGCGCGAAGTTGGTAGCCGCAGCGGGGAGGGATTGGCTCTCAATGATATCGGGAGGGCCTATGCCGACATGGGTGAAGCGCGAAAAGCACTACAGTACTGCGACCAGGCTTTGCCCATCTGGCGCGAAACGGGGAGCCGGCGCGGCGAAGCGATGACGTTGAACAATATGGGCCGGGATTATTCCGACCTGGGAGAAGCGGACAAGGCACTGGAGTTCGACAAGCAGGCACTGCCTATTTGGCGCGAGGTGAAGGACCGGCGCGGCGAAGCGATGGCGCTGATGACCATCGGCTGGGCGTACTGGGCACAGAAGGAGACGGAGAAAGCGCTGGCAAGTGAACTGGCGGCATTGTCTTTGGCGAAGGACGTGGGCGATCCGGAGATTGAGGGCGTGATTGAGACCTCGCTGATGATCGGCTTTCGCAATCAGCATCGTCCCGAAGAAGCGATCTTCTTCGGAATGGAAGCGGTGAACTCCTATCAGCAGATTCGTAAAAACATCTCCGGTCTGGATAAGGATTTGCAAGCTGGATTTGTGCAATCTAAGTCTGCAACATATCGCGAATTGGCGGAGCTGCTTGTGCAAGCTGACCGGCTCGGCGAAGCCGAACAGATTCTCGATCTGCTCAAGGAACAGGAGCTGAAGGAAGTGGTGCGCGGAGCGGCTGGCAATCCGGAGGCCAGGGTCGAGCCGCTGAAGCTCAACGCTGTTCAGCAGAAGACGCAGAGTGAGCTGACGACTACAGAAAAAACGGCAGTGGCGTTGACAGACATGAGCATCGAATATGCCGGATTGCAGGCCAAAGCAACGCGCACCCCCGAGGAAGACGCTCGACTGAAGACGCTGGAAGCAAGCATCGAGACGGAAAATGGAAAGGTTTCAGATTTCTTCAGGAAGACGCTATATCCTGCACTGACTCAGAAGGCCGGCGCACAGGATGCGAATGCTTTATTGAGCAAAGAGAAGTCGGAGGTCAGCCGCTTGCAGAATGCGCTGGCGGAACTGGGGCCGCGAGTGATGGGCATACGGCTGCTGCTTGGCGAGGAACATGCGTATGCAATTGTTGTAACGGCGCAGGCGCGCAAAAAGTTTGAGCTGAAGGCCACGCCGGCGGAGTTGCGCAGCAAGGTGTTACAAGTGCGAAACGATCTGCGCACACCCACATCCGACCCTAAGCCGCATCTGGCGGAGTTATACGCGATGGTCGTGGCCCCATTCGCGGACGAGCTAGACGCTTTGCAGCAGCCCTCCACGCAAAATGACCGTGTCCCGATACTGCTATGGTCGCTGGACGGCGTGATGCGCTACGTGCCCATGGCCGCGCTCTATGACGGCCGGCATTACATGGTCGAGCGCTTCAGCAACATCCTCTTCACTCCCGAGAGTTATGGGCATATGACCGCCACCTCTGGAGCCAACTCCGCCCGAATGCGCGTGCTGGCAATGGGATTGTCCAAGAGTTATGGCGGTCTGCCAGCGCTGCCCGGCGTAATGCCGGAACTGGATGCTGTAGTCCACGACCCTGCCGTGCCTGAATCGCATGGCCCGATGGAAGGCAGGCTGCTGCCGAATGAACAGTTCACGCTGGCTGCGTTGAAAACTGAACTGGGCGCCGGCAAGAGCTACCCCGTTGTGCATATAGCCAGCCACTTTGTGGTAGAGACGGGCGGCGATGATGAGCCTTACCTGATGCTGGGCGGAGAAGACACCGGAGATGCTAAAGGATATGCGTTGACTCTCTCGAAGATAGAAGATTCCACCATCAGCTTTCATGGAACACAACTTCTGACGCTCTCGGCCTGCAGCACGGCGAAGAGCGACGCGGCGAAAGATGGTCTGGAGATGGACAGCCTGGGCATGATTGCCCAGCAGAAAGATGCGGAAGCCGTGCTGGCCACGCTGTGGGATGTGAACGACACGAGCACAAGCCAGTTAATGAGCGACTTCTATTCGCGCTGGGTGCAGCGCCCCGACGACGGCAAGGCAGAAGCCTTACGCCAGGCGCAGCTTGCATTTCTGCACGGATCGGCTGTGTCCCGGAATGCTGGGAGTGATCGCGGTGCTCAACCCATGCTGAACTCGGCATCAGCCCCGCATAATGCTAGCTATTCTCATCCGTTTTACTGGGCGCCCTTCGTTCTGATCGGAAATTACCAATAGCACCTCGTGGTCAACGTCTACGCAAAGACAGCCTACTTCTGCGAGCATGGGATCTTCTGCGCGCGTAGCCGACCGCGCAGAGTTAGAAGAGTCCGCAAGATCAGTAACCACGCAGAAAACGCCGGCGGGAATGACAGGTATGAGCGAAAATGGCAGACCTCCGCTAAAGCGTAGTTCAGGGAGGTCTGGAATGCATTCTAAGTAGTTGATTCTTTGGTCGGGGAGAGAGGATTTGAACCTCCGACCTCCTGGTCCCGAAATATTAATTCTGTATAGAATCAATAACTTGTGAATTTCACTCATGGCGCTTCAGTCACATAAGCCCTTTTGATTCTAACGAATAGTTTTAGTCATTTTCAGTTGGGAACCCCTTCTTGGGAACCCCTAAGTTATTTCACGGCATTGCTCACCAACAAGAGAACTCAAGGTTTGACTGGTTGAGTTTTCGGGGGCAAGTCATTTTCCAGTGAAATAAACAGTTCTTAAGCATTGTTTAATGTCCCTCCCTGATAATAGATACGTGGCCGGACTGAACTTCTCAAGTCGATGAGGAGAGGTCCTGCATTTTGAATCTAAAAGTTAATTTGTTTGTTTGACAACATACATGGCCCAAGCCACCATGTGCAGTTTCGATGTTAAAGGACGGTTCATGATCATGCGATGGGGGCGTATTTGGTCAACGCCATTGATTATGATCGTTGGCATTTTCCTACTAGCGGGATTGAAGCCCATGGCTGTAGGACAAACTCTCAGTGCAAAGCCCGCCCAAACGGGGCAGGATGTTTTACCGGTCTACATCGAAGAATTCTTTCTCTCTGAAGCTGTGCGAAGTGAAGAACATGGTGAGCTGCAGTTCACCATCGACACAATAACGTCTCGCGGCAAAGGAAGCGCGGCGGATGGAAAGTCGGCGGACTTGGACATCGAGTATGGAATTACCAAGCGCTTGCAACTCGGGATGGAGGTGCCTTATGGCATTCAATCCACGGCGAGCAGCGAACTGCCTGTAAGTTGGAGCTCACTGAACGCCAGCTTGTTGTATCAATTCATCCGCAGCAATCATCCATTTGCCTTGAGCGGCTCCATGGGGGTAAATGTGCCGTTGACTTCGCGCGGAGAATTCGGATTTGAGCCCGAGCTGCTGATAGCAAAAGCATTTGGCAAACTGCAGATCCATACCAGTGTCATTCCAGAATTGAGCGATGACGACAAATCTCTGGAATACAACGTTGCTGCAGTTCGCCCGCTCGCTCACCACCTGATTCCTACACTGGAATTCAATGGCCGCCGCAATAAAGGTCTCAACAGTTTCTATGTGACTCCCGGAATGTATAAGCACCTACCACGTCGAATGGAAATCGGCATGGGTGTACCTGTTGGTGTGAACAGTCAGAGCAGCCCAATCGGCGTAGTTGTTAAGATGACCTTGGAATTCGGTGGGGACGACGATGATTGAAGTCTGCCATCACACTTATCAACTACCCAAGCGTTCCATATGCCTTTGGCAGATTCGCTATGTTTGTGGCACGCTTTCAGGTTTAGGTTATGAATAAGACGTTTACAACCGATACGATATCGACGCCTCTCTGGAAATCGATTCCATGGCGAATGCTGAGCTTCTTTGCGACTGGCAAGAACCAGCCTATTATTACGGATACAAAAAAAATAGACCGCCTCTACAAGCACCATCGGATCCTTATCATGACGGCGATCACGCTCGGCTATGGGATCGCGTACATGTGCCGGCTTGGTCTCTCTGTAGTAAAGAAACCGATGATCGACGGCGGCATCTTTACCGCCGATCAGCTAGGAACCATTGGAGCGTCAATTTTTTATGCTTATGCGTTCGGTAAATTGGCCAATGGTTTCCTAGCAGATCACGCCAACATCAAGAGATTTTTATCTTTTGGAGTGCTTATATCGGCGCTCATCAATATCTTCATGGGCTGGTCAGCGGTTCTGTGGGTATGGGTCATTTTATGGGGACTGAATGGCTGGTTTCAAGGATTTGGCGCTCCAGCGGGCGTTGTGTCCATGTCCCAGTGGTTCAGCAATAAGGAGCGTGGAACATATTACGGCATCTGGAGCACGGCCCATCCGATTGGCGAAGGCTTAACGTTTGCCCTGCTCTCCGTGCTTGTGAGTTGGTTTGGCTGGCGCGCTGGTTTTCTCGGCCCTGGAATTATCTGCGTTGGCCTCGCCATAGCGATGTACTTTTCACTGGAAGACCGGCCTCAAACTCTGGGGTTACCTTCTGTTGCAGACTGGAAGAACGACCACCCTACCAATATACCCGGCAGTGCGCAGAAAGTAAAAAGCACATGGGAAATGCAACTCTCGATTCTCGCCTTCCCTTCAATATGGGTACTTGCCATCGCATCTGCCGCTATGACCATGACGCGCTATGCCATGAATGATTGGGGGATGCTCTATCTGCAAGAGTCAAAGGGTTACTCGGGCATAGAAGCGGGCGGGTTGCTGGCGCTGAAATCTATAGCCGGGATTGCGGGATCCGCATCCTACGGCTTCGTTTCGGATAAGGTGTTTGCTTCTCGGCGACCTCCCATGAATCTTGTATGCGGTGTGCTTGAAATCCTATCGCTGGTTGTCATGTTTATTATTCCCCCTGGCCACCCATGGATCATAACCGCCATGCTTCTCATTTACGGATACTCCATCACTGCACTAATAACCTCGCTGGGAGGTCTATTTGCTGTTGATATTGCACCCAAAAAAGCAGCTGGGGCGGCAATGGGCTTCATTGGCATATTCAGTTATGTTGGAGCGGGCATACAAGAGAAAATCAGCGGAGTTCTTATTGGCAATGGCACCACAATGGTCAACGGCATTCGCCTATACGATTTCCACAAAGCAATTATTTTTTGGCTTGGAACTTCCGTCATTTCCTTGCTATTGGCAACATCTTTGTGGCGGGTAAGAGAAAACGATTGACATTTTCAGGAGAGATATTATGTCCAGTAACTCGCAGTTTGACGTAGTTATCATCGGCAACTACACCAAGGATACGATTATTTCCCCCACAGGCACCCGCTATGTAGATGGGGGCGGCTTTAACTACGGCGCTCATGTTGCCGCCATGATGGGGCTGAAAACAGCGGCCGTCACACGGCTTGCGAAAGAAGACCAGCGCGTAGTTGACGCATTGGTTCGCCTGGGCATTGTTGTTTACCCGACATATACGCCTCATTCCACCATCATGGAGCTATTTTATCCAACGACGAATGTAGACCAGCGCACGTTGACGGTGACGGAAACTGCGGGAGCGTTTACTCCGGAGCAGGTTCAACAATTGGAATCCAGGGCGTTTCTCATCAACTCCTCGATTCGCGGTGAAGTGGATCTGGATGTGATCAAAATTTTGCGGAAGAAGAACGCCGTGCTTGTAGCGGATGTGCAAGGATTTACCCGTATCGTAGCTTCCAATGGAACCCTTGAGTATGATGAGTGGAAAGAAAAGAAAGAAGTGCTTTCATACATTGATATTCTTAAGACAGATGCGGTTGAGGCAGAAATACTGACCGGCAAGTCCGATATTCGAATTGCGGCTGCGGAGATTGCAGGATGGGGCCCTAAAGAAGTGGTGCTCACGCACCGAGACGGACTTTTGGTGCTCGCGGGCGGCGAATACTTCGAAGCCCCCTTTCTTCCAAAAGAGCTGGTCGGACGCTCCGGAAGAGGCGACACATGTATCGCTTCGTATGCATGCAAAAGGTTGGACAGTTCTGCGCGGGAGTCCACACTATGGGCGGCTGCCGCAACTAGCCTGAAAATGGAAGCCGAAGGACCCCTGAAGAGAACTGTTGCTGACGTCCAGGAACTTATCAGCCAGAGGTATGCTTCCTATTGCTAAAGCTTGTTACCAATTGTTGATGCTCGCGCAATCAGCTTTGGCTCAATCAGGAAATGTCTTGTCCCTCGTTTATGTTTTTGTGCAATCAGAAAAAGCGCAAGATCTGCAGCCGCCTCACCTTGTTGCAGGGTTGACTGATCAATGGAACTGAGGGATACCTCTAAATACGAAGACATGCGCAAGTTGCCACAGCCTATCACTGCAATATCTTCAGGGACTCGCAGATTGTTGGCAAGTATACAATGAATCGCCCCAACAGCGGTAATGTCGTTGTAGCAGAAGACCGCGTCAGGGCGCCTCCTCAGTCTAAGAAGATCATCCATCGCATGATTTCCAATTTGAACGCCATCCTCTTCTAGTCTGGAGCGAGTAGCGACGAGTTCCTGACGTAAAGGAATATGATTTGCCGCCAACGCCTCTTTGTATCCATTCAGGCGACCAACGGACGTACTTATCAGTTCACCGCCAATATGCGCAATACGTTTCCGGCCTAACTTGATAAGATGCTCGGTGGCCATATGCCCTACCGCAACATCGTTAGTTCCTACAAAGTATGCGCTGATTTTCGGAAGAAGGCGATCAATTAGAACGTATGGTATTTTCGATTTAATAAGTGATTTAAAACCATTGGTACTGTTCTGACAAGAAGCAATAAGCAGTGCATCAACACCTCGTGCCAGTAGATGCTCGATCTCCAGACGCTCTAACTTAGGATCTTCCTCTGCAGATGCAAGGATCAGCTGGTATGATTCACTCCTAAGTTTAGTGCTAACTCCCCTGGCTAGCTCAGCAAAAAATGTATGTACCAAATCGGGGACGATCAGACCAACCGTATAGCTCTTTCCTGAAGCTAATCCTCGCGCCAACATGTTCGGACGGTAGTTCAGTTCCATGACGCGTTTAAGAACACGCTTTCGCGTAGAAGCTCCTATGTCAGGCTTATTGCGAAGAACTTTGGAGACTGTAACCAGAGAAACTCCAAGGTCTTCAGCGATATCTTTCAATCTAACTGCCATACCGAACTTCCTTTCAGCCTATAATATAAACCGTTAGCGCTAACGTACCACAATTAATTACTAGTGACAACCACATATAGGTAACAATATCACCATCCACATTTCATTCAACTGACACCAGACAATGTGCCAACGCCTGCACTGATCGAAAGCCGGAAACCATTCGAATAGGGATTAAATGATGTCTTTGTTCGCGTTTTATTATAAAAGCATCGACAGTACCTAAAGTTATTGATCGCGAATATTGGGAATTCGGGCGCAGACATGACGGATAGCCTCGGGCGCAACCTGTTTTATACTCGTTGGAATGTAACAGCTGAGGAGAAATGATCACCCCGGCTGAAACATTCCCCGCTAACTCAAACCTATATCTCTGTCTACTCCGTTTAAGGCGCCTACCCGCGCGTCATGGTTCCATCCCAGGTGCTGACCTTGGCGGGAATTGCCGTACTGTTAAACCACGTGGAGGTCGCATTCTTTGTTCCCGTGTAGAACAGGAAGCGGACGCGCCCCGTTTTTCGACATTTCTTTTACCAGCAACCATGCGATCTCCTCTTCGGTGGCCTGCGGGGGCTGGCCACCAGCGCCTGAATGCTCGGCTTCCAGAGCGCCAACTCCTTTTTCAGCACATAAATGACGATGGAAGGATTGCAGGTGGCGCACACGGTCCCGTGATCGAATACGTCTGTTCTTCGATGGGACGCGAATCGTTCCACAGGCAGGTAGGGGTGGTCTGTGTCATCTGATAAAGAGGGCTCTTGTAGGTGGTCTTCGATTTGTTCTGCACATACTTCCTCCAGAAAATGCAAACGTGTGCTTAGAGGCTGTAACACCCCTTCCATTTTCGGACAAGAGACTCCGTCACAGCGTTTCAGCGAACGATTATTGCTGATTCTGAACAATGCGGGGTTGACAAAAATAGCCGGATAGGGCGATGATTAGTCCCGGGATGCACTCGTGTGCATTTTCCCTGTGGAGGGTGTATACCTGTTTGAGGGGCAGTTTAGGATTTTGAGGAGCGGTACAGGATGCAGGAACGATCAAAGCCCGCAAAAAACGCGCTGATCGCGCGATTCTGGCACGGATTGCATTTGCGCTATTCCTCTGGACCCCAGTCACCTTGCAAAAACCGCGCTGATTCCATTGGGTTTACGGGAGAAAAGTTAATAACTGGCTCTAGTCTGCACGCGATTTGCTTAATAAGCCTTAAGGATGACTTAAGGGTGACTTAAGGATGTGTGGATAAGGTGGATTTTGTAGAGCCATTGGTTTGGGAAAGCAGCTCGCCGAAAGCACCGCACAGAAGTTGCAGTTCAAATTTGAGTGAAATGAAAAGGAGTTCGGGTATGAGTGATATGAAAACGGTAGTTTTAACAGCAGATTGGTCGCCCAAGCCGGTGTTCAAGCTTGGTCCAAAGGATGTTGACGGCAAGCTGACTTACCTGGGCAGCCAGGTATGGCGCAACCCCACATTGTCCTTGCAACAGAAACCCATGCCGGAAATCGGGCCCACGCAGTGCCTGATCGAGGTGAAAGCCTGCGGCATTTGCGGCAGTGACGTCCACATGTCGCAGGCGGACAAGGACGGATACACTTGGTATCCCGGATTGACGGCCTTTCCAGTCACGTTGGGACACGAGTTTGCCGGTGTCGTCGTGAAAGCCGGCGACAAAGCCTTCAACAAGCGCACCGGTCGCTCTTACGAATTGGGCGAGCCGGTCTGCGCCGAAGAGATGTTCTGGTGCTCTTATTGCCGCCCGTGCGCCGACGGCAATCCAAATCAGTGCGAGAAGCTCGAAGAGATCGGATTCAGCATAGATGGCGCCTTCGCCAAGTACGTAGTGGTCGACTCGCGTTACCTGTGGAGCCTTAAGGATCTCGAAACCCGCTACAAGGGCGATGCCTTGTTCACGGCCGGCAGCTTGGTTGAGCCTACCTCGGTAGCTTACAACGCCCTGATCGAGTGCGCTGGTGGCATCCGTCCCGGCGACAACGCGGTGATTATGGGCGGCGGGCCGATCGGCCTCGCTGGCGTGGCGATCATGAAGCGAGCCGGCGCGGCGAAAGTTGTGCTGGTGGAACCAGAAGAGAGTCGCGCTAAGCTTGGCGTGCAACTCGGCGCGGATTTGATAGTCGATCCCCTCAAGGAAGACGTCGCGCAGAAGGTCCTGTCCTACACCGGCGGCCTGGGCGCGGCGATGTACCTGGAAGCCACCGGTCTGCCGGGCAAAATTATCCCCATCATCGAGGACATGATCTGGTTTGGCAAATTCGTCGGCGCAAAGGTGGCCGTCGTGGCAAGAGCCGATGCCAAGACACCCATTAATGGCGAAGTCTACCAGGTCCGCAAAGCCAGAATCTTCGGCGCCCAGGGCCACTCGGGTTATGGAACTTTCCCGCGCGTCATCAGTTGCATGGCCTCGGGCATGGACATGACTCCTATGATCACCAAGAAGGTCCGCATCGACGAAGTGCCGGACCACATCAAGCTGCTCCAGACCGACAGGGAAAACTGCAAGATCACCTGCATGATGTAGCCATTAAGCGCGCGGGAGCTTATCCCGCGCGCCTCCTCCTCCGCGGCGCGGAGCCCCGGGGCGCCACACACGAACCAAAGAAAAGAAGGGAAACCGAAGATGACTGCAACAAACGCATGGCTCACCACAAAACAGTCCGACTTGGTGTTCGAGAACACCGCCGTCGGGCGCATGAAAAAAGAACTTTTCGAAGCCACTGAATCTCAACTGGACGCAATCCTGGCCGAGTACGGAGTGCCCTCACCCGGCGGCTGCGAATGGGCGAAACCAGGCAGCTACATCCAGACCACAGTACGGCATGATCTCGAAGCGCAGCGCAAGAAAAATGACGTCGTGCTCATCCCCGTCGGATCAACCGAGTTGCACGGCCAACACACCATTTCCTCGATGGATACGCTCTTCGTCAGCATCATCTGCGAAGGCGTTCGCCGCTTCATGGCCAAGAGTGGCGCGCCGCCGGCGCTGGCCTTGCCGCCCTGGATGTATGGCTGCCATCCGGCTCACCATCTGGGCATGCCCGGCACGGTCATTGTCCGCGAGGAAATCGCCAAAGAGCAGTTGATCGACGTAATGCTTGGCCTATGGAACGACGGATTCCGCAAGCAGATCATCGTCAACAACCACGGCCAACTCTGGGTTCTGGAAGCGGCGCTGCAGCAGTTCGTCAAGCGCTACCAGTTGCCCGGCATTTATCGCGTACTCGACTGGCACCGCGCCACGCGCGAGATGTGGCGCACCAACGACCGCGGCGGCGATTGGGATACTAACTTCGTCCATGCCGACGAAGCTGAAACCTCGGTCGGCCTTCTGTTGTACCCCGAAATGGTGAATATGAAGTACGCCGTCGATACCGAAGGGAAGTCGTTGCTGCCCGGCGGACACATGGATACATCGGTCGAGGCGTTTGCGCGCCCCAGCCGCTGGTCGGAGGGCGAGGGCCATGCCGAATGGGAGATTTCCGGAACGCCGGAAGGCGTGGTTGGAAAGCCTACCCGCGGCGATGCCCGCAAAGCCAAGCGGCCCGTAGCGGCGATTCTCCGCTACCTGACGCTGCTGGTGAACGAATACCTCGAGGCGTTTCCCGCAGGTACAGTGCCGAGCACCGAGAAGATCAGCCTTCGTGATCCTCAGGAGTTGGCGCCCTATCTCAAGGAGCCGCTCAGCAAGGGTTGGAAGTCGGTTTACGGGCTCGCTCCCCTCACGTGGCTCTAGTGTTGGTGGTTTTCAGCGCACGGCCAACCAGCCGTGCGCTGGCCCCGAGGTATTTATGAAGGGTGCGTCAGAAAAGTTCAAATTGGCGCTTACAGCGACGCCCAGCCATCCGCGCCGGGCGCCGCTGCTGCTGTGCGGGGATCTGGCCGACGCTTTCCGCCAGGCCGCGGAGACCGGCTGCCAAGGCGTCGAAATTCACATGCGCCAAGCCGCCGACGTTGACCTGAGCCAGGTCAAGCGCCTAATGAAGGAGTATGGGTTGAAGGTCCCGACGCTCGGAACCGGCATGGCCGCCGGCGACGGACTGAGTTTCTCCCATCCGGACACGGCCGTGCGTACGCGAACCATCGACCGCGTACTGGGACACATCCGATTCGCCGCTGAGACCGGCTCGGCCGTTACAATCGGGAGCCTCAGCGGCAATCTTGGTGATTGCGATGCCCAGGAGCGCCGCGGCCGCAGAGCAGCGGCAGTGGAATCCTTGGGACAGCTTTGCGGACAGGCCCTGAAGGCCAACGTCACCGTGCTGCTGGAGCCGCTCAACCGCTACGAGGGCGACTACATCAACCGGCTGGCCGATGGTGTCAAGATTGTCGAAGAGATCGGCGCAGGAAACCTCAAGCTGCTGGCCGATACTTTCCATATGAATATCGAGGAGCCCGACGTGTGCCAGAGCCTGCGGACCGCGGGCCCGTGGATCGGCCATGTCCATCTGGCGGATACCAACCGCGAAGCGCCAGGCCACGGACACATGGACGTGGTCAGCGTTCTGGAAGCGCTCGATTCAATAGCTTACGAAGGCTTTCTCTCGTTTGAGATCTTTCCGCTGCCGGATCCCCAGCAAGCAATCCACGACAGCGTCCAAATGGTTCGCACGGCATTGGACGTCCGGGCGAATTGATGGATTGCAGCCCCAGATCGCCAGCAATGCTCGCACCGGCGAGTGGGACTACTTCACCGCCATGCGTAACGGCCTCTACTCCGAGTTGGGCAAGTGCTGCGTGGACTTCCCGGCGATTAGGCGCTGGCTCGCCGCACGCGACTACAAGGGCTATATGCTGGTGGAACAGGTCATCCTCCAGAGTTTTCAGTAAGACATAGGGGGGCACATTGAGCACACAAAAGCTGCACATCGGAATTATCGGCGCAGGGCGCATCGGACGGGTTCACGCGGAAACGCTGGCCTTCCGCCTGCCGGAGACTGAGATCGTCGCTATCGCCGACGTGAATCGCGAGGCCGCGCAAGCCCTGGCTCTCCGCTGCAACATTCCCAAGGTGACCGTATCGAGCGCCGAGGTCCTCGCCGACAAGCAGATCGAGGCAGTGCTGATCTGCTCCTTCACCGACACCCACGCCGATCTGATTGAGCAGGCCGCCAAGGCCGGCAAGCACATCTTCTGCGAGAAGCCCATCGCCTTCAGCCTGGAGCAGATCGACCACGCCCTGGCCGCGGTGAAAAAAGCAGGAGTGCAACTGCAGATCGGCTTCAATCGGCGCTTTGACCCGAACTTCGCGCGCGTCCGCAAAGCTGTGGCCTCGGGCGAAATCGGCACACCCAGCCTGATGCACATCATCAGCCGCGATCCCGC
>JBEKFS010000050.1:0-21592 GCA_050013195.1 Occallatibacter sp.
CTTCGCTCACCGGCCATGTCTCCGTTCTCTCCGGAACGCGCCCGGAAGCAGTTTGCGTGCCGCGCGCGGCAGCCTGAAGGCAGTTTCAAGGCTGGATTCAGATTGTGTCAAGCGGCGGCGATCTTACAGTCGACCAAGCCAGTCGCAGGCCGATTGGTCACCCAGGGAACAGCCCTTTTTGAGAATCTGTCGCGCTTTATCTTTGTCTTCCGTCACTCCTGCACCATGCATTAAGGCAACCCCCAGGTTGTTGCAGGCAGCTCCGTTGCCGCCGTCACAGCCTTTGGTATAGAGAGCGGCGGCGCGGGTTAAATCCTCGGGAACCCCGCGGCCCACATCGTACAGAGAGCCAAGGTGAGTGCAACCGTCGGCGTTTCCCGCGTCGCACGCCTTCGCAAGCAGCTTCAGCGCGCGCGGATAGTCCTGGGTCACGCTGTCGGCCTCAGTAAAGTGGGGTGCCCATTCATAAAGGTGGCCGAGATCGCTGCAAGCCTGCGCATCTCCGGCTGTGCAGGCCTGGTCGAGAAGTGGGATGGCTGTCCTGAAGTGTCCCTGGTCACTCAATGATTTGGCCTGCTGATAGAGGGAATCCTGCGCAGACTGCGGTCGAGATTCAGTCTCCGAGGCTCCTTGCGTGGGCGTCGCAGAAGACAAATTAGCATCCCGTGTACTGGACTCCGACCAGGAAAAGAAAAACACCATCAGGACGACCGCGACGATAATCACCTCGGGAATCCATTTTGTTTTTCGCCGTGTCTTTACCTCTACCGGCTTCACCTCCGGGCTCAGGCGCGTGAGTTGTCCCGCCTGCCGTTCCGGCACCGGTTCCACGCTGGGAATCGTTACAGGGGTTGGCCGCGCTGGTTCCTGTTCGATCACTGTTGCCCGCCGAATCTCGGGCACCGTCGGCCGTATCTCCGGGATCGTTTGCCGCACCGCATCCAGCATCCCCAGCAGCTCGGCAACGTCTACGGGCCGGTCTTCGCGATTCTTGGCTAGCAGGCGCAGCACCAGCGCGTCCAGCCCCTTCCAGCCAGCCAGCTCCGGGCGCAGGCTGCTGGGCGGCCGAGGCGGCGTCTGCAAGTGCTCAAAGAGCCAACCCTCGTAGTTCTCCGCCTCGAAGACCGTCTGTCCGGTGAGCATTTCGAAGAGCACTCCGCCCAGTGCGTACAAATCAGTCCGCCCGTCCAGCTCGCTGGCGCGTGTGCCTCGCCACTGTTCCGGCGCGGCGTAGGGAGGCGTCAGCAGGCTGCCGTGCGTGGTCTTGTAAACAGTGCTGCTCTCCACCGTGGCCACAATCCCAAAGTCGGCGATTTTCGGCACCCAGCCGGACTTGTCGCGCGCCATCAGCACATTCTCCGGCTTGATGTCCCGGTGCACCATCCCCAGCGCGTGTGCCGCTCCCAGCCCTTCGGCGATGCCGCGCGCAATCTTCAGCGCTTCGGCCCCATCCAGCCGCCCGCCCGCCTTGTGCAGCAGCCCGCGCAAATCCGGTCCGTCCACAAACTCCATGGCAAAGAACAGCCGCTCGTCCTCGGCCCGCTCCAAATCCCCGCAGTCCACCACGTTCTTGTGCCGCACCTGGCGCAGCATCCGTCCCTCGCGCAGGAAGCGACGCGTAAAGGCCTCGTCATTGTTCAGTTCGTGCGACAGGAATTTCAACGCTCGAGGCGCGTCCATCAGTTCGTGCCGCGCCAGGTAAACCGAGCCCATTCCGCCCTTGCCCAGCAACCGCTCAATCCTGTAAGTCTTTCGGATCAACATTCCCGGACGCAGGTCGAGAATCTCGCTCAGCATCCCGCCATGGGTGGGGCAGGAGACTGCATTGTCGGGATAGCCGGTATCGCATTGCGGACAGATTTTCATCTCGGGCTTGGGCCAAAGTCAGTGTTTAACTGATTTTGTCATTGTGACAGCCAAGCCCGCTCGTGGCAAACAGGAAAACCGCATTTGCTACTCGCGGAAATGCCTTGAAATAAGGCATATCGTGGCTCTTGGTCTAATAATTGCCCTTCAAGTTACGCCTGTGTTTCTGGAATGAGTACGAATAAGTAAAGATATGGGTTAAAAAGGCAGATAATATACTGTAGCGAATACGTGTAAATCGCCAGAGCGATGATCTATGTAAAGCTCTGCATTCTCAACACAATCCGGGAAACCTGAGTACGTCTGTACTGTGCATATGGATTACGGAACATTCTTCTTCGCGAACGTCGCCACGGTAACCGTCTTTACGGTGTGTCTTATCCTGCTCGCGTGGTACAACCGGCGCGTGACGGGGATTGCATGGTTTGCAGGCGGGCTGATCGTGGGATTGGTCAAGCTGATTCTGCAGGGCCTGGAAGGAAAGGTGCCATTAATACTCAGCAGCATGTTGTCCAACGAACTGTACCTAATTTCCTTCATCTTGCAGTTGTTGGGCCTGCGCTGGTTTGTGGTTCGCAAGCCGCTGAGGAGCAGGTGGCCATGGATTACCCTCGGTATTCTGCTGCCAACCTATGCCATCATGTTTCTCCTGAAAATCCCGTACGGCGGCAATCTCATCAATCTTCCCTTTGTTGCAGTGTGCGGAATATCCGCATGGCTTCTGCTGAAGCATGGGAAGGCGCCGTTTACCGCGGTATCGCGTATGTACGCGGTCATCTTAAGCGCCACGATGTGCGTGGCGGGCTACCGCGCTGTTCTCACCAACCAGCGCTACATGCGGCCGTGGGAGACTATCAATGCCCATTCCGATCCACGATGGCTGTATTCTCTGGCCGCCATGGCTTTTCTTGCGACCTTCATGGTGATGGGCGATCTCTGGTTTATGGTGACAGAGTTGCAAAGAGAACTGACCGAACAGGCGCGCACTGACCCCCTCACTGGAGCGATGAATCGCCGGGCATTGGAAGAAGCGGCCCTGCGTGAAACGACGCGAAGCATTCGGCATGGTAACCCGCTTTGCACCATCATGATTGACATTGATCAGTTCAAGCACCTGAATGACACGCGTGGACACGCTGCCGGCGATCGTGCTCTGCAGGGATTGGTGAACCAGGTGAAAGCCATGCTGCGTATCCAGGATTCATTTGCGCGAATGGGAGGCGAGGAGTTCGCCATCCTGCTTCCGGAAACATCTCTCTCCGCCGGCATTCTCACTGCGGAAAGGGTCAGGCAGGCAATTGAAGCGCTCGAAATACCCTTCGATACCGGGCCAATTAAATTTACCGTCAGCGCAGGCGTGGCCCAGCTTGAATCAACTCATCGCAGTTGGGATGAAATGATGCGGAACGCAGACGCAGCGATGTATAAGGCAAAAGAACATGGCCGTAACTCAGTGGCCGTCTTATCCCCAAAAGCTGCGAGTTGATCGGCAATTGAACGGGGCATATATCCCGTTCCAGTGTGAAGCTACAGCCATTCCGAGACAAATCGCTGTCAGTCGTTTCTGAACGCGCGGGTCTGGTCCCGCGCTCCGTGAAAGACGTGAAGAATATAAATAATACTCCGCCTCTTGCGGTAATAAATCAGATAATCGCCTGCCAGAAAACGAAAGACCTCAGGCGCAATCTCTTCGCATTTTCGGCCAACAAATGGATAGTCGCCTAACAAGGAAAAGCGTTCCTCGATGGAGTCTATTAGCCTGTCGGCGACATCAATGCCGGCACACTGGGCCCAGTAAACAAAGATATTGTCCAGATCCTCCTCGGCCTTTTTTGTGACATGAAATTGCATTATCTATCTGCGGCTTCTGCCAGCAACCGACGTCCCCTGGCTTTCACTCCCGCAGAGAGTTTGGCAAGGCCGGTGCCGCCTTCGTACACGGTATATTCGCCCCGTTCGATCTCGCCGATGCTTTCCAGAACGCGTCTGCGGATGCCCTCGGTCTGGATAGCTGTCAGATCGGTCAGCACATCCTCGACGGTGGGAGCTGCGACCCGCAAGGCGCGCTGATCTGCTTCCTCCATGCGGCGTAGAGCCTCGCGCACAACCTCGCTGGCATTGTTGTAGCGTCCGCTCTTAACCCTCGCTCGGACGTATCCTGCAAGGTGGTCCGTGATCGAGACGTTCATCTGATCCATGAGAATCTCCTCCAACTGACAGTCGAATACCTTGATAAAAGCGTATCCTTATTCGAATGTGCTGTCAAACATTGACATGATTTCTGCTGTAATCATCAGGGACTAAAGGCCGCATGTTTCTGACAGCGGTTTAAGGCTATACTTGCTTTGTTAGATACCTGATATGAAAACAACAACGCTAAGTTGGAGAATCAAGAATAAAAATCGCTTGCTGCTCGCTTTCATGAATGAACTCGCTGGGGACGCGCAAATCTCCTTCGAGGGCGATTTACAAACGCTGGGTATACTGAGTCTTCCTAGAGCTACAACCGACGAATCCAATGCTCTCAAGAGGAATACTCTGTGGCCAAAGCAGGATTATGTCGTTCTTCCGCTGCTGTCCGAGACTGTTGGCACGGTCATTGCGGCAATGGGAGAAACGATTCCTCATGCAATCATTCACATCCAGATTGCAAAGGCTGGAAAGCTGGAATTCGGTGCGTATGACAACTTCGATCCCCAAAGTATCTTCTTCGGCCGCGCGTTGACCCAACCGTTTTTGGACTCCCTTATTGCCGAAGGTATTTTGGTGCCAATGGCTGAATGATGGCTGCTGCGTCCTCCACAGGCGCAGCCCGACCCCCAGGCGATACACTCTCCTCATGAGTCACCGCACCACAGCCCGCATCAGCCTGACGGCGCTGCTCGGCACTCCCGTGACCGATTCCCACGGCCAACTACGCGGCAGGCTCAAGGACATCGCCGTGGCCACCGGCGAGGATGCCGGCAAAGTGGCGGGACTGGTGCTCAAAACCCGCGACGGCCTGTGCATCGTGCCATCGCAGGATGTGATGGAGACCCCTGCCGGCACGCTCGAGCTGCGTTCGGCCGGCGCCATGGTGCCGCTGGAGGATCAGGGCAATTACCTCTATCTCAAGCAGGACCTGGTCGACCGCCAGATCATCGACATTCACGGCCGCAAGGTGGTTCGCGTCAACGACGTCGATTTGGAGTGGATGGGCCAGGGAGCGGCTCACCTGCTGCGTGTCTGCGAGGTCGAGGTGGGGTTGCGCGGCGCTTTTCGCCGCGTCTTCAAGGGAGTGCTGCCCCGAGCCACTTTGGAGAAGCTCTCCCGCAAGTTCGTTCCCCGCTGCATACCATGGGAGTTTGTTGACGTCATTGAGGTCGATCCCGCCCGCCGCGTTAAGCTGCGCATCGAATACGAGCGGTTGGCCGAGATGCACCCCTCCGACCTGGCCGATATTCTCGAAGACCTGTCGCCCGCCGAGCGCGAGGTCATCTTCACCTCGCTCGATGAAGAAGTGGCCGCCGAAACCCTCGAAGAAGTTGAGCCCCGCCTGCAAAAGTCGCTCCTCGAAAAGCTCGGCGAAGAAAAGATCGCAGACATCGTCGAGGAGATGGATCCCGGCGCCGCCGCCGATCTGCTGGCCGAACTGCCCGAGGAGCAATCCGACGCCATTCTCGAAGAGATGGAACCGGAGGAGCGGCAGGAGGTCTCGGAGCTGCTGGAGTTCGACGAGAAATCCGCCGCCGGCTGCATGACCACTGATTTTGTTGCCCTCGGCAAGGACGCAACTGTGGCCCAGGCCATTGATGAACTGCGCACTTTTGACGGCGATCTGGAGAGTGTCACCGAAATCTATCTGCTCGACGAGCATCGCATGTTGCGCGGCGCCATTCCTCTTGCACGGCTTGTTATGGCCACGCCGGAGACACGCCTCTCCACACTGACAGAAGCGCGCGTTCTCTCCTGCCCCATCAACTTGCACCAGAACGAGCTGGCCGAACTCTTTGACAAGTACAACCTTCACGCTCTGGCCGTGGTTGATTCGCAAAGCCGCATGGTGGGCGTCGTCCAGGCAGACCACGTAATCAGTTTCCTGCGCGACAATTTATAAAGCCCGCCGCATCGACTCTGTGTTACACTTCCTCCGAACCTCAGAAAAAGCATTTCTGCATCGTGAATCTCGTCCCGCTTGGAGTCTGCCAAGCTGCGGCTTGTTCGCAATGGACAGGAAGATGGAATAGGAGGAAGTATGCCCTCACAACAGAAAGACGACAGGCGGCGGATGATTGGTATTACGCCGACGCCCTTTGAGATGCCTCCGGACCTTATCCCGCGGTCGAAGGCGAAGAGCCATCAGCCGATCTTCATCCGCTTGATCTGCGGTTACATGTTTATCAAGGGTGTGGTTAACTTGCTCCTTGCCCTGGTTCCCTGGGGCGACCCGGAATCGAGTGTGACATCTTTTCTCATCGCCCGGCCGGATCTGATCTTCAGTCTGCTTCCACGCGAGGCTCAGCCCGCTATGGCGGGTGCGGGAAGGTCGGTGGGGGCCTATGCCCAGGGCCTTCCCTTTATATTCCTGATCTTTGGAGTGATTTATCTTGCCAGCGCATGGAAACTGTGGAATCTAGACAAATTCTGGATCTCGATTATCCGTTGGGGCATGATGTTCCAATCCGGAGCTGTCGTGCTGAAAACGATGATCATTTTATCGGCCAGATATGTGGGTGAAGCTGAGGCTCCTCTTTCTGACGAGACACGGTTCGCTCTTTTTATTTTTATAGCCTGGAATTTGTTAATCTTTTTGTGTTTTGCCTGTTTTCCCCGAGTCGAAGATGAATACGATAAATGCTAACGGGCAGGTTTCCGCACCCGTTCCGGGCGGCATGAGCTCACGGCATGCCGCCCGGATGGTTATCTGACGAGCATTTCTCGCCGCTCTCCTTTTTCTGGCGCATCCCGTAAGTCGTTCAAATCCGCATTTCTTGTGCAATATTGCTCACCCCATGTATTTATTTGCACACTTACCTCCTAGAAAAATAGGGATTCAGCCCGATCTGTGAAACAATTCATAGATGGTGCAGTTTCCCAAAATCATTCAGGGCGGCATGGGTGTGGGCGTTTCGAACTGGAGCCTCGCCAATGCTGTCTCCAAACTCGGTCAGCTCGGCGTGGTATCCGGCACCGCGCTTGACTCGGTCTTTGTTCGTCGTCTAGCCGATGGTGATCCCGGTGGTCACATGCGCCGCGGGCTGGATGCATTCCCCTTTCCCGAGATGGCCCAGCGCATCTGGGACGATTTCTATATTCCCGGTGGCAAGCCCGCCGGCTCGCCGTATCCGCTCATGCCCATGCACCAACGTCGCGATCTGCGCAAGGTGGTCGAACTGTGCATTGTGAGCAATTTCGTCGAGGTCTATCTGGCGCGCGAAGGACACAAGAACGCCGTCGGCATCAATTTTCTTGAGAAGGTGCAGATGCCGCACCTCTCTTCCATTTACGGAGCGATGCTGGCCGGCGTGGGCTACGTGCTCATGGGCGCGGGCATCCCGCTCCATATTCCCGGCGTCCTTGACGCCTATGCTGCGCAACAGCCGGCGGAGTACCGCCTTGCGGTTACCGGCGCGGCCCAGGATGCTGACACGGCCATGCGCTTCGATCCTGCTGATTACATCGAAGGACCGCTTCCTGTTCTCTACCGGCCACGCTTTCTGGCCATCGTCAGCTCCAACACCCTGGCCACGACCATGCTGCGCCGGGCCAGCGGCCGCGTCGATGGGCTGGTCATCGAAAGCCCCACGGCCGGCGGACACAATGCGCCGCCACGGGGCAAGTTGCTGCTCAACGCTGCCGGTGAGCCGGTCTACGGTGAACGCGATCAGGTAGACCTTGCAGGACTGCGCGCGCTGGGCGTGCCCTTCTGGCTGGCCGGGGGATACGGCAACGCCAAGAGCCTGCGCTTTGCTCTCGATGAGGGCGCTACCGGTGTGCAGGTAGGCACCGCGTTCGCCTTTTCGCGAGAGTCCGGTCTGCGTCCAGATCTCAAACAGTCGCTTATAGCCCAGGCAACCACAGGCACCGGAGAGGTCTTTACAGATCCGGTGGCCTCGCCCACTGGATTCCCATTCAAAGTGGCGTTGTTGCAGGGCACATACTCCGATCCTGAAGTAACTGCGGCGCGGACCAGGGTTTGCGACATAGGTCTGCTGCGCGAGTCATACGCCACGGCAGACGGCAAGATCGGCTACCGCTGCTCCGCCGAGCCGGTGGCCAACTACGTCGCCAAGGGTGGCAAGGCCGAGGATACAGTGGGACGCAAGTGCCTATGCAACGCTTTGCTGGCTAACATCGGCCTCGCTCAAGTGCGCAAGGGCGATCTTGCCGAGGAGCCGCCGCTGATCACGGTGGGCGACGATCTGAATACCGTCGCGCAGTTCCTCGCGCCCGGCGAAAATTCATATGGCGCCGCCGATGTGGTTGCGTCCCTGCTCAGCCTAACCGCCGACGCCATCGTCGAGGAGCAGGATGCACCGATTTATGCTACCGCCTGACGAACTGCATGAGTAAGAAACTTCGGGTGCCCCACCTTCGCCGCGTTCTTGTTTTTGCGGCTAAGGTGGGATACCTATAACTACAGTTCTTTAGTTTTTTACTACGTTTTGCGCGGTAAGCAACCACTATGTTTTCCTGGCCGAAGACGTCTGCCCCGCAGCAGGCGGCTTCCGCTCCTTAAGGTTGTGGCTGTCACTGGCCTTCAGCGTCATCCCGTAAATCAATTTGAACTGCTCGATCTCCTTGAGCGTTTGAGGAGAGAAGGGAACCAGCTTTCCTTCGAAGGCATGCAGAACAATTCCCTCCAACAAATCACCAAGCGTCATCTCCTTCAACTCGGCAACGGCCTTGAGCACCTTCAACAAGCGCTTTTCCATCCGTACTCCGGTCTGGACGCGCTCCACTAAGACGGGTTCACGATGTTGCTGTTCTTGTGTCATAACTCCTCCTGGTACATTAGTACCAATGTACCAAGATAATTAGAGTTTGTCAACCCCTCTTTTCAGGCCTCTTCCCAGCCCGCATCTGATCAGTTTCCCGCCCCTGCCCCCGGCCTGTTATGGTCAAAAAGACAGCGTGAACAAACCATCTATGACTCCACAATAGGAACCGGCCAAAATGTTGAAGCGTTGGCGAACCCGGATGCTGCTGTTTTTGGCCGTTCTCGGCCCCGGATTCATTACAGCCAACGTCGATAACGACTCCGGCGGCATCCTCACTTACTCCCAGGCAGGCGCGCAATACGGTTACACCCTTCTCTGGACCATCATTCCCATCACCATCGCGCTCATCGTGGTACAGGAGATGTGCGCCCGCATGGGTGTGGTCACCGGCAAAGGCCTCAGCGACCTCATTCGCGAGGAGTTCGGCCTGCGCCTCACTTTCATCCTGATGGTGCTGCTTGTAGTGGTCAACTACACCAACGTGGTCACGGAGTTCATCGGCATCGCCGGCTCCATGCATCTCTTTCATGTTTCCCGGTTCATCTCCGTGCCTCTGTGCGCGGCCCTCGTCTGGTACATGGTGGTGCGCGGCACCTACAAGAGCACAGAAAAAATCTTCATCATAGCTTCGCTGGTTTACATCTCCTACATCTTTGCCGGTGTTCTTTCGCAGCCCAGTTGGCACGATGCGATTCTGGCCACGGTCCAGTTGCCCGCCCACTCTGTTTGGAGCGACAAGGCCTATATGTATATGGCCATCGGCGTCGTCGGCACCACCATCGCCCCGTGGATGCAGTTCTACCTGCAGTCCTCCATCGTGGAGAAGGGAATTCGCGTCAAGGACTACGCTGCCTCGCGGCTCGACGTAATCGTCGGCAGCTTATTCACCGACATTGTTGCCTGGTTCATCATCGTCGCTTGCGCCGCCACACTCTTCGTCCATGGCATGGGCGCCATCCAAACAGCAGCGGACGCAGCCGAAGCCATGCGTCCCCTGGCCGGTGACTACGCCTTCATCCTCTTCGCTTTCGGCCTTTTCAACGCCTCGATCTTCGCCGCTTCGATTTTGCCACTCTCCACGGCCTACACCGTCTGCGAAGGCCTGGGCGTCGAATCCGGCGTAGATAAAACCTTCAAGGAAGCGCCCTTCTTCTACTGGCTCTATTCGTTGCTCATCGTATGCGGCGCGCTGACCGTGCTCCTGCTGCCGGACGCGCAACTGATCAACGTAGCCATCCTCTCCCAGGTACTCAACGGCGTCCTTCTGCCTGTCATCATCATCCTCATGTTGATGCTCATCAACCGCAAGGATTTGATGGGCGAGTACAAAAACTCCCGCCTCTGGAACGTCATCGCCTGGTCCACCAGCATCATCGTCATCGGTATGACACTGATCATGCTCTGGGGTATGATTCCGGGGCATTGATCAAGTGAAGCAAGAAGCGAGTCCTCCAATGCCCATCGCGAAAACCAAGCAGGAGCTCCTCACTGCCATCGAGACAGAATACCGCTTGCTAAAGAAATGCATCGAAAGCCTCGACGCTGAGGAGCGGGAGCTTCCCGGCGTCTGTCACGAATGGTCCGCAAAGGATGTTCTCGCCCACCTGGTTGAATGGAAGAAGATGTTTCTCGGATGGTACGAGGAGGGCTTGCGAGGCGGCAGCCCGCGCACTCCCGCCGAGGATCTGAAGTGGACCGAGACGCCCGCCCTGAATGATCGCATTTATAAAAAGTGGAAAAACGAACGTTACGAGGTGATTCTCGCCGAATTCGAATCAACATACATCAAGATGCTCGCCCTGGCGCGCTCCATTCCCGAGGAGAAGCTCTTCCGCAAACAACTTTATCCCTGGTTGCGCGTCTGGCCTCTGGCGAGGTGGATCGCCGCACAAACCAGCAGCCATTATCGCTGGGCAAGGACGCGCATCCGCAGATGTGTAAACCGCCGGAGACTGTCATCAGTTCCTCCGCAGGCCAGCCGATAAACGCGCAGGCGCGGATTGATTTTGATTTCGCAGATTTAACCATCCTGCTGAAAGTCGATACCCAGTTCTCGAGTCACAATCGGCTCGACCAGGTTCTTGAGGGTCGAGGCGTCGTATCCCAGGATGGATTCGAGCAGCATCCCGTAGTACAAGGCTGTGAATCCCCAGAAGCGTGTCTGTCCCAACCCCTCTCCGGTCTCGGCATTGTAGTACTCGCGCAGGACGGGGTTCTTCACCACCGCCATGTTGAAGAGGCGCGTGGCCAGATCGCGTGCCTCTGCCTGGTACCCGTAACTGCGCAGACCCTGAAAGATCATGTAGTTGGTGGGCGCCCAGGTTGGACCGCGCCAGTTGCACTCCTTGTGAGAGCCTTGGTAGTAGTCGGGCTCGGTCTTCGCGTAGCTGGCCACCGGATAGGTCAGCCAAAACTCTTCGGGGTTGAGCAGATGTTCATGGATCATGCGTCGGGCGCGCGCGGGCGTGGCTGCGCCGGCAAAGAGCGGCATGAAGTTGGTGGCTGACTTCACGTAAACACGCTTACCGGTCGTTTCATTGCGGTCAAAGTACATGCCCTGCTGCTCATCCCAGAAGGTCGTGTTGATGAGCTTGACCAAGTGGTCGGCATGTCGATTGAATGCTTTGCTATCGGCGTTCAGATTCAGTTGCGTGGCGATGACAGCCATGGCGCGCAGTTCGCGGATCAAATACGACGCTAGATCAACGCCTTCAATCTCGAATGCGCCGAGAGCGCCGCCACGCGACCACTGGTTGTCGGTTCCTGCGGCATCCGCGGAGTTCCATACGGGCAAGCCGTTGTGGTCCGAGTCATAGGAAAACCACTTGTCGATGTATTTCACCAGCCGGTCGTAGTAGTTTCCGCGCAGCCACTCATAGTCGTCGTGATTCTGCCTGGAGCCGAGCACAACAAGTTGCGCCAGAAAGGGCTTGAACTGCTGCCGGTCGCGCTGCTTGATAAGACTGCGATTGATATAGCCATCCGGCTGCTCGCGGTTGAGAAACTCTTTGAGATTAGTGATGCAATACTGCCAGACGCCATAGTAGGAGAGGTAAAGATTCTCGAAGTACAAATCCCAGTCGTAGAACTCGTTGTAGGGATAGCCGGTGAGGAAAGCTCCCTCGACGCCGGGAATATGACGCAGGCCGTGGGCTTTGATGTCGGCGTTTACAGTGTGGAGGCGGTGGTTAAGTTCGCTCCAACTGCCTGCGCCAATCTGATCGTAGAGGGCCTTTGCCGCAGATGTTGTGGCAACCGGAACATCCGGTGAAGCGGCTGCGACTGATTGCGCCAAAACGCGAAAGGGAAGGGAATTGCTGCCAAGCAATGTGGTTGTGCCGAGTAGCAGTTGGCGCCGGGTGACGGACATTGTCAATCTCCTTTGCCTTGCATGACTGTGTAATTGTTCTTCCTGAATAGGTTTGTACTCTTCACATCCGATCTACCGAAGGAGTCTGCCTGGACGGAAAGTCCCGCCTGCCTCATCGCCGGCGTCTACAGCAGCTTCCCCGCCGCCAAGTCCTTAATCAGCCCGCGGTCAGCGGCCAGAAACTCGTAGTCGGAGAGCTCTTGCAGCCGCACCCAGCGAAACTGATGGTAGATGTGGTTCACGATCTCCCCGGAAAATTCGCGCACCGCAAAAAACTGCAAATCCACCGCACCGCCATGGCGGTAGTTGTGGCGGATGCGCGTGACAGCGGGGCCGATGGTGGCCGTAATGCCCAACTCTTCCTGCAGTTCGCGGGCCAGCGCCTGCTGCGGGCTCTCGCCTGGCTCAATCTTGCCGCCGGGAAACTCCCACTTGAGCGCCATTGGCTGATTCGGCCTGCGTTGACCGATCAGAATCTCATCGCCGCGCACAATCAGCGCCGCCGCCACAAAGCGAAGCGCGAAGCCGGCAGGCTTGGAATCCGACTTAGGTTGAACTTCTTCCACCCCACTAGTGTAAATGCATCAAGAGGTTGCGGAGTCCGGACGGAAAATTCCGGAGGGCCAAACTTAATCCAGGCCTGGCGGAATCACCTCATCGTGTATGCTGCCATGGAAGCTAAAGTGCCAATGAAGCCCATCTGTGTTACACTGTAGTTGCGCTCAGTGATTTGGCCGTGAGCGGCAGCGAGCCTTCGAAAGCATGTTTGCCTGGCACAGTTTTCCCCAAGCCCCTACAGCGTATCCACAAAGTCTCCCTTTCTGGGGGCCTCTGCCATGGGTCAAACCAGGCCCGGTAGTGCTCTGTGCGTTCGTCTCCTCCAACAAAGGATGCCGCGCCAGCAACCCAGGAAACGCTTGAAAGCGCGGGAGCGTGGAGCCGGCCGGCGACGTGCCGTCTGGCGATGAAGTAGCGTGCGGCAGCTCCGGGCGCAGGCGTTCTTCCCTTGAATGTCTGGCTGGTCTTGGATTCGACTTTCGGTTCTCCCTTACGCATATTGATTAGCAGGTTCGCGCCTACAAACTGGTGCGCACACCTCTTCGTCCGGTTCCGATTGCAGGCTCCAGGGAAACTGGCGCTCGCGGAACCTACAGGAATGTACCCAAATTTTGACAACAAAGTTTACTCAGTTTTCTCTTTCGCCCGCCATGATGGCGCGGCTCGATGCCAACAAATTTGAAATTCCCACCCCGGTGCAGACTGCTTGCATCCCTCCTGCCCTCGAAGGCCGTGATGTGCTGGCCACCGCGCAGACCGGAACCGGCAAGACGCTCGGCTTCCTCATCCCGATCATCGAGATGATGCAGAAGTCCGAAGGCAAAGGTGCGCTCGCGCTCATCCTGCTGCCTACGCGCGAACTGGCCATGCAGGTGGAGCAGGCTTTTCTTGCCGTGCGCACCAGCTCCTCGCAGACTGTGGCCCTGGTAGTTGGCGGGCTCGCCGAGCGTTCGCAGCTCGACGCCATTCGCCGCGGCGCTCGCCTCATCGTCGCCACTCCCGGACGCCTGGAGGACTATCTCAAGCGCAGGCTTGTCCGTCTCGACGGCGTAAAAATCCTGGTGCTCGACGAAGTAGACCGCATGCTTGACATGGGCTTTCAGCCGGCCATCGCCCGCATCGCAACCGCGCTGCCTCCCGTCCGCCAAACGCTCTGTTACTCGGCCACGCTCGAAAGCTCCGTCAAAGATGTGGCGCGCAAGTACCTCTCGAATCCCGTCCGCGTCGAAATCGGCTCGGTGCTCAAGCCCGCCGATAACGTCGAGCTGCGCACCTTTGAAGTTGAGGCGGATAAAAAGCAGGAGTTGCTCGAGCACTTGCTGGGCGCCGAGCAGGGAAGTTTCCTGGTCTTCGTGCGCACCAAGCACGGCGCCGACCGCGTGGCGCGCCGGCTGGTTCGCAGCGGCCATTCAGCCACGCAGATTCATGGCGACCGCTCGCAGGCCCAGCGCAATCAGGCCCTGCGCAGCTTCTCCGAGGGCCGTCACCGCATTCTGGTTGCCACCGATGTAGCCGCTCGTGGCATCGATGTGGCCAACGTGGCCCACGTCATCAACTTCGACATGCCCAAGATGGCCGAGGACTTTGTTCATCGCGTAGGCCGCACTGGCCGCGCCTCAGCCCACGGCGTAGCCTCCACCTTTGCCGGCCCGGCCGAGCGCAACGACCTGCGCAAGATCGAGCGCACCTTGTGCATCCAGATGAAGCGCTTCCGCGTCCGCTCAGCCACCGACCAAAAAGCAGCGTAAGTGCAGCTTCTAGCTGCTAGCTTTTAGTTTCTAGCTCTTTAGCACAATCGGCCTGACAAAAGTCAGGCCGTCCTGCGCTGGAGATGGAGAGAACCGGCACTACGCGGATTTGGAAGCGACGGCTTGATACCTGGGAGCGGTACTGAAGATTCCCGTCGAAACAATCTTGGAGCGCGCTTTATTGGTGCAGCACTTGCGAGAGGAAAGCTGTTGCACCCAGAATCTTCGTCCGACCCAGCGTATCAAGCCGTAGAAGACCCGACCGCTTATCCCCGGTGACGGCGTAGTCGGGCTGAGCCGCGTCAATCAGGTTGAGCAGGTAGCTGTCCGTCGGATCGGCGGCCACATGCTTGTGGGGCAGAGGATCAGGCCAGACGGTTGCTTTGTAGAGATGGTTGAGCATGGAGCCGATTTGATGAGGTTGAAACAAAGCGCGAAACTTGGGGTTACGGCTCGCCGCGCTAATCTCATTGATCTGCTGCTGGCAGGTAAGCAAATAAAACCTCCCATTCTTCCAGGCGCTGACGATGCGAGCAGAGGAGCCTTGCGGTGAAATCAATGCGCTGAAATAGATGTTGCTGTCCAGTAGGACCAGCATCAGCGTTTTCCCATCCGCGCCCGAGCCCATGCGAGAGACTCTTCAACGGCCGCTTCAATCTCTTCCAAAGGCACATTTGCATTGTGCGCGAGGACCGCTTCGTGCGCAGTATCAAAGATGTGCTTGTTAACGGCCTCGGTGACAAAGCGGGAGAGTTCGCCTTTCTTGCCTCTGCCTTCGTTGGCAAGAAACTGGCGCAGGGATTTGTCGAGTTCTTTGGGGACAACGAGGTTCCAGCGGGTGGTATTAGTTGACATAGGATGCCCTCCATCAACAATATACACCTAAACAGATAAACACACAAACACCGATAGGCGGAATCCGTTAGACCCTTAGTCCCCAAAAGCAGGCACTGGGCAACCCTTTTTGAATCAATCAGCAACAGAGAGATCTGGGATAGTCTCCTGCTCCTTCTATTTGAGGAGTTTTCCACCTTCGTAATATAGAAACTTGTCGAACTGCTTGAAATTGAACTCTCCAAGACCGCATTTATCCTGTAATTCGGTAATGGCATCCTTAAGCCTTTTGTATATCTTCAATTCCTCTCGCTTAAAAGGATCAATCCAACCCTGATTCTGTGCATACCATAGGTATTCGTCCACCCGTGAATCATAAATCGGAAATAAATCCTGCCGATGCCAGCTGCAGTACTTGGTTGCAAACGAGTAGTTGAAGTGGATTTTATTATGAATTTCAGTCCTTGCGATGTCGTAGATTAAGCCAGTCGAACCCGAATCCAAGTCGGAATCAATTTTGCGTTCTACTATATGGTCAACAACTTCATAAACGGTAGGAATGCGGTCGCTGAATAGAGGAATCTGAGTCGAGTAGAGATCGTTGACTGTGAGGACCTTCAGCAGCACATCGGCAGTTTTGGTGTTATTCGGATAGTGCTCTAACAACCCTGTAAGCGCATCTTCGAAGACTCTATACTTCTCGTCGAACGTCTTGACTGCAGCCTTCACCGCTTCCACGGTTGGTTTCTCCAATTCAACGGACATCGTAATCATCCTTTCAACCAACCGCACCAGTATATGCCTATTTGCGTTCGTCACTCATCGGGTAAAAAAGAAAATCCCCGCATCCGGCATATCTCTGCGCGAATACGGGGATGACTGTTAGCTGTCGGCTGATTTACTTATTCGTCAGCGCTTCGACGCCGGGCAGCTTCTTGCCTTCCAGAAACTCCAGCGAAGCACCGCCGCCGGTGGAGATGTGTGTGATCTGGTCGGCTACCCCGGCCTGGTTGATCGCCGAAACGGAATCGCCGCCACCGATGATCGACGTCGCCGCCCGGTTGGCCGCAACAGCTTTGGCGATAGCGTTGGTGCCCACCGCAAAGCGCGGAAACTCGAAGACGCCCGCCGGTCCATTCCAAACAATCGTCCGCGCCGTCGAAACCACTTCTTCAATCGCCGCAATCGACTTGGGCCCAATGTCCAGTCCCTGCCAGTCAGCGGGAAAGTTCTTCGAGCAATCCCACACTTGAGTCTTGGCGTCGGCGGCAAAGTTATCCGCCAAGATGTTATCCACCGGCAGCAGCAGCTTGACGCCCTTTGCCTTGGCCTTGTTGAGGGCCGCTTTGGCCATATCGATCTTGTCTTCCTCAACCAGCGACTTGCCGGTCGTCACGCCCAGTGCGCGCTCAAAGGTGTAAGCCATGCCGCCGACGATGACCAGCGTGTCCACCTTGTCGAGTAAATTATCAATCACGTCGATCTTGCCGGAAATTTTCGAGCCGCCAATGATGGCGACAAACGGCTTTTCCGGCGATTCCAGCGCCTTGCCCAGGTAAGTAATCTCCTTTTCCATCAGCAGGCCGGCAACGGCGGGCTTGAGGAAGTGCGTAATTCCTTCCGTCGATGCGTGGGCGCGGTGCGCCGAACCGAATGCGTCGTTGACGTACACATCAGCCAGCGAGGCCAGTTCCTTGGAGAAGGCCGGATCGTTGGCCTCTTCCTCGGCGTGAAAGCGCAGATTCTCCAGCAGCAGCACTTGGCCGGACTCAAGCTGCCGGGCCATGGTGGCGGTCACTTCGCCGATGCAGTCGGGAGCAAAGGCCACGTTGACCGTCTCGCCCAATGCCTTGCCCAGCAGGGTGCGCAGCCGGTCTACCACAGGGCGCAGCGAATACTTCATATTCGGTTTGCCTTTGGGGCGGCCCAGGTGCGATGCCAGAATCACTTTAGCCTTGCGCCGAAGCGCGTACTCAATGGTGGGCAGCGTGGCCACGATGCGGGTGTCGTCTGTGATCGTCGAGCCGTCTTCTGTCAGCGGCACATTGAAATCAACGCGGATAAACAACCTCTTGTTGGTCAGATCGATGTCGCGAATCGTGAGCTTGGGCATGGTACCGTGCCTTCCTTGAAGTTCTGTTATTGAACAATTTTAGAGCCATGCGGTTCAATACTTCAAACCTGAAACCACGGCGTCCATCTCTATTTCAACACGCCAGGCTGGGTTGAGCAGTGCTGCTACTACCACCATAGTAGCCGCAGGACGAACTTGTGAGAAGTATTCGCCATGCACGCGGCCCACCGCCTCCCAGTCCTCTGCGCGGGTCAGGTAGATGCGTGTGCGGACCACATCGTTGAAGCTAGCGCCGGCCTCGGCAAGCGCAGCGGCGGCAATCTCGAAGATGCGGCGCGTCTGTCCTGCAGCATCCAGGTCTTCGGCCCCCACCGGACCGGTCCCAGAAAGATGAACGGTGTTCACCACGCGCACCGCGCGTGAAAATCCGATGATAGGTTCGTAGGGAGATGTGCCGGGAATGTTTTTGCGGGTCATTTTCGTATTATCCAATTCTTCCTAGGACTTCCCAAGCTGCAACATGGAGTATTTGATGAATTGGGTGAATTAGTTCGCTTCGACAATTCTCAGAGCGTTCACTCAGATGAATCCGGCATACATCTCTTGCTACTACCTCGAACGCCCTGAATAGTGGCGCTAAGTGAATTTGTGGAGGATTGTGTTCGTATCCAATCACGAGTACAACCTTACGCTCGGGACCAGTATATTCGAGCAGTTTGTAACAATCACTGATAGCGCTAACGTTTCCGGGATATGGATGCAGCAAATTGACCGACCAATTTTCAGCTTCTTTGCCATTATCTCCGAATGGTCTGGCAATCTTTACCTCGACTGCCCAATCCCCTCGAATTAATAAGTCTGGATATCGCTTCGTGATCGCACGGCCACCATAGCCGAATTTCTGATTCAGTTTTTCTGCGATGAGCTTGACGAGCTGCGGTTCGCCATAAGGACCAACGCCTGGTTTGAACTCCTTAAAGCATGTCCCCGACGCATCGATTTCGTATAGACAAGTCGATACGTCGGAGACAAGTTGCGAAAGTTCAGTTGCCATTTAGCACCGTACTTGTGCGAACCAAACTTCTGTAATTACAGGCCCTTCTTGGCCAAAAAGCTGAATAAATCGACGACGCGGCAGGAGTAGCCCCACTCGTTGTCGTACCAGCTCAGCACCTTGACGCTCTGGCCGACGACCTTGGTCAACGGAAGATCGACGATGGACGAGAGCGGGTTGCCCTTGTAGTCGCAGCTGACCAGAAGGTTGGAGTCAACACCCAGGATGCCCTTCAACTCGCCCTCAGCGGCCTTCGTGAAGGCGGCGTTCAATGCTTCGGCGGTGATGGGTTTCTCGGCGATGAAAGTCAAATCGACGAGCGAGACGTTCGGTGTAGGAACGCGAATCGCGAATCCGTCCAGCTTGCCGGCACTTTCCGGAATCACCAGCTTGAGAGCCTTGGCTGCGCCTGTCGAGGTGGGAATCATGCTCAGCGCGGCGGCCCGGGCGCGGCGCAGGTCCTTGTGCGGAAAGTCCAGAATGACCTGGTCGTTCGTATAGCTGTGGATTGTCGTCATGATGCCGCTGATGATGCCGCAGGATTCCAGAATGACCTTGACCACCGGCGCCAGGCAGTTAGTGGTGCAACTGGCGTTGGAGAGAATGTGGTGTTTGGCCGGGTCATACTTGTTCTGATTGACGCCCAGCACAATGGTCATGTCCTCGTTCTTCGCCGGGGCGGAGATGATGACCTTCTTTACCGTTGTTCCCAGGTGCTTGCCGGCGTCCGTGGCGTCCGTAAAGCGTCCCGTGGACTCGAGCACAATCTGCGCGCCCACTTCAGCCCAGGGCAGCTTGGCCGGATCCTTTTCCGCGAAGACCTTGATCTTCTTGCCGTCGACGGAGATAAAATCGTCACCCGCCTTGATATCGTTCTTCAAGTTGCCCAGAATCGAGTCGTACTTGAGCAGGTGGGCCAGCGTTGCCGGGCTGGTCAAGTCGTTAACAGCCACAAAATCGATCTCCGGATTTCCCAGTGAAGCGCGTAATACGTTGCGGCCAATGCGGCCGAAGCCGTTGATTCCAACCTTAACTGCCATGTCTGTCTTCTCCTTCGTAGTCGGTGAGGCTGTGGTTTATCTGGTTCGAGCTTGCACTGATCCGGCGGTGACAGCGGTTCTCCAATCGCTATACCCCGAAACCGCAACTGCCGAGTGGCTTTTTCCTTTCCGGGGTCCCCGCGGACAGGTCTTCGTCCGTGGGGTGGAAGTAAAAGCACCTTGCACAGCTTTGAAAAGGGCACGTAAATTGGAGAACCGCTCAGTTCCGCCCGGCACGCAATTCCACCAAACTCTTGATTGTATTATTGCAGGTCAGTGGAGACGAAACAAAACGTATTTCTTCCCCATTTGCGCAGATTTCCCACATCCACAGTATGCTGTTCCCGATATAGGATTGTATGTGACACAGTGCACAATATTTGCAGCGCCTGCGGCAAGTATGGTATCCCCGTAGTAGTAATGTTGAAGGCGGCATGAGAAAACGTTCCCGACGCAACCCTAATACCTCTGAATCCACCGGCAAAATCGGCCAGGAACTTCCATCGAATCAGTTGCGGCCGCTGGTCCCGCTCTATCCGGACGTGCTCCCTGCGGCGAATTCGCAGCCGCGTCCCTCGAGGCCTGATCGGCCCCAAAGACCCGTATCGCCCGCCAAACAGCAGCAACCCACCCGCCAGGAGTGGAATGAGCCGGCCGGCTCCGGGCGTTTCGAGCTCGAAACCCAGCCGGAGATACCCTCCCATGCGCCGCCTGAGCCGGAGGTGGCCGGACGCTCACCCCAGGCACCCAAAGGCTACGTGGTGCTTGCCATCGGCCTGCCCGGCTCCGGAAAAACCACGTGGTTCCGCCGCCGCGGCGTCACCCCGCTCTCCAGCGACCTGCTGCGTAACATCCTCTTCGACGATGTCGAGGAGCAGCGCTACCAGGGGCTGGTCTTTTCCACCCTGCGCTCGCTCCTGCGCGCCCGGCTCATCGCCCGCATGCCATGGAACTACGTGGACGCCACCAATCTCTCCGTCCATGAGCGCCGCCAGTGGATCAAGATGTCCCAAAGCTTCGGCTACGAGGTGCAGGCAGTCTTCTTCGATGTGCCGCTGGAGGTCTGCCTGGAGCGCAATAGCCAGCGCGACCGCTCGGTCAGCGAAGACGTGATGCGCAAGATGGCCGAACGCCTCAAGCCGCCGGTCTTTGAAGAAGGCTTCGCCAAAATCACCGTGGTCCGCGTCAAGAGCGCGGGGTAGTGTGAGAACGGCCTGCGAGTTTTGATGGAGATATTGCGATGAAGCGTTGTCTTCGGACCGGAATTCTTACTCTCGTGATAGGTTCAATGGCGCTTGTAGTTTATGCAAAGGGCGATCACAGTGTACCCGATGAGGCCACGGCCATTCGGGTTGCAGAGAAAGCCCTGATTTCTATATATGGCCGGAAGCAGATTGAATCTGAGCGGCCCTTTATTGCAACACTCACTGGAAATGTCTGGGAAGTGCATGGGTATATGCCCCCTCTATCGGTTGGGGGTGTAGCTCAAATATGGATCGACAAACGTAATGGCCACATTCTCCGTTACGAACATGGCAAGTGAGATCTGTATTCTTCTGATAAATACTATGCACCCGCTCTGTTTTGTATTCCCCTACTGCTTGTTCACCTCCACGTAATATAGCTCCGTCGCCACCTGAAACTCATCTTTAGTCAACGGCGTCTTCATCCACTGCCACTTAGTCGTCGGATGAATAATCTGCCACTCTCCTGGCCTGCCCACGCGCACCGGCATTGCGAACTTATCCTCATCGGCGCGCCACTTATACATCACTAAGCCCGGCTCCTCGCCAAAAAGCAGCTCCAGCCGTGGAATCTGCGCATGTCTTAAATACTGATCAAAAACAGGTGTCAGATTCATGCCGGTGTGCTGATTGAAGTAACTCACCACGTCTTCCGTCAAAATATTCTGATACTTGAAGTGCTGATAGAAGCCGTGCAGCAGCGCCCACCACTTGGCGTCGTCGTTCACCACGCTGCGCAATGTGTTCAGCATCAGTGCGCCCTTGAAGTATTGATCCTGATCCGGCTCGCCATTCACGCCCCTCTCGGCAATGATCGGCCGCTG
>JBEKFS010000051.1:0-20619 GCA_050013195.1 Occallatibacter sp.
GTGATTCGCGCCAAGGTCTACTCGTCTGAGCTTGCCAAAAATGCGCCGTCTACCTTGCAGTGGGCCAAGCCAAAGTGGAAGGGTATGGAGCAGGACCACTACACGCTACAGGTGGCGCCGGAAGATTGCACCGGATGCGCGGTGTGCGTGGATGTTTGCCCGGTGAAGAGCAAGAGCGACGCCAGCCACAAGGCCATTAACATGGCACCGCAGGCGCCTCTGCGCGAGGCCGAACGCGCGAACTGGGAGTTCTTCCTTGGACTTCCCGAGGTGGATCGCTCCAAGTTGTCGCACGGCCAGGTGAAGGATCTGCAACTGTTGCAGCCGCTGTTTGAGTTTTCAGGCGCCTGCGCGGGCTGCGGAGAGACACCCTACATCAAGCTGCTGACGCAGTTGTTCGGCGACCGGCTGTATATCGCCAACGCGACGGGTTGCTCGTCGATTTACGGCGGCAATCTGCCCACTACTCCTTACGCCAGTAATGCGCAGGGCCGTGGGCCGGCGTGGGCTAACTCGCTGTTTGAAGACAACGCCGAGTTTGGCTTTGGCATGAGAATAGCGCTGGACCAGCAGAAGGAGTTTGCCGAGCTGCTGGTGAAAAGGCAGGCTGGAGCTATTGGAGAGGAACTGGCGAAGTCTCTGCTGGAAGCTACGCAGAAGACCGAGACGGAAGTGAACCAGCAGCGCGAGCGGGTGAAGGCACTGCGCGAGAAACTGGCCAGCAATAAGAGCTCGGACGCAGTCAATCTGCTGGCCATTGCCGATACGCTGGTGCGCAAGAGCGTGTGGATTCTGGGCGGCGACGGATGGGCGTTTGACATTGGATTCGGCGGGCTGGACCATGTGCTCGGCTCGGGCAAAAACGTGAACGTGCTGGTGCTGGACACAGAGGTCTACTCGAATACCGGCGGGCAGATGTCCAAGGCGACGCCGCGCGGGGCGGTGGCCAAATTTGCCGCCAGCGGCAAGACGACCAGCCGGAAAGACCTGGCGATGGAAGCCGTCAGCTACGGCTCGGTGTATGTGGCGCAGGTGGCGCTGGGCGGCAATGACACCCATGTGGTGAAGGCCTTCCAGGAGGCCGAGGCGCATGATGGGCCTTCAATCATCATTGCGTACTCCAGTTGCATCGCTCACGGTTACGATCTGGTGCACGGGTTGGAGCAACAGAAACTGGCTGTGCAGTCGGGTTACTGGCCGCTGATGCGCTACAACCCCGCGTTGCGCGAGGAGGGCAAGAATCCCTTCCAGCTTGACTCCAAGGCACCGGCGATCCGGCTCAAGGAGTACAGCTACCGCGAGGCGCGTTACACTATGCTGGCGCGCAGCAATCCGGAATTGGCGGCTGAACTGCTCAAGGAAGCGCAGGATGATGTAGAGCGCCAATGGCGCGTATACTCAGCACGGGCCGCAATGCCGGGCCGCGGGGAGACGCCACACATCGCTCCCGCGGAGAAGCCTGAGGATAAGTCCGAACAAAAGCTGGCAGCGGAGACTGCCGGAGGTGCGGAATGATCGATTTTTCCACGAAGTATCTTGGTTTGAAACTGAAAGGCCCCGTCGTGGTTTCCTCCACGCCACTGTCGGATCCGATTGACAATGTTCGCCGCATGGAAGACTGCGGAGCCGCGGCAATCGTGCTTCACTCGCTCTTTGAGGAGCAACTGGCTCTGGAATCGCGGACGCTGGACGATGATTTGTCGAGGGGCACGGAGTCCTTTGCCGAGTCGCTTGGCTACCTGCCGGACTTGAAGGACTACCGCATGTCGCACGAGGCTTACCTTGAGCACGTGCAGCAATGCAAGAAGGCGGTGAAGATTCCTATTCTAGGCAGCCTGAATGGCGCTACTCCCGGCGGATGGGTGCGCTTTGCCAAGGATATGGAAAAAGCCGGCGTCGACGCTATCGAGTTAAATACCTACGCGCTGGCTACGGACAAGAGCCAGACATCGGCGGAGATGGAAGGGCAACTGCTGAAACTGGTGGCTGAAGTTACAGCCGCGGTCAAGGTTCCGGTGTCGGTGAAGTTGTCTCAGTGGTTTACAAGTTTGCCGCACCTGGTGGGGCAACTGGAGGAGGCAGGAGCACGCGGTGTGGCGCTGTTCAACCGCTTCTATCAGCCGGATTTTGACATTGAAACACTGGAAGTGCGGCCCACGCTGCATTTCTCAAAGCCCTCGGAGTTGCTGCCACGGCTGCACTGGGCGGCGATTCTCTACGGTCACGTGAACCTCGACATCGCCATCACCGGCGGCGTTCACTCCGCCGAGGACGTGCTGAAGAGCATCATGGCGGGAGGCGGCGTGGTGTTGATGGCGTCGGCCTTACACATTCACGGCATCGAGCATATCCGCAAAGTGCTGGACGACATGCAGTACTGGCTGGAGAAGCGCGAGTACACATCGCTGTGGGAGACGAGGGGCTGCCTCAGCCGCCGTTCTGTTCCTGATACCTCCGCGTTTGATCGCGGCAACTACATCAAGACGCTGAGCTCTTACAGTTTGCGTCAGACTATCGCGGCGTTCTGAGAGGCTTTGCGCCCGGCGAATTGCCCAGGTCTCAAACGCGTGACCTGGGCAAACGGCCTGTGGATGATCCCATCAAGATGGCGGTTCTGGAACATAACAGTCACCGCGAGCGTATAGATGGGGCAGGAGGAAGTCCATGAAAAGAACCATGGCATTCGTGCTCCTGCTCTTTGCGCCAGCATGGGCGGCAATTGCTTCAACTCCGACAAGCCCCGTTCCAACTGAAGTCTCACTGCAAGAAAAAAACAAGGCCGTCGCCAGACGGGTTTTTGATGAAATATTCAATCAGGGGAAGTTCCAGGTTGCGGACGAGATTTACGCCCCGGATTTCGTTAATCATGGATTGCACAGAGATGCCAGTCTGCAAGAGGATCAGGCATGGGCTCGCTCGGAGAAGCAGGCATGCCCTGACCTGACGATCAGCTATGGCCCGATGGTTGCCGAGGGCGATCTGGTTTCAGTGCTGTGGATAGCGCGCGGGACCAACACCACTTCAATGGGCTGGCTGCCAGCGACCGGCGCCAAGATCGAGATGCGTGGCATCACGATTTGGCGCGTCGTCGATGGCAAACTTCGCGAAGAATGGACCGCCGGCGACAAATTGCGAGTGATCAACCAAATTGTGGACCAGTTGAAATGGCAACTCCTCGGGCTTCTGTGTTTGGTGGTATTTCTTCTCTGGTTAGTTTGCAGAGCTGTTCGAATGCTGTGGCGCAGGTTTGTGTCTTCCAAAGGATAAGTTCTTATTGGTGAAACAGGAGCGGAGAGGATGCGCGGACACGTGTTTTCAGGGTTGATTGGGGGGGCGCTTGCTGGGATGTGCGGCCTTTGCATGGCGCAGGCGCCGGCAAAGTACGAGCCGACGATTGCGTCGCTCGACCAGCATCAGGTTCCCTTCTGGTATACCCACGCAAAGCTGGGCATCTTCATCCACTGGGGATTGTATTCGGTTCCGGGCTGGGCACCGCTCTCGCATCCCAATCACGATTTTTCCTCGGAAGAGTATATTCGGGATAATCCATACGCAGAGTGGTATTACAACACCATGCGCATCGAAGGGTCGCCCACCGAGGCTTACCATCGTGAGCACTACGGAGCAGAGTTTAATTATTACGACTTTGCGCCGGTTTTCAATCGCGAGATACAAAAGTGGAAGCCGGACGAGTGGGCCAAGATCTTTCGTCAGTCAGGCGCAAAGTACGTAGTGCTGACCAGCAAGCACCATGAGGGCTTTACGCTGTGGCCGAGTTCGATTCCCAATCCCACGCTACCGGCAGACCGGCAGCACGCCACGCGCGACATTGTGGGAGAGCTGACCGCGGCGGTAAGGAAACAGAAGATGCAAATGGGGTTGTATTACTCCGGGGGATACGACTGGAGCTTTGTGCCGGGGCCTATCCGTACGAAAGCGGATTATGAAAAGGTAAAACCGCAGAGCGAAGAATATGGCAGGTACGCCAACGCGCAGATTCATGAGTTGATCGAACGCTACCATCCCTCGGTGCTGTGGAACGATATTGACTGGCCGAAGACGGGCAAGGCGCTGGAGGTGGAGGCGGATTATTACAACGCTGTGCCCGAGGGCGCCATCGACGATCGCTTTGGGATTGCGCACGCGGACTTTACCTCGCCCGAGTACCAGAAGATGGACCAGATCAGCAAGAAGAAGTGGGAAGAGTGCAGAGGGCTGGGCCGGTCCTTTGGATATAACAGGGCCGAAGGCGAGGCGGAGACGATCTCCGCGGGTGAGTTGATCGCGCTGCTGGTGGATATAGTGAGCAAGAACGGCAACCTGCTGCTGGATGTGGGACCGGAGGCCGATGGAACGATTCCGCCGGTGCAGATGGAGCGGTTGAAAGAACTGGGCGCGTGGCTCAAGCAGAACGGCAAGGCGATCTACGATACAGAGCCATGGACACACGCGGAGGGGAAGACGGTCGAGGGCGATGAGTTGCGCTACACCTATCAGGGGCACATCAATGCGATTTTGCTGGGAACTCCCAAGGCGCGGACTGTGACGTTTGAGGATTTCCAATGGACTCCCAACATCAGGGTCTATCTCATCGGCAATAGGGGACGGCTGAAAGAACTGAAAACCAGGGCTGCAAGCAGCAAGCTGCAGGTTCTGTTGCCGGAGCAACTACCGGGCAAGTATGCCTACGTGCTGGAGATTCACAATTACCTTCACTGAGATTATTGCGAGAGTTCCTGGCCAGAGAGGAAGCGATAGACGGTTTCTTCGATCAGGCGGCAGGCGTTGGGAAGCGCTGCGGTCACGGCAGGGCTGAAGGCTTCACCAAACTCGATTGAGTCGGCGCCGATGGTGAGTTGCAGAGCTTCGCGGGGCAGGGAACTATAAAGCTCGCGGCCAAGCGCGAGTAGTTCGGCCGCGCCGAGATGGTGGGTGTTGTGTTCCGGGCTGCCGGAGGCTGGCTTGACGAGACACATATTGAGCGAGCCGGGAATTGAATCAAGGGAGCAATCGATAAAGAGGACGGATTGGGCGCGAGCGACGTATTCCGCCAGCTCCGGAGTCCATTGATGGTCGGCGATGATGCGCACGCCCGATTGCCCGGCAAATCGCTTCTCCGCCCACTCGGCAAGCCAAAGCCCGACGCCGTCATCCCGACGCAGCGTATTTCCGCAGGCGAGAATGAGGCATCGGGCCTTTGTAGATCTCATTAATTCAGTTTAGCTGACGAGCTGGTCGACGACCTCGCCGTCGACGTTGACAAGCGTGAGGGCCAGCGGCATTTGGCCGAAGGCGTGGGTGGAGCAACTGAGGCAGGGATCGAAGGTGCGGATCACGGCCTCGATGCGGTTAAGCGCGCCGGGGGTGAATTTACCGTCCTTGACGTAGGCCTTGGCCGACTGAAGAACGCCTTTGTTCATGGCGTTATTGTTGTGGCCGGTGGCGACGACGAGGCTGGCCCAGGTCATTTTGCCGTTCTCGTCGACCTTGTAGTGATGATTCAGCGTGCCGCGCGGAGCTTCGATCTGGCCCGCGCCTTCAAGACGATTGACACCGGCTACGGCGCGCACGTGCTTGTCGAGGATGAGCGGATCGGCGAGGATGCGCTCGATATTCTCGAGGCCGTAGAGTGCTTCGACGAGCCGCGCGTGGTGATAGAAGAATGAGCTTTCGACCGGACCTGTAGCCAGTTGCTTGAACTCAGCCAGTTCCTTGTCGGCCTGAGGCGTTCCCATGGACTTGACGATATTGAGACGCGCCAGCGGACCCACGCGATAACTTCCTTTGGGATAACCGAGCGGCTTGTAGTAGACGAACTTGGTGTAGCTGTAGTTTTCGACGGCCTCGCCAATTACCTCGGTGAAGCGGCTGGCGGTGATGCCGTCTTCGATGACAGCGCCCTTGGGATCGATGAGCCGCAGCGTGCCGTCAGTGAACTCGATGGACTCGTCTTCGTTGATAAGGCCGAGGTAGTTGGAGGGGAAGTTGGCGAAGACCTTGATCTCCGGCTTGAAGGAGCCGGCGATCTGCTTGTAAGCGGTCAGCGCCAGCTTGAGGTCGGCATAGGCCTGGGGAATCGAGGCCAAAATTTCGTCGCGGTGCGCTGAGGAGAGCGGCTCGGTAACGCCGCCGGGTACCACCCACCCGGTGTGGATGCGCTTGGTGGCGAGCAACTCGATGATGTGCTGGCCAAAGCGTCGCAACCCAATGCCGGCCAGGCCCAGGTCGGGCCGCGCGGCGGCGACGCCGAAGATGTTGCGCGCAGCGGGGTCGGATTCCATGCCCAGCAACAGATCAGGCGACGAGAGATGGAAGAAGCTGAGGGCGTGCGACTGCACCAACTGGGCCATATTCAACAGGCGGCGCAGTTGCGCGGCGGTATGCGGAATGCGAACCGCCATGATGGCTTCGCAGGCCTTGGCGGAGGCCAGCAGGTGGGAGACGGGACAGATGCCACAGATGCGCGCCGTCAGGCTGGGCATCTCGTAAAACGGCCGGCCTTCGCAGAACTTCTCAAAGCCGCGTACCTGGGTGACGTGAAAGTGCGCATCCTCCACCTCGCCCTGGGCGTTGAGTTGGATGGTGATTTTGCCGTGGCCTTCGAGGCGCGTTACGGGATCGATGGTGATCGTCTGGCTCATAACTCAAGCTCCAAAACGGGTGAGGGCTGAAATATCCAGCGGCGCACCGGTTATCAGCGCAGTGAGCGCTGCGTGAAAGGTCTCGGCCGAGGGCGGGCAGCCGGGCAGGAAGACATCCACAGTCACGAATTCGTGGATGGGCCGCACAATCTTGAGCAGCTTGGGCACTACGACGCATGGAATCTGCTGCTGCAAGCTGGCGTTCTCAATGTACGCACGGTTCAGAATTGCTTCAGGGCCGAAGGGATTGCGCATGGAGGGCACGTTGCCGGTGATGGCACAGTCGCCCATGGCGATCAGCATTTTGGAGTGGGCGCGAACCTTCTTGATCTTTATTTCGTCGTCCACCGAGGCCACAGCTCCTTCGACCAAGGCGATATCCACCTCGTCGGGGAAGTTCTTGGCATCGACGAGAGGACTGTAGACCACCTCGATCAGTTTGGCCAGTTCAAGGACCTTTTCATCCATGTCGAGGAACGACATATGACAGCCGGAACATCCGTCCAGCCACACGGTTGCCACTTTCAGTTTGCTCATTGCGCTTCCCTCATAAGGTTCAGGTAGGGCAAAAAATCGGGATACTTGGGGTGCTCGGAGCCGATCTTACTCTTGTCGAAGAGAGCTCCGGTTGGGCAGCACTGCACGCACTTGCCGCAGCGAGTGCAACTGGAATCTCCCCAGTTTTCGTGCAGATCGGTGATGACGATGGAGTCGATGCCGCGACCCATCACATCCCAGATGTGTGCGCCTTCAATCTCAGCGCAGACGCGCACGCAGCGGGTACAGAGGATGCAGCGGTTGTGGTCAACGGAGAAGCGCTCGTGCGAGGCATCCACAGCGAGCACGGGGTTGCGATAAGGCAGGGTGATATGGGTCAGGCCCTGGCTCTGGGCCAGCGCTTGCAGCTCACAGTGGCCGTTGGAGACGCAGACCGAGCAGATGTGGTTGCGTTCGGCGAACAACAACTCGAGGATGACGCGGCGGTGCTTGCGGAGCCGCTCCGAGTCGGTCACGACATCCATGCCTTCGTGGATGTGGGCCACGCAGGCGGGCAAGAGCTTGTTGTTGCCCTTAATCTCCACCAGGCAGAGGCGGCATGCGCCGACAGAGCCCAGGCCCTCCAGATGGCAGAGGGTAGGAATGTTGATGTCGTTTTCCCGCGCCACTTCAAGAATGGTCTGGCCAGAGCGCGCGCTTACTTCCTGGCCATCGATGATCAGAGTTTTGACGCCCATGCTTTCGCTCATGCCAACACCTCCGTGGGAACGGCAACGGGCGCGGGCGCGTCCATATTGCAGACGCCAGCCGGACAACGCTTATTGACAATGTGTTCGATGTACTCGTTCCTGAAGTACTTGAGCGTGCTGAGCACGGGATTGGGCGCCGTCTGTCCCAGCCCGCATAGGCTGGTTTCCTTGATGGTTTCGCAGAGGCTGACCAGCAGGTCGAGGTCTTCCATGGTTCCTGCGCCAGTGCAGATGTGGCTCAGCAGGGTAAACATCTGCGCCGTGCCCGCGCGGCAGGGAATGCATTTGCCGCAGGACTCGGTCATGCAGAACTCGACGAAGAAGCGCGCCACGTTGACCATGCAGGAGGTGTCGTCCATGACGATCATGCCGCCGGAGCCCATGATGGAACCGACTGCCATGAGGGCATCGTAGCTGACGCCCAGATCCAGCATCTCGGCGGGGATGCAGCCGCCGGATGGGCCGCCGGTCTGCACCGCTTTGAAGGTATGCCCATCCGGAACGCCGCCGCCGATGACCTCGATGATCTCGCGCAGCTTGATGCCCATAGGCACTTCGACGAGGCCGGTGTTGGCGATTTTGCCGGTGAGGGCGAAGACCTTGGTGCCCTTGCTTCTCTCCGAACCCATGTTGGCAAACCACTTGCCGCCGTTGCGGATGATGGGCGCGATGTTGGCGAAGGTCTCGACGTTGTTGATAAGCGTGGGCTTGCCGAAGAGGCCGCTGACCGCCGGGTAGGGAGGGCGCGGTCTGGGAGTGCCGCGCTTGCCCTCGATGGAGGCCAGCAACGCTGTTTCCTCGCCGCAGACGAATGCTCCGGCGCCGAGGCGGATTTCAACATCGAAGTTGAAGGGAGTATTGCAAATGCCATTGCCCAGCAAACTGCGGCGGCGAGCCTCGCGGATGGCTGTGGTCAGACGGGAGACGGCAACAGGGTATTCGGCACGGACATAGATGAAGCCTTTGCTGGCGCCTACGGCGTATGCGGCGATGGCCATGCCCTCGATGACTCGATGGGGATCGCCTTCCATCACGCTGCGATCCATGAACGCTCCGGGATCGCCCTCGTCGCCGTTGCAGACTACGTACTTCAGATCGCCTGAGGCCTTGGCCACCGTTCCCCACTTCAGGCCGGTGGGATAGCCGCCGCCGCCGCGCCCACGGAGGCCGCTTTCGGTGATGCGGTGAATCACGCCGTTGGGGGTCATCTCGGTGAGCGCCGTCAGCAGCGCCTTGTACCCGTCGCGGGCAATGTAGTCGTCGATTTTTTCCGGATCGATGTGGCCGGCATTCTCGAGCACCACGCGCACCTGCTTGTCGAAGTGCTCGTTCAAATCGCACTGCAACTCAGGCACCGGTTTTCCGCCCAGGCTTTTTATAATTGCCTCGGCGTGTTTGGCATTTACATGGTGGTAAAGGGTATCTTCAGGGTCCACGCGAACCAGCGGCCCGGAAGAGCAGGGCCCCATGCACCCCGTCCGGCGGACGAGCACATTTTTGTCCGATAATCCGGAGGCCTTCTCCAGCGCTTCCCGTAAACGGTCCGCGCCCTGGCTCATGCAGGCCAGGTCCATGCAGACATTCACTTCAAAATCGTATTTTTCGTTTTCCTGGCAAACGCTTTTGGCTACCTGTTCGAGCTCTTCGATTGTCATTCCACAGCCCACCTTTCGAGTTGCTCGAGCATTTGTTCAGAGGTCATTTCACCCACTACTTCGCCATCGCACATCACAACGGGCGCGCGGCTGCAGGCTCCCACGCAGCGGGCGGTCATCAGGCTGATTTGGCCGTTGCTGGTGGTCTGTCCACGGGGAATGCCCAGGCGTTTTTCGGCTGCGGCTATCAGCTTGTCAGAGCCCTTGATATAGCAGGCCGTGCCGGCGCAGACGGTGGCCGTGTGCTTGCCCGGCGGCTTGAGGCTGAAGTAGTGGTAAAAGGTCACGACTCCATAGGCCTGGCTCAGCGGCACGCGCAAGGAAAGGGCTACAAAACGAATCGAATCGTCGTCGAGATAGCCGAAGGCAGACTGGACAGTATGAAGCGTTTCGATCAGCGCATGACGGGCAAAGCCATTCTTGCGCATGGTGCCGTTGACGATCTTCCAGCGGTTATCGCTGCTGGGCAACGGCGGGGGGGTGAATACAGGCACGAATCCTCCGTACATGGAAGACAACGTTCAGCGATTACGACACTACGCCAGGTTCCATGTCTATCTTTCTTATAGGCCCTCGCACCTGTTTTGATTCGTGACCACGGTCACTTGGAGTTGTAACCGATAATCGCCTTTACATGACCGGAAAGTGTGCTGGATTGGGAAAGCAAGATTATGCATCGCTAAAAACTTGTTTAGGCCGCAAACCTGGCTGGCGAGTGATAAGCCTCACAAGGTGAAGAGGACTCCGCATGAGCTAGCATCAATACTTAGCGGCACTTACTACAGTTCAAGGCGCGAGACAAGGGGTTTGAGATGAGATTACATCCATCTATTTTTGCAGTTTTTGCAGTTTCTCTGGTTGCAACGCTTGCATTTCCGCAAGCGCCGAAGCCGGGTTGGAATGGGGATTCGTCCGTTCGCATCAATCAGATCCAGGTGATCGGTTCGCACAACAGCTATCATGCTGGACTTTTGCCGGGAATCGTGAAGCTTATGGAGCGGAAAAGTCCCAAGGATTTAGCTGGCCTCGATTACGCTCATGCCGATCTTGCTACCCAGTTGAGCCACGGAGTCAGGCAGATTGAGTTGGATATCTTTGCCGATAGCCAGGGCGGCCGTTTCGCGCATCCCAAGGGGCAGATGGCGGTTGCCCAGGCCGGTCTGCCTACTGACCGGGATCCTTATCCGGAGGGTGTCATGCTGAAGCCGGGATTTAAAGTGATGCACATGCAGGACCTGGATTACGTGAGCAACTGCCAGCCGTTTGTCGCCTGCCTGCAGATTGTCCGTTCCTGGTCCAAAGCCCATCCGGAGCATGTGCCCATCTTCATCCTGGTCGAGACAAAGCAACATCTGCCCGATAACAAATATCCCTGGACAGCCGTTGAGCCTTTCACAGCCGAGACCCTGGACGCGCTGGATGCAGAGATTCGGTCGGTCTTCCCGGCGGACGAAATGATTACTCCGGATCAGGTGCGGGGACATCATCGCGCGCTCAACATAGCAGTGAAAAAGGGTGGCTGGCCTACTCTCGCGCAGGCTCGCGGCAAGGTTGTCTTCCTGATGGATCAAACGGACGTGGGCCCGCTATATCTACAAGGGCATCCTGCATTGCGTGGCCGAGTGTTGTTTACGAATGCTGCTCCCGGCCAGCCCGATGCGGCGTTTATCGAAAAAAATGACGGGGACGAGGCTACGATTGCCACGCTGGTTCGCCAGGGATACCTGGTGCGCACACGGGCCGACTCAGAAACTGTGGAGGCGCGCAGCAACGATGTTCGCCGCCGCGACATGGCGCTCAGAAGCGGAGCCCAGATCGTAAGCACGGACTATCCGCAGTCTGAACCTGCACGGTGGACCGGATACGTTGTGGCGCTGCCCAATGAATTGCCCGCTCGATGTAACCCTGTAATAGGGCCTCCGGGCTGCATGGATGCGCTTCTTGAGCCGGTTGCGAAGCGCTGATCCTAAATAAGTGCCCATTTTGAAAGCGCATTCCCTCAGGGGCTAAACAGCTTGCGGAAAAAGGCTTGTTTCTGTGCGATTCACACGAAAAGCAAGCCGCAGGGGCTAAAGCCCATCATTTGTTTTGTTGCGCTTGCGGCACGACTGAAGTCGTGCCCTGACGCTTCTTGCTCCACCATTTGCCTTTTTCCGCAGCCTGTAAAACCCATCCATTTTTTTGATCGCATCGGCACGACTAAAGTCGTGCCCTGACGCTTCTTGCTCCACCTTTTGCATTTTTCCGCAAGCTGTAAAACCCATCCATTTTTTCGATCGCATCGGCACGACTAAAGTCGTGCCCTGACGCTTCTTGCTCCACCATTTGCATTTTTCCGCAAGCTGTAAAGCAGTGCTTTTTCAAAACATCAGCTTAATCAGAGGTTCCTTATCCGAGGGAGGGCAGGCGATCGGAGATTCCGAAGAGGAAGATGATGCCGATGACGAAACTGTATATGGCGCCGGTCCATGCGATGGCGTGGTAGAGGCGGGGATGGTGGTGGCCGCTGGCGTTGAAGGCTCCGCCCATGGTGGCGGTCATGAGGGCATTCATGGCAACAAGGCCCACGGCAAAGGCCGCCAACCCCATCATGCCGCGCGAGGTTCCACCCAGGTTTGCGGTGAGGAAAAAGAGAGCCAACTGGCTGGGGGTTTCAGCGCCTACGCCGTGCAGGATGCCGATGACAAAGACCGACTTTCCGTTGTACATCCACTGAAAACGCTCGGGTTGCGGCGCTAGAGGGTTCCAGCAGCGGCGTATCCGCCACCCAATCCATAGAACTCCGTTGATGGCGATGGCCAAGCGGCTCTCGATGCGGCTATGGGTGTGGCCGTGTGCGTCCTTGCGGAGAATCCCCGCCACTACCCCGACGCCGAGGACGATGAGGGTGAGACCGATCAGCCGCTCCGCCCAGTGGTCCAGACCTTCGGGCAGGCCCAGGTGCAACTCCAGCACGGCGATGCCCAGCGCGGCCACTGTAAAGGCGTGGCCCAGGGCATAGGTCATTCCCAGGCGAAGTCCGCTGCGCCAATTGCGCTGCACCGCGGTGATGTCGCTGATAGCGGCCAGGTGGTCATAGTCGAAGCCGTGGCGCAGCCCCAGCAGAAGGCAGGAGCCGAGCGCGGCATCGAGTTTCCAGTCGCCAAAAATCGGTAGCACGAAATTCAGTATAGCGCATACGCTACTGAATTGGCGTGGCAAATTCAAATGTATTTAACTACCAGGCTGGACGCAGCTGGATGTGGTAATCCGAATAATCGATGGTGACGACTGTTTGGCCAAACAGAAAGCTATTGGCAACGGCCCGGGCGTGCGTGGCCATGGCAAAGCCATTTACGTTTATGTACTGGCGCGTCATCTGCGTGGGTCCAGCCCAGAAAGACGGGCTCTTGGACGCCATTCCCTGAATCTGGACGATGGAACCGTCTTTAGCGTCGACCCAGATGGTTCCCACAATGAGATTGGGAGCCTTGCGCTTGGGGGAGATGACCAAAAGCAGGCATTCACGCCCATCCAACTGCACTGGCCCGCCAGGCTTTAGATTCATCTCGTAGTTTGCCGAGGTAAACCATGAAGCCTCCCGGTTGCCGGGCTGGTTGATGCGTTGTTCATTGTCCAGAAGCGTACGGAAGGCCATCTTCTGCACGATCTCAGGGCCGGACTGCGAGAGGATGGTGTAATTCTTGCCCTCATCCCTGCGATACAGGGTCTTGACGGTCATCTCCGCCATCGGTTTGGTAGCGCCGCTGCCCCGGTAGACGGCGTAGTGCTCGGTGACGGTGTATTCGGCGATGGCGTCAAACCGGGCGTGAACCGCAGCGTCAATGCTGCGAATGACCGCCGAAGAGTCGGGCTGCTGAGCGTGAAAAGAGGCGACTGTCAACGAGGCCAGAACACAGGCAACAGCAATGGCCTGTGCAGCGCCCATCCGCATGCTGCGCATCCTGCTGAATCTGCATGCAATCCCGCTCATCATAAGAGTAAGTTTATCTGCTTCCTGGCTACCGGTCATCATCATGATGTAGACGCGTGAATACGTAGATTGTGTGGGACGGTGTAGATAGGCGTGATGCGCTATGCTGGACTGCGGTGAGAGGCTATTTTTTGACGGACAAATCCCAACCAATACGAAGACAGCACGAAGCGTTGCGGCGGGGCGTGGTGGTGCGCGGCGTGGTGCAGGGGGTAGGGTATCGCCCGTTTGTCTACCGGCTGGCCTTGGAGGAGGGACTGGCGGGGTTTGTGGGCAACGATACCGACGGGGTGACCATCGAGATCGAGGGGCCGGAGGAGCGTGTGGAGGCGTTTCTCACCCGTCTGCAAACCGAAGCTCCGCCCTTGGCGCGTATTGATTCGGTCGCGGTACGGGAGCTGGCCCTGGTAGGGGATTCTGGCTTTCGAATCGTTGCCAGCGAGGTGCTGGGCCGGGTAAGCACAGGAATTCCGGCGGATGCGGCCACCTGCCCGGATTGCCTGCGGGAGTTGCTGGACTCTCAAGACCGGCGCTATCGTTATCCGTTTTTAAACTGCACCAACTGCGGGCCGCGATTCACGATCACGCGGCGCATTCCCTATGACCGGCCGCAAACCTCGATGGCAAAGTTCCCCATGTGCCCGGAGTGCCAGCGTGAGTACGACGATCCGCTGAACCGGCGCTTCCATGCGCAACCAAACGCTTGTTGGGTGTGCGGGCCGCAGGTTTGGTTGGTACAGACGGCAGATTCCGAATCGAGCACTGGTGAAGAGGCAGTGGAGCAGACGCTGCAACTGCTCGCGGCAGGGAAGATTGTAGCCATCAAGGGGATCGGCGGCTTTCATTTGAGTGTGGAAGCAACCAGCCAGGCGGCGGTGATGCGGCTGCGCGAGCGCAAACGCCGCTACGGGAAGCCTTTGGCGGTGATGGTGCGCGATCTGGAGGCGGCGCGACAGGTGTGCGTGTTGACGGCGGAAGAAGAGGCGCTGCTCTTGACGCCGGCACGGCCGATTGTGCTGGCGCGGCGGCGCGAAGGGAGCGGAATTACGGAAGCTGTTGCGCCGGGGATTCCCTGGTTGGGCGTCTACCTGCCTTACGCGCCGCTTCAGCATCTGCTTTTTGCCGATGCTCGCGTGAAGGCGCTGGTGATGACATCGGCCAACCTCAGCGAAGAACCAATTGCAATTGACAACGACGAGGCGAGGGCGCGCCTGGGCGGGATTGCAGATGCCTTCCTGATGCATGACCGCGAGATCTTGCAGCGTTGCGACGACTCGGTAGCCGCCGTGGTAGATGGAGCGCCGCAACTGATCAGGCGCGCGCGCGGATTTGTGCCGATGGGTGTGGCGTTGCCCTTCGATGTGCCGCCGCTGCTGGCTGTCGGAGGCCATCTAAAAAATGTCTTCGCGCTGGCGCGCGGGCGATTTGCCTACCAGAGCCAGCATCTGGGCGACCTGGAAAACCTGACGGGCCTGGAGTTTTTCCGCGAGTCGCTCGATCACCTGATGCGGACGTTTGAGATTGAACCGCAGACTGTTGTTCACGACCTGCATCCGGGGTATCTCTCAACCGGTTGGGCGCAGGGGTGGGCGAAAGAGCGAGGATTGCAGACAATCGCCGTGCAGCATCACCATGCTCACGTGGCTGGGTGCATGGCTGAGCACGGACTTACGGACACTGTGATCGGGCTGGCGCTCGACGGCACTGGTTACGGAAGCGATGGAAAGATCTGGGGCGGGGAAGTGCTGATCTCGAACCTCGCGGGCTTCGTGCGGTTTGCGCATCTTGAATATGTGCCCATGCCCGGAGGCGAGGCGGCCATCAAGGAGCCGTGGCGTATGGCGCTGGGGAATTTGCAGGCCGCGGGCTTTGACGTAATGTCTGTTGAAACACTGGCATTGGTGGGCGCAACGGAAAAAGAGGTTCGCGTTTTGACGCGAATGATGGAGCGGGGCGTGAATGTTCCATTGACTTCGAGCCTGGGAAGACTCTTCGACGCAGTGGCCGCTGTTGTGCTGGGGCGGCGTGTGGTGGATTACGAGGCGCAGGCAGCGATTGAGCTGGAAGGCATTGCCGTGGATGAGCCGGATGACGTGCCGGGCTACGCATTGGAGTTCGCTGGAGGGGATTGGGCTGTACGCGAACCAATGCGAATCAGTGCCGCCCTGTTATGGCGCGAGTTAGTGAAGGAGTTACGCGACGGAGTAAGCAAGGCTAAGATTGCGGCGCGCTTTCATGCAGGAGTGGCAGAAGGATTTGTAAAAGCGGCGGTGTTGGCGCGGAATGCAACTGGAGTGAATCAGATTGTGCTGAGCGGCGGCTGCATGCATAACCGGCGACTGGCACGACTACTGCGCATGAAGCTGGAGGCTGAGGGATTCGAAGTTTTTCAGCATAGGAACGTCAGCCCTGGGGATGGCGGGCTGAGTTATGGTCAGGTTGCGGTGGCAGCGACGATGCTGAGTCAGTCGAAGTTATAGGGTGATGCGCACTAGCTGTTCGGCTTCTTCGCGCGGGCCGAGGATGGAGACGCGAGGGACGCGACCGCGCACCATGGCTACCTCATCGCAGCGATGCAGACGCGGGCAACTCTGGCAGTCTTTAAAGATTTTGTCAGGCAGCTCGGTTTTGTCTTCGATGATGCGGAATCCGAATTTAAAGAAAAAGTCAGGGATGCGCGTGAACAGGCAGACGGATTGAATGCCGTGCTCTTCTGCTTCGGCGATGAGCGCGGTGAGGATACGGCCACCGGCTCCCTGGCTCTTGGCTGCTGGAATAACCGCAATGGAACGCACCTCGCACAGATGTGGCCCGTAAAAGTGCAGCGCGCCACAGCCCAGAAAGACGCCGCCATCGGACAACGCCACGGTAAAGTCGCGAATGTTTTCGCAGACCTCGGCGAAGGAGCGGTGGATCAGAGTGCCGTCGGACGCAAGCGAGTTGACCAGGTCACAGACATTCGAGGCGTCCGAGAGCAGGGCCTTACGAACCAGCATGATAGGCCTCCTGAACCAGAGCGTCGATCCGTTTCGATGCGGCAGCCAGGGCCTCTCGCACGCGTTCCCGCGCGGTCCCTCCCATCACGTTGTGGCAGTCGAGCGTGGCCGTGAGTGTGATAGCGGCAAAGAAATCGTTCTCGAACTCATTGCCGAACTGGCGGAGTTCTTCGAGTGTGAGGGCGTTGAGCTCAACGCCTTTCTCGAGGGCGAAACGCACGGCATTGCCGATCTTCTCATGTGCGGTGCGGAAGGGAACGCCCTTGTGAACAAGATAAGTAGCCGCGGCCATGGCATTCAGGCAACCCGATTGCGCTGCTTCCTTCATTTGTTCGCGATTGAATTCGAGAGCGGCGGTGAAGCGCGCAACCAGTGCGAGCATCTGCGGCACAAAGCTGACGGAAAAAACAGGCTCCTGAGTCTCCTGCAAATCTTTGTTATAAGCCAGAGGCAGCCCTTTGAGTTGCAGCGTCACTGCTTCCGCAGCGCCGTGGATGCGGCCAACCTTGCTGCGGATCAGTTCGGTTAGATCGGGATTCTTCTTCTGCGGCATAGCGCTGGAGCCGGTTGAAAAGGCCTCGGGAAGCGTGACAAAGCCGAATTCCGCTGTTGCAAAAAGCGTGATCTCCTCGGCAAAACGGCTCAGATGCAGGCCGACAAAAGTGAGCGCCTGCAAATATTCCAAAATGAAATCGCGGTCGCTGGTGGCGTCGATTGAATTACCCGTGGGTCCGGCAAAGCCCAACTCTTTCGCTGCAATCGTACGGTCGAGCGCAAGCGTTGCACCGGCCACCGCGCCTGAGCCGAGGGGACAGAAATTGAGGCGCGAGGAGCAATCGCGCAGGCGCGCCGCATCGCGCATGATCATCTCGACGTAGGCAAGCAGCCAATGCGCGACCAGCACTGGCTCGGCGCGCTGCAGGTGGGTGTAACTGGGCATCACCGATTCGTCGGCGGCGTGAGCCTGCGCCACAAGCGCTTTGGCCCAGGCGACCAAAGCATTCTGCACAAGGCCGATTTGTTCGCGCACATAGAGGCGGAGGTCGGTGGCAATCTGCTCGTTGCGGCTACGACCTGTGTGCAGCTTGAGGCCAAGAGAGCCGATACGCTCGACCAGCTTCAGTTCAACAAAATGATGGATGTCCTCGGCTGTAGCGTGATCGCGTACCAGCGCCTTGCCCGCCTCCGATGCGTGTTCGGCGGCAATTGCATCGAGCGCTTTGCGCAACTCCGTTGTTTCTTCTTTTGTAAGTATTATGGCAGCGAGGAGAGAGGACGCGTGCGCTTTGCTGGCGGCGATCTCATGAGGAAGAAGCCGCCAGTCGAATCCGATTGACCGCTGCCAGTTTTCGAACTCCGCATCGAGCGGCTCGCGAAAACGGCCCGACCACATCTTTCCGGATTGTTGTTCGTTCGACATTTCTTTAAGCGTACCTCATTCTATTCTTTCTCTTTTCCGCTTTTGAGCTGGGGCATTTCGCATCCTTTGCTGAGAGTGAGGAGGCCGCTTGCTGCGTAGGTTAGCAGCTTGGCACGAGAGTCGGAGATGTCCAGATTGCGCATAGTGAGCTGTCCGATGCGGTCGCGCGGGGAGAAGGTGGATTCGGTCTTCTCCATGCTGAGACGCTCGGGATGAAAGGTGAGGTTGGGCGACTCGGTGTTCAGGATGGAGTAGTCGTTGCCGCGGCGCAACTCCAGGGTGACTTCGCCGGTAATGGGCTTGGCGACCCAGCGCTGGGCGGATTCGCGCAGCATGATGGACTGAGAGTCAAACCAGCGTCCCTGGTAGAGCAAGCGGCCGAGCTTACGGCCATTGTCGCGGTACTGCTCGATGGTGTCCTCGTTGTGAATACCGGTGATGAGGCGCTCGTAAGCAATGAAGAGCAGGGCGAGGCCGGGGGCTTCATAGATGCCGCGGGATTTAGCTTCGATGATTCTATTCTCAATCTGATCGGACATGCCGAGACCGTGGCGGCCTCCGATGCGGTTAGCTTCGAGAAGAAGTTCCACGGGGTCGCTGAATTGCCGGCCGTTGAGTGCAACAGGCGAGCCCTCTTCAAAGCGGACGGCGACCTGTTCGCGCTGGATTTCGACATCGTCGCGCCAGAAGGCCGTGCCCATGATGGGGGTAACAATTTTGACGGAGGAAGAGAGATGCTCCAGGTCTTTTGCTTCGTGGGTTGCGCCGAGGATGTTCGAGTCGGTGGAGTAGGCCTTCTCGGCGGACATCTTGTAGGCGAAGCCGTGGCGCTGCATGAAGGCGGACATCTCGGCTCGGCCGCCAAGCTCGTCGATGAAAGCGGTGTCGAGCCAGGGTTTGTAGACCTGAAGGCTGGGATTGACGAGCAGCCCGTAGCGGTAGAAGCGTTCGATGTCATTGCCTTTGAAGGTGGAGCCGTCACCCCAGATGTGGACATCGTCTTCCTGCATGGCGGCGACGAGCATAGTGCCGGTGACAGCACGGCCGATCGGAGTGGTGTTGAAGTAAGGAACTCCAGCAGTCGTGATGTGGAAGGCGCCGGCCTGTAGCGCGGCGATGCCTTCGCGAACCAGCGGGCCGCGGCAGTCAATGAGGCGGGCCTTTTCTGCACCGTATTCGAGGGCCTTACGCGGGATCTCGTCGTAGTCGGATTCGTCCGGCTGGCCCAGGTTGGCCGTGTAGGCGTAGGGAATGGCTCCCTTCAGCTTCATCCAGTGCAGGGCGGCGGAGGTGTCCAGCCCGCCGGAGAAGGCAATGCCGACTTTCTGGCCAACGGGCAGGGATTCGAGAATTACGGACATACTTGGGAGCCCCTTTTCAGCTTCTAGCCGCTAGCTTTTAGCTGCTAGCACTTACGGGTTGCGAAACGAATTCTGTGTCGATCTGCGATGAAAAAGCTAGGGGCTGATAGCTAGCAGCTAAAAGCTCCCACATTTGATAGTCCTCCGAGCAGGAAAAGCAGCAATGCCTTTTGCGCGTGCATGCGGTTCTCGGCTTGGTCGAAGACGATGGATTGTGGGCTGTCGAGCACTGCGTCGGTGACCTCGGCATTGCGCCGCGCCGGCAGGCAGTGCATGAAGACGCTGCGTGGGGATGCCTTCGCCATGAGTGCTTCGTTCACCTGGAAAGGGCGGAATATGGGCGCACGCTTGGTTGACTCATGCTCGAAACCCATGCTGACGCAAACGTCCGTATAGATGGCATCTGCTCCCTCGGCGGCGGCCTGCGGGTCTTGTAAAAGGCGAAGTTCGCAGCCGTTAGCCAGTGCAATCTCTCGCGCCAGGGTAACGATTTCGATGTCAGGCGAATAGCCGCGCGGCGTGGCCACGGTGACATTGACGCCCAAGTGCGCGCCGGTGAGCATCAACGAGTGGCATACGTTGTTGCCGTCGCCCACATAGGTAAAGTTCAGTCCAGCCGCGGAGCCGAAGTGCTCATCGAGAGTCATAAAGTCGGCCAGAGCCTGGCAGGGATGCTCAAAGTCAGAGAGCGCGTTGATGACCGGGACGCGCGAGTTGGCGGCCATCTCAGTAATGGTATCGTGTGCGTAAGTGCGAAGCACAATCACATCGACCCAGCGTTCGACGTTGCGGGCGACGTCGGCAATAGACTCGCGCTCTCCCAATGGCGAACTAGTCTGATCGAAAAAGACGGCGTTGCCGCCCATGGTGTTGATGCCGGCCTCAAAGCTGAGGCGCGTGCGCAGGCTGGCTTTTTCAAACATCAGCACCATCTGCTTGGCGTCGAGCGCATGGCGATACTTGTGGGGATTGAGCTTTACGTCGCGGCCCAACTTGAGAATGGCGCGCACCTCGGAGCTGGAGAGATCGGCCATGGAACACAAATCCTCGCCAGCCAGACGTGCGGCGGCGGCAAGAATGTCAGAGTCTTTTTCGACGGAAACGGCGAGTGCCTCGGGTTCGATGATTGCGTTGCTAACCACGTGCTTGTCCTCCTGTTAAGTGGGTTGCGGGTGCAGCTGCCGCGTGGGCGGCATGTTCGGTGAAGATTGCGTCCAGCGCGCGAATGGCGGTGTCCACGTGGTTTCGATGCAGAATATACGGCGGTAAAAAGCGCAGCACGGTGTCGCTGGTGCAGTTGATGACGATGTGCCGCTTGAGCATCTC
>JBEKFS010000052.1:0-23737 GCA_050013195.1 Occallatibacter sp.
CTGGCCTTTGTGGCCGCGGTGAAGGGCTACCGTTTGATTCTCACCATTCCGGAGACGATGAGCCTGGAGCGGCGCGTGCTGCTGCTGGCCTTTGGCGCTGAGATCGTGCTGACGCCGGGGCCGAATGGGATGAAGGGCGCCATCGCCAAGGCAAATGAGATTCTTGCCGAAACTCCGAACGGATATATTCTGCAGCAGTTTGACAATCCGGCCAACCCGTCGATCCACTACTGGACGACCGGACCGGAGATTTGGGCCGACACGGATGGCAAGGTGGACATTCTAATATCCGGCGTGGGCACGGGCGGAACGATTACCGGCGTGACAAAGTACATCAAGGAGCGTAAGCCGGAGTTCAAGGCGATTGCCGTGGAGCCGACGGACAGCCCGGTGCTGAGCGGCGGCAAGCCGGGGCCGCACAAGATTCAGGGCCTGGGCGCGGGCTTTGTGCCGGGTGTGCTGGATGTGAGCCTGGTGGATGAAGTGATCCAGGTGACGAACGACGAGTCGATTGCGATGGCTCGCGAGTTGCCGCTGAAGGAAGGCTTGTTTGTGGGCATCAGCTCGGGCGCGGCTGTGGTTGCGGCGCTGAAGGTGGCTGCGCGGCCGGAGAATAAGGGCAAGCTGATCGTGGTGGTGCTGCCGGATTTCGGCGAACGCTATCTGACCAGCATTCTCTTCGACGCGCTGCGGCAAAAGGCGCTGGCATTGCCGGTGGAGACGTTTGCATAAAAATCCGGGCAGAAGGGGCTATGCTTGGAATGGACGCAGTTGAGTTGTGCCCATTCCGAGCAATCATTCTGCTGAGATTTTGAGAACGCCATGGCATTGTTTGCCCGCATCCGCGATGACATCAACTCCGTGCTGGAGCGCGACCCGGCGGCGCGTTCACGGATGGAAGTCTTCTTCTGCTATCCGGGGCTGTGGGCGGTGTGGATTCATCGCATCTCACACTGGCTTTGGGGCGCGAAGCTGCGTCTGCCGGCAAGGATACTCTCGCAGGTGGGCAGATTTTTTACCGGCGTCGATATTCACCCCGGCGCGCAGATTGGCAGGCGGCTGTTCATTGACCATGCGACGGGTGTAGTGATCGGCGAGACCACGATAGTGGGCAACGATGTGACGATGTACCAGGGCGTGACGCTGGGCGGCACGGGCAAGGGCCACGGCAAGCGCCACCCCACGGTCTGCGACGGGGTTTTTATCGGCAACAACGCCAATGTGCTGGGCAACGTGACCGTGGGCGAGAACTCGCGAGTGGGCGCGGGGTCGGTGGTGCTGGCCGATGTGCCGCCCAACTCGACGGTGGTGGGCGTTCCGGCGCACATTGTCTATCGCAACGGGCAACGGGTTCTGATTACCGATCCGCATGACGTGAAGGACCCGCTCAGTGACGCGCTGATTGCGCTTTCGGGGCGCGTGGAGGAGTTGGAGAAGCAGCTAGGCGGAGCCGCGCAGGCGTCAGAGCCCTTCACCACGGAAGAGGCCGAGCGCTCTGCTTACCACGAAGAGCTGGAGCGGCTGCGGCAGTATGTATCGATGGGCGAGGGGATCTGAGAGCGCGGCGTGTTCCCGGTGTTAGAGTGGTTTTGTTCATCTCTGATTGCCGGAGACTCTTCTTGCTGGCCTTTCGTACGCTGCTTGTGGCCGTTCTCGTGCTTCCTGTTGCCGCTCACGCGGCCGCTCGCGTGCAGTCCGCGCCTGTTCCGCCGGAGATGCGTTCGACGGCTTTTACGGTACGCGTGAACGGCCAAGCGGTGGAGGTGGCACACGCCGCGGCGAGTTATGAGTATGTCAGCTTCGACGCGACCGGGCCGGTGACGGTGGAGATTACCGCCGCTGAAAAGGGTTTCTGGGATAAGGGTGTGGACATTCAGCCGTGGCGGCTGGGGATTCGGCCGGTGCGTACAGGGCAGACGATTCGCTTCCGGCTCAACGGGCCGGCCAAGATTTCCATCTCGCGGCCCGGCGATTTTCTGAACTATGCCAAGATGCTGTTTCTGTTTGCAGGGACGCCGCCGCCGCCCTTACCGCGCGACCCTAAGATTCGCGCTTTTATGCCTGGGGTTTATCACGAGAGCCTGAATCCCAAGAGCGGCGAGACGCTTTACCTGGCGCCCGGTTCGTACTTTTTCGGCAGCCTGAATCTATGGAAGGTGGAGAATGTAAAAGTCTTTGGGCGAGGGACCATTGTTTATGACGGGCCTCAGGACCCCAACGGCGACGAAGGCTGGATGCAGAAGCCGGACTGGCACTGCGTGGGCGCGATGGAAGCCAAGAACGTGGAGATCTACGGGCTGACCTGCATTGTGAGGTCGCGGACGTGGTCGATCCAGATGAAGGATTCGACAGGATTTTTTTATGACGATCTGCGCGTGATCGGCGGCAACCCGGGCAACGCCAACCAGGACGGCATGGACTGGCTGGGCGGCGGCGACACGGTGGTGCGCAACGCATTTATTCGCTCGTCAGATGATGATTTGGTTTTGCAGGGCAACTGGGACGGCTACAGCGATGCGGATATGTTGCGTCCCGGCCACGATGTGCGGAATATTCTTATTGAAAACAGCGTGCTTTCCACCAGCATCTCGAACATTGTGCGCACCGGCTGGCCTCGCAAGACATTCAACTCGAGCAACTTTACGTTGCGCGACTCCGACGTTCTGCACGGCGGCATCGGGGCATGCGGACAGACCTTCGCGCTGTTCGGGATGTGGGGCGCAAACGGAGCCAAAGGGATTCACTCCGACTACAAGTTTGAAAATCTGTTTTTGGACAACTGGTACTCGCTGGCGCAGATGGAGCAGGAATATCCGGGCTTGCGCGGGTTCACCTTCCACAACATCTGGGCTCTGGACCAGCCGCCGCTGGCCGATTCCACGATGACCGGCGATGTGGCGGGCGTGACCTTTGACAATGTGAAGTATGGGCAGAGCCGCGCGGCCACAAATGCCGACCTGCCGCTGGCTACGGGCGACGGCGCGCAGAAGGCGAATTTTACGGCACGGCACGGCGCGGTGGCGGCGTTCACCGTGGAGCCGCCGGTTTTTGCTCCGGGTGAGAAGGTCACCTTTACCGCACAACCTTCGCCCGGCGCGCATTACACTTGGCTCTTCGGCGACGGGACGCAAGCCAGCGGCCGCCGTGTGAGCCACAGTTTTCCGGACGCCGAGGGAACACAACTGGATGGGGCGGCTAACGGAGCGGGCCGCTTTCGGGTTCTGCTCCATGTTGAGGACCGTGACGGGAGCCAGGATTGGACGGCGCAAGGGCTGGTGGCCGTGGCTCACTGGCACGATGCGGCCAGCTCAGCCGGCTCCATGGTCGCCGGCCTTGTATGGCAGATTTATCCCGGAGAATGGACCGAGCTGCCAAACCTTACCAAAGAGCGCGAGCTGCCAAACCTTACCAAAGAGCGCATGGTCTTTATGGGGGAAGGGCTCGGCTTGAGAGCGGACGCGCAGGGCTTTACGCATTATGCCGCTGCGTGGGACGGCCTCATCGATATTCCCACTGACGGCGGATATACGTTTCATCTGCTGGCTCGCGACGGCGCGCAGCTGGTGATTGATGGCGTGGAAGTGGCCAGGACCGGGCCTTCATTTGCCCAGGTTTGCGGATCGCCGGGGAATGCGATGCGCTACGATCGCGGTTCGCTGGGTTTACGCGCAGGCAAGCACTTGTTTCATATGGAAGGGCTGCACTCGGCCAGCCAGGGCGCGCCCCGCCTGCTGTGGGAAGGCCCCGCGCTGCCCCTGACCGATGTGCCCCCGGAGGCTTATAGCCATCCAAGACAGGACGTGGTAAAAGCAGGGAACAGGGAACAGGGAACAGGGAATAAAAAACCGCGATGAAGATTGTATGGATTTTTGGTTGTGTGGCGGCGCTCTGCGCGGCAACTCTGGCGACGGCTGAGAGCCGGGAGCCGGCCGCATTGCGCACGTCGACGCAGATTCTTGTGGTTACGACGCAGGATTGGAACGGGGTCGAAGGGACGTTACAGGTGTATGAGCGGCCGCAGGCGCGTAAGAAGTGGAAGGCTGCCGGAGATCCCATACCCATTGTTGTCGGCAAGAAAGGTCTCGGATGGGGCGCAGGAGTGGCGGCGGCACGTGAGGCTGGACGGCGCGGAGCGGACGGGCCCATCAAGCAGGAAGGCGACGGCAAATCGCCGGCGGGGATTTTCCGGCTGAGCACGGCCTTTGGCTACGCTGCACAGGAACCGCCGGGATGGAAGATGCCTTACTTAACCCTGACTCCATCGGTGGAATGTGTGGATGATGCTCGATCAAAGTTTTATACACGCGTGTTGGATCGGGCGTCAGTTGCGCCCGACTGGACCAGCTCCGAGCAGATGTTGCGCCCTGATGGGGAGTATCGCTGGGGCGTGGTGGTCGATCACAACACGGACCCGGTGACCGCGGGCGCAGGCTCGTGCATCTTTTTGCATATCTGGTTGGGGCCTGGTGTAGGAACTACGGGATGCACGGCCATGGCGCAGGAGCAACTGGAAGGCTTGTTGGCGCGGCTTGATCCGGCAAGGAATCCGCTGCTGGTGCAGTTGCCGAGGCTGGAGTACAAGAAGCTGAGAAGGCAGTGGAAGCTGCCGAAAAATCCGTGAAGAGGGGCCGACGTTGCCGCCATGATTGCGCAGGAGTACCATTGATTTCATGGCAAACTATCGTGTCGTTCTCCGCCACTCCGAGGAAGGTTACAGCGTCTCGTGCCCCGGCCTGCCGGGCTGCTGGTCGCAGGGAGTAACCGAGGAGGAAGCTCTTCAGAACATCCAGATTGCGATACGGGAGTATGTTGAGGCGGCTGAGGAATTAGCGCGCGAGGATGAGAGCCGCATCGTGGAAGTTGCGATAGCCTGAGCGAAATATATAACTGCATCGGATCGGATAAATCGTGCCCAAGCTACCGGGGATCAACCATCTTCGAGCTGTCGCTGCGCTGGAAAAAGCAGGCTTCCGCATTCTTCGCCAAGGCACACACATTGTCATGACGGATGGAATGCGAATCCTGACGATTCCACGCCACAATCCAATCAATGCATTCACAATGGGCGGCATCGTTCGAGATGCCGGATTAAGCTTGGATAGATTTCGAGAATTGTTATAGCAACCCTGATTCTTATTTCCTGCCTCTGTGTGGCTTACGACCGGTGGCGTATGGTGTTCCGTTTTCAGAGTCCAAAGGCGTCTGGGTAACGGACCTTACCGCGAATGCCGTCGAGCGTGTAAGGCTTGAGTTCAAGCGCCATGAAGGATTCGGGATTGAACGGGCTCTCAATAAAACGAGCCTTATCAGTCAAGAAGCCAAAGCGCTGATAGTAATGCGGGTGGCCGAGAACTAAAACAACATTCTCATTTTCTCTGCGTAGCCAATCGAGGCCGAAAGCCATCAACAATGTTCCAATGCCCTGGCGTTGGAACTTCGGCATTACCGCCAGGGGAGCCAAGGCCACCGCCGCAATGGACTTGTCGGCTGTCTCAATCGACATCCGGCTGAAGAGGATGTGTCCGGTGATCAAGCCATCAGCCTCTGCAACAAACGAAGCGAGCACTACCCTCTGAGCGCGCAATCGATCAACGAGATCAGCCTCGTCAGAGCGGCCAAATGCCTCTTCGTTGACGAGGCGAATCACGGCGCAATCATCTGGTTTCTCATTGCGGACGAGCATCACGGGTAACCGGTCATTTCGGCAACTGGGTTGCATCCCAACCGCCGCCGAGGGCGCGGACCAATCCTACGCTGGCAACAAACTGGCGGGTTTGAAGATCGATAGCGGTGCGCTGATTCTGGAGCAACGCTGCCTCTGCCGTCAGCACTTCGAGGTAGCTGGTGACGCCGCCTTTGTAGCGCTGGTAGGAGATGTCATAGGAGTGCTGGGCCGAGGCGACGGCCCGCTGCTCGGCGGTTGATTCCTGTTCCAGAATTCTGAGGCCGGAAAGTTGGTCTTCCACGTCGTTGAAGGCCGCGAGGACGACAGCCTTGTAGGCGGCGGCCTGGGCTTCGTAGGTGTGGCGGGCTGAGTCGGTGAGGGCGTGGCGCTTGCCGGCGTCGAAGAGAAGTTCCGATGCCTGAGCGCCCAGGCTCCACAACGCGCTTGGGCCTTGAATCCAGGTGCCAGGTTGCATGCTTTCAAAGCCGCCGGTTCCGCCCAGAGTGATAGTGGGATAGAAGGCGCTGACGGCGATGCCGATCTGGGCGTTGGCTGCCTGGGCGCGGCGCTCGGCTGCAGCGATGTCGGGACGGCGCTCGAGTAGTTGCGAAGGCACGCCGACTGGCACCTTGGGCAGAGACAATTCCTGAGATTGGGCAGGAGACTGGGAAGGAGAGAGGACAAGCGGTGAGGGCGGAATGCTGAAGGTTGAGAGATTGATGTTGGCGATGGTGCCGATTGCGTGTTCGTACTGAGTGCGAGCCACGCCCACGTCGATGCGTTGCGCGCGCACGGTTTCCAGTTGCGTGCGAGCCTGGGCCACGTCGGCGTCGGTGCCGATGCCGCCGGCCAGGCGACGTTGCGTGAGGTCTAGCTGGCGTTCCAGGTCGGTGATGGTCGAATCGAGCAACTTGATCTCTGCATCCAGGCCGCGCAGTTGGAAGTAGTCGGCGGCCATCTCGGCATGAAGGCTGAGGTCGATGTTCGCTGCGTCTGCGGCGCTGGCCTGGGCGTTGGAGCGGGCGGCCTCGACGGTGCGGCGAATGCGGCCCCAAAAGTCCGGCTCCCAACTGGCCTGGCCGGTGAGCGCGAAGTCGCTGTATGTGGTGGGCTTGCCTGGCGAGTAGGAAGGGCCGTTGGCGGAGATTTTCTCACGCTGTGCGGAGGCTCCGGCCGAAAGCGTTGGGTAGAATGCAGCGCGGGCTACGGTGATCTGGTCGCGGGCTGCTAGGTACGATTCCAGCGCCTGGCGGAGAGTCTGGTTATTGGCGGCAATACGCTCTTCGAATTGGTTGAGTTGCGGGTCCTGGTAGATCTCCCACCACTTGCCGCGCAGTGAGCCGTCGGAGGGATTCGCGGGTTGCCATGCTCCGCCAGCGGGAGCGGGCGGCGGCTGGAGCACAGTTGTTGCGCCGGTTTCCTTGTAGGCTGGTGGAGCTTCGTAGCCGGGGCGGTTGTAGTTGGGTCCAACAGGCTTGCAGCCGGTGACAAGGAGGGTGAGCATACAGATAACGAGAGAAGTTCGGTTCCTCGAATTATTCGAAACAGGCAGCAAGTTAGCCACCGCTTCGCGGTGATTGCGAGTTAGCGAGTTAGCGAATACATGGAGTCTTTCCGCATCAAGCGGCGCTGGCATATTATCTGCCTCCCGCATTGGCGTGGCTGCCCGGGGTTGCCACCTGCACCTTTTCGCCTTCGATGAGGGAATCGGGCGGATCCTGGATGACCTGATCGTTGAGGCTGAGTCCGGTGACGACTTGCACGTTGGCCCCGTCGTCTTCGCCGATGACTACGGGAACCAGATGCGCAGTGTCGCCGTTGACGACGACGCCCACGCGCAGGCCTTCTTTGCGGAAGATGAGCGCCGCAGCGGGCACGATGAGGGAGGGTCCTGCAGAGGGCGTCTTGAAGTGGACCTGGGCCAGGGAGCCGGGAAGCAGATTGCCGGCGTGGTTGTCCACGTCGATTTCAACCAGGAGGGTGCGGCTGGCCGGATCGATGGCGTCGGCGGTGCGGACCAGCGTGCCCCGGTAAATTGTTCCCGCGTGCTCGGCGAAGGTCAAGTCGATCTTTGTGCCCGGCTTTACGTTTGAGGAGTAAAGCTGCGGCAGGTTGGCGTAGACACGCAGGGTCTGAATGGCCTGCAGATGAAAAAGCTCCTTGCCTGCGCCGGGGTCGATGAGCTGGCCGGTGTCAATATTGCGGGCGGTAATGACGCCGTCGAAGGGCGCATAGATCTTTTCAAAGGATTGCAACTGACGCAGCCGCTCGACATTGGCCTGGGCGGAGCGCACTTGTGCCGCTGTGGACGCGGCCTGGTTGACGAAGGTATCGGTATCCTGACGGGAGACAGCGTCGGATTGAACGAGGCCGGTGTAGCGCTCGGCCTGGATGCGGGCGTTGTTGGCGTTGGCCTGGGCGGTATTCAAGTCGGCTTCGGCCTGGGCCAGTTGCTGGTCCACCTCGGGGGTGGCAATTACGGCCAGAAGAGCGCCCTTCTTCACCTTGGCGCCGATATCGAAAAACCATTTCGTCAAATATCCAGATGTCCGCGCGTAGATGGGCGAATCGGTGTAGGAGGTTACATTACCGGGGAGCACGAAGCTGTCCAAGGGCGCGCCAGCTTTGGGCGCGGCGACGATCACCGTAGGGGCGGCCAACTCCGTAGTACGCTCGGCAAGCACAGTGCTGGCGCGCATGCGGCTCCAGATGCCGTAGCCCGCCAGGAGACCCGCGACGACAACGACGATGGCCACGCCCACGAGAGCCTTGCGCGGCGAGAGGGCCGACTGTTCGGGCGCGGATTCGTGTTCGTAAACCGGTTGCTGGTTCGGATTGGATTCGTTGGTCATGAAAGACTACTCCGATATGTCGTCAAACTCGTCATGTGTTCCGGCCATTGCCGCGCCGTGAGCTGCCCTGCTACGGCTTTCCAGCCAGCCGTGAACGACAGAGAAAAATGCGGGGACAAAAAACAGCGTGGCCACGGTGGCCAGCAGCAGGCCGCCGATGACGGCACGGCCCAGCGGGGCGTTCTGCTCGCCGCCATCACCCAGGCCCAAGGCCATGGGCACCATGCCAATGATCATGGCCAGGGCGGTCATCAACACCGGGCGCAGGCGGACAAAGCCGGCGTTGAGCGCCGCAGTGCGCGCGTCGCCAACCAGAATCTCCAACTGCTCGCGGGCGAAGCTGACCACCAGGATGGAGTTGGCCGTGGCCACGCCCATGCACATGATGGCGCCGGTGAGAGCCGGCACGCTGAGCCGGGTGTTGGTGAGGAAGAGGAACCAGACAATGCCGGCCAGAGCCGCGGGCAGCGCCGAAATGATGAGAAACGGATCGAGCCAGGATTGGAAGTTGACCACGATCAGCAGGTAGACCAGCAGGATGGAGAACGCCAATCCGCCCAGCAAGCCGATGTAGGAGGATTTCATGGTCTCGCTCTGTCCGCGCAGAATGAATTGCGAGCCGCGCGGCAGCTCGGCCCGGTGTTTGTCGATGATCGTTTCTATCTTGCGCGTCACGCTGCCCAGGTCGGTTCCATCCACGTTGGCGTAGATGTCGATGACCGGCTGCACGTTGTAGTGGCTTACCGTGCCCAGTTCGGCGCCGGGGGTAATGGAGGCCAGGTTGCCCAGAACCTGGGTAGAGAGCGGAGCGCCCGGAGCGGCTGTGGAAGCCGCGCCATCGGACTTTTGAGCCGGAATAGATCCGGTGATGGGGAGGCTATTCAACTGGGCCAGCGAGTCGGTTCGATACTCCGGGGCCTGAATGGCTACGTTATAGGTAACGCCGTTTCTAGGATCGAGATAGAAGCTGGGAGTGGTCTGAAAGCTGCCGCTGAGTGCTACCAGCAGGCTGGTGGCCACGTCTTTCTGGGTGAGGCCAATGCTCTGGGCGCGGGTGCGGTCCACGTCCACCGTCATATTCGGTTCATCGAAGGGCTGCTGGATGCGCGCGTCGGCGGCGCCGGGGACATAACGGACCTCATTCAACATGCGCTCGGCGAGGGCGCGATTTCCATAGAGGTCGGGGCCGACGACCTGGATGTCGATGGGCGACGAAAGGCCGAAATTGAGAATCTGGGTGACAATGTCCACCGGCAGCATGTAGAAGGTGACGCCGGGATACTGGCGGGCCAGCACGGCGCGCAGGCGTTCCACATACGCTGCTGTCGGATGGTGATCCTTGCTCAACTGAACCTGGATGTCGGCATCGGCAGTGCCGACCGGCGCAGAGGTCGAGTAGGAGAGGTTCAATCTGGAGTTGGGCAGGCCAATGTTATCGAGGATGGTGACCAGCTCCCCGGCCGGAATCTGCTCCCGGATGGTGGAATCGATGTGATCGCACAGCAGCGCCGTCTCCTCGATGCGCGTACCGGTGCGTGCGCGGACGTGAATCTTGAACTGGCCGGAGTCTACCGAGGGAAAGAAGTCCTGACCAAGGTAAGGCGCCAGTCCGAACGAACCGATGGCGAAGAGCAGGAAGAGGAGCAGGAAGACTCGGGCGTGGTCCACGCAGAAGGTCAGCAGGCGCAGGTAGCCGTGGCGAAAGCTCTCAAAGCCTGACTCGAAGCCCTGTTGAAAGCGAATGAAGGGATTGCGGCTGGAGCGCTTGCGTTGCGTCTCGGCGTCGTCATGCTCCTTCAGCAGGTACTTGGCCATGGTCGGCACCAGCGTCCGCGAGAGAAGATAGCTGGCCAGCATGGCAAAGACTACCGCCTCGGCCATGGGCACGAAGAGGTACTTGGCTACGCCGCCGAGGAAGAACATGGGCACGAAGACGATGCAGATGGCAAGGGTAGAGACGAGGGCGGGGACGGCAATCTGCGCCGAGCCGTCGAGGATGGATTGCTCCAGCTCCTTGCCCGATTCCAGATAGCGGTTGATGTTTTCGATGGCCACCGTGGCATCGTCCACCAGGATGCCGACGGCCAATGCAAACCCGCCAAGGGTCATGATGTTGATGGTCTCGTGCAGCATCGAGAGCACGCCGAGCGAACAGAGAATAGAGAGCGGAATGGAGACAGCGATGATGATGGTGGAGCGCCAACTGCCCAGGAAGACCAGGATCATAATGGCCGTAAGGCACGCTGCGATGATGGCCTCGCGGACCACGCCGTCGATGGCGCCGCGGACGAAGATCGACTGGTCACTGAGCGCCTTGATCTGCGTCTGCGGCGGCAGGCTACCCTTCAGCTCCGGGCTCTCCAGTTTTGCGCGTATGCTGCGGATGATGTCCAGCGTGGAGGCCGAGCCGGTCTTCATGACGGCCATCAGGATGGCGCGCTTACCGTCCACATGCACAATGTTGGTCTGCGGCGGATTGCCGTCGCGCACGTGGGCCACGTCGCGGATATAAATGATCGCGCCGTTGACCGCTTTGATGGGCAGGTTGTTCAGCTCATCGACAATCTTCGGAGCGGAGTTGGTCTCCACGGCGTACTCAAAGCGGTCGACCTTCATTGTCCCCGAGGGCGCAATCAGGTTCTGTGCTGAGATGGCGTTGACCACATCCACCGGCGACAGACCCTTGGCCTGAAGGGCGTGCAGGTCCAAGTCCACCTGAATCTGACGCTGCTTGCCGCCGTAGGGAAAGGGGGTCTGCTGTCCCTCGATGGTGGCCAGTTGGGTGCGGACGTTGTTGGTGGCCAGATCGTTCAACTGCTGCTCGTTCAGACCTTGTCCGGAGACGCCCAGCATCAGAATGGGCACGCTGGAGGCGTTGTACTGGATGATGAAGGGCGGCAACGACCCTGGCGGCAGCGAGCGTAACTGCACCTGGCAAATGGCGGTGATTTCAGCCACCGCCTCGCCGATGTTGACGTGCGGCTGAAAGAATACCTTGATGAGTCCCACGCCGTTGAGCGATTGCGACTCGATGTGCTCGATGTCGTTGACCGTGGTGGTCATGCCCCGCTCACTGTTGGTTGTGATGCGGTTGGCCATCTCCTCCGCGGAGAGGCCGGTAAAGTTCCACACCACGGTGACCACCGGAATGTCGATGTTGGGAAAGATGTCCGTGGGCATCGTAAGGATGCTGAAGACGCCGAGGATCAGAATTAAAAGCGCAAATACGACGAAGGTGTAAGGCCGCCGCAGCGCAAGCCGGACAATCCACATAGGGTAGGTACTCGCTCCGGGTTTCGGGGCCGGACGGCGCTCACCGCCCGGCTCCGTTCCAACAACATGTTCAAACTATCATCGTAGTCGAACAGACCAGCGAAAAGGGGTGCACATGGGAAATGGGGTTCCGCGCTCTGGTTTATTGACGGATGAGCACACGGAAAAGGCGCATTCGCACTAGAAGCAGCCGATTCGCTTACAATAGTTCCGTCTTGCTTTCATGGGGTTGCGTTTCTCCCAAGGGTAGAACCCGCTCTGCCGGCAATGGATGCGCCTGGGCGGGCGAAACCTTTGAGGAAACTCAAGCGTCCGTAGAAACGAGCACGGGCAGAGGGTCTTCCGCCCGGAACGGCACTATTCATGCCCGTTTTACGGGCATTCACTCAAGAGAAAACGACGGGAAACGACATCATGTCCATTGAAGACACTTCGGAGACCCCTCTGACCGCAGACGGTATCGAGCAACAACCTTCCACACCCGGGAGGTCCTGGGTGCGCATTGTGATTTATCTGGTGCTGCTCAGTCTCGTAATCCTGGTTGTCTGGCGAATCTATCAGAACCAGAAGCAGACCGCAGCAAACAGCGCCAGTCAGGCGGCGGCGCTGCAGAGCCGGCCGGTCCCGGTACAGGTGGCAGCAGCCGAGCAGAAGCCGATGCCGATCTTCCTGACCGCGCTGGGCACAGTGATGCCTTATATGAGCGTTACGGTGAAAGCGCGGGTGAGCGGAGAGCTGGAGCCGGTCAAGTTCACCGAAGGCCAGCAGGTAAAGCAGGGCCAGACCATCCTGGTGATTGATCCCAGGCCTTATAAGGCAGCGCTGGACCAGGCCAAGGGCACCCTGGCCCACGATGAGGCGCTTTTGAAGAATGCCCAGGCGGAGTTTGCGCGCTACAAGGCGCTTTATGATGCCGGTGTGACCTCCAAGGAGGTCATGCAAACCGATGAAGCTGCCCAGGGGCAATACGAGGGCGCCATCGAAGCCGACAAGGCGGCCATCGAGACCGCCCAGTTGCAGCTTGAATGGTGCACTATTCAGTCGCCCATCAGTGGGAAAATCGGCCTGCGCCTGGTGGATCCCGGCAATATTATCACCGCCAACACCACTAACCTTGTTATTATCAATCAGATGCAGCCAATTGCGGTTTACTTTACGCTGCCCGAGGATAAGCTTCCGCAGGTATTGCACAAACTGGCGGCGGAAAAGCGTCTGGCTGTGGATGCCTACGACCAGGATGACACGCAGAAGCTGGCCACGGGCTATCTGCTCACCGCCGACAACCAGATTGACACGACCACCGGAACCGGCAAGCTGAAGGCCGTTTTCGACAATCAGGACGCGGTGCTGTTTCCCAACCAGTTTGTCAACATTCATCTGGTGATGGAAGATCGGCCCGCCGCTCTGGTGGTGCCCACGGCGGCGATTCAGACCGGCCTGCAAGGCTCGTATGTGTGGGTAGTCGATCATGCCGACGCGCAGGGTAACGGAACCGCCAGAATCCAGCTCGTGAAGTTGGCTATGGCTGAAGGGCAAATGACCATTCTGGACGAAGGCCTGCAACCGGGTCAGAACGTAGTGGTGGACGGCGCGGACCGGTTGCGCCCCGGACAGAATGTAACCGCCAGCCTGGCTCGCCAACGCGGCGGACTGGGTGCGAAGGGGCAAGACGCGGGACAGGGTTCGGGGCAAGGCACGGGGCAGGGTGGCGGCGGCGGCGGCCCGTTTGCGGCGCCTAACTCGCAGCCCGGCGCACCGACTGGCGCAGGACAGAGCAAATCCGATAAGAGGAATAAGCAGTGAGTCCTTCCCGGCCATTCATTCTGCGCCCGGTAGCAACCTCGCTGCTGATGGCGGCTATTCTGCTGGCGGGCTTTGTGGGCTACCAGCAGTTGCCGGTCTCCGCCCTGCCCGAGGTGGATTACCCGATTATCCAGGTGCTCACCTTCTACCCAGGCGGCGGGCCGGAGGTGATGGCCTCGTCGGTGACCGCGCCCCTGGAGCGGCAGTTCGGCCAGATGCCGGGCTTGAAGCAGATGACCTCGGTCAGCTCGGGCGGCGGCTCGGTGATTACTCTGGAGTTCAACCTCGACGAGAACATCGACGTAGCCGAGCAGGAAGTCCAGGCGGCCATCAACGCGGCCAACAGCTTTTTGCCCTCCGATCTGCCCAACCCGCCTATCTACAGCAAAGTGAACCCCGCCGATGCGCCCATTATGACGCTGGCGCTGACCTCCGACTCGCTGCCGCTGGATAAGATCGAGGACGCGGCCGACACCAACCTGGCGCAGAAGATCTCCCAGGTTACCGGGGTTGGGCTGGTTTCCATCGCCGGCGGCCAGAAGCCCTCCGTGCGCATTCAGGCAAATCCGGCTCAACTGGCCGCCTATAACCTAAGCCTGGAAGACCTGCGCACGGCGCTGGCTGCGGCCAACGTGGACCAGGCCAAGGGCACGCTGAACGGCAGCCGCCAGTCTTACACCATCGGCGCCAACGACCAGTTGCTCGCCAGCAGCGACTACAAGCCGGTCATTGTGGCCTATCGCAACGGGGCAGCGGTACGCGCCTCCGACGTGGCGTTGATCATCGATGCGGCGGAAAACTCCCAGCAGGCCGCCTGGATGGATCGCCAGCCCGCGGTCATCGTCAACATCCAGCGCCAGCCGGGCGCCAACATCATCCAGGTCGTCGACCGCATCAAGCTGCTGCTGCCGCAGTTGCAGTCCAGTCTGCCGGCCAGCGTGCAGGTGAAGGTGCTCACCGACCGCACCACCACCATCCGCGCCTCAGTCAGGGACGTGGAATACGAGCTGATGCTGACGATTGCATTGGTGGTGATGGTCATCTTCCTTTTTCTGCGCAACCTGGCGGCTACCATCATTCCTTCAGTTGCGGTGCCACTGTCGATTGTGGGCACCTTCGGCGTGATGTACCTGCTGGGCTATTCGCTGAATAATTTAACGCTGATGGCGCTCACCATCTCGACAGGGTTCGTTGTGGACGACGCCATCGTGATGATCGAGAACATCTCGCGCTTTATTGAAGAGGGCTTGAGCCCCATGCGCGCCGCGCTCAAAGGCAGCGAACAGATTGGCTTCACCATCATGTCGCTGACAGTTTCGCTGATCGCTGTGCTGATTCCACTCTTGTTTATGAGCGACGTGGTGGGCCGGCTCTTCCGCGAGTTCGCCATCACCCTCGCTGTCACCATCCTGGTCTCAGCCGTGGTCTCGCTGACGCTGACGCCCATGATGTGCTCGCGCATTCTGCAGGACAAGTCGGTCGCCAAACAGACGCGCTTCTACTATTGGTCGGAGAAGGTCTTCAACTCCATCATCGCCGCGTATGGCCGTACTCTTCAGGTTGTTTTGCGCTACCGCTTCATCACTCTGATGGTCACCATTGGAACGCTGGTGGCCACTTTGCTGCTCTACGTGGTGGTCCCCAAGGGCTTCTTCCCGGTGCAGGATACGGGCGTGATCCTGGGCATCAGCGAGGCTCCGCAGACGGTCAGTTTCACCTCCATGGCCGAACGCCAGCAAAAGCTCGTGGAGCTGCTGCTGCAAGACCCCGCCGTCGATAACATCTCTTCGTTTATAGGCGTGGACGGAACCAACACCACGCTGAACTCGGGACGCATCCAGATCAATCTCAAACCGCTCGAAGTGCGCAAAATCTCCGCCACCGAGGTGATTCGCCGCCTGCAGCCAAAGCTCGCAAGCGTTGAAGGCATTCAGCTCTTCCTGCAGCCGCTTCAGGATCTGACCGTGGAAGACCGCGTCAGCCGGACAGAGTTCCAATATTCGCTGGAAGACCCCGATCAGGCCGAACTGGCCAAGTACACCCGGCTGATGGTCAACGAACTGGGTAAGGAGGCCGTGGTCACCGACGTGGCCAGCGACCTGCAGGATCAGGGCCTGGGCGCCAAGCTGGTGATCGACCGCGACACCGCCGCGCGGCTGGGCATCGCCATGGCCGACGTGGACAACACGCTCTACGATGCCTTCGGGCAGCGCCAGGTCTCCACCATCTTCACCCAGCTCAACCAGTACCACGTGGTGATGGAGGTGGGGCAGAACTTCCAGACCGATCCATCAACGCTGAACAATCTCTATGTCAAGTCGGGCAACGGAACGCAGGTTCCGCTGGGCATGGTGGCCCATTGGGAGCAGACCACCGCGCAACTGTCCATTGGCCACCAGGGGCAGTTCCCCTCCACCGTGATCAGTTTCAATCTGGCGCCGGGCAAGGCGCTGGGCGATGCCGTCACCGCCGTCAACCGCATCGAGCAGCGCATCAATATGCCTGCCGCCATCAATGCCAGTTTCCAGGGCACGGCCGCCGCGTTCCAAACCTCGCTCTCCAACGAGCCGCTGCTGATTTTGGCCGCGCTGGTCACCGTCTACATCGTGCTGGGCGTGCTCTACGAGAGCTACATTCACCCCATCACCATCATCTCCTCGCTGCCCTCGGCTGGCGTGGGCGCATTGCTGGCCCTGCTCATCACGCATGTTGAGTTCAGCGTGATTGCTCTCATCGGCATCATTCTGCTGATCGGCATTGTGCAAAAAAACGCCATCATGATGATCGACTTTGCCTTGCAGGCCGAGCGCCTCGAGGGCAAAACCGCCGAAGCCGCCATCTTCCAGGCCTGCCAGTTGCGCTTCCGGCCCATTATCATGACCACCATGGCCGCTATGTTGGGAGGCTTGCCGCTGTGGCTGGGCGGGGGCGTGGGCGCCGAGTTGCGCGAACCGCTGGGCATCACCATCGTCGGCGGATTGATGTTTTCACAGGTGCTCACCCTCTACACCGTGCCGGTCATCTATCTCTACTTCGACAAGCTCGCGCAGCGCATGAAGCCGCGCGAGCTTCACATCCACGAGCAGCAACCGGCCAGCGCCGACTGAGGATAAGGACCGATGCATCTTTCCGCACCCTTTATTCAGCGCCCGGTGGCCACCTCGTTGCTTAGCCTGGCTCTATTATTGGCCGGATCGGTGGCCTACTCGCTGCTGCCCGTGGCCTCGCTGCCCAACGTCGATTATCCGGTCATCGGCGTGGGGGCGAGCATGCCCGGCGCCAGCCCTGTGACCATGGCCTCGTCGGTGGCCACCCCGCTGGAGCGCCAGTTCGGTCGCATCGCCGGCGTCAATCAGATGACCTCGTCGAGCTCACTGGGCTCGGCCTCGGTCACCATGCAATTCGACATCAATCGCAACATCGACGCCGCTGCCCGCGATGTGCAGGCCTCCATTAACGCAGCGCGCAGCCAGTTGCCCTCTTACCTGCCGCAAAATCCCAGCTACCGCAAGGCCAATCCCGCCGAGTCGCCGATTCTCATTCTCGCCCTGACCTCCGACGTGGTGCCCAAGCGGCAGATCTACGACATGGCCGACTCTATTCTGTCGCAGAAGATTGCACAGATTCAGGGCGTGGGCCAGGTCTTTGTGGGCGGCAGCTCCAGCCCGGCGGTGCGCGTCGAGTTGAACCCCATGCAGCTGGGCGCCAACGGCGTCGGCCTGGAGGCGGTGCGCACCGCGCTCGCCGGAGCCAACGCCAACCGGCCCAAGGGCGCCTTTCAGGACCCGAACCATCGTTGGCAGATCAGCGATAACGACCAAATCTTCAAGGCCAGCGACTACGCGCCCATCATCGCCGGCTATAACCAGCAAACCGGCGCGCCGGTGCGCATCTCCGATCTGGGAACCGTTACAGACAGTGTTGCCAACATCCTTACCGCCGGAGTATCGGGCAACAAAACTCCAGGACACAGCGGCGTGCTGAAAGACGCCATCCTGATTGTCATCTTCAAGATTCCCGGCGCCAACGTCATCTCCACCGTAGACGCCGTGATGGCCGAGATGCCGCGCCTGCAGGCCGCTATTCCGCCCACCATCCAGATCAACGTGGCCATCGACCGCACCACCACCATCCGCGCCAGCGTGCACGACGTGGAGATCTCGCTCATGATCAGCGTGATGCTGGTGGTGCTGGTGGTCTTCATTTTTCTGCGCGAGATATGGGCCACCATCATTCCGTCGATTGCCGTGCCCCTCTCGCTGCTGGGCACCTTCGGCGTGATGTACCTGGTGGGCTACACCATCGATAATCTCTCGCTGATGGCCCTCACCATCGCCACGGGCTTCGTGGTGGATGACGCCATCGTGGTGATCGAGAACATCACACGATATCTGGAGATGGGAGACAAGCCCTTCGAAGCGGCCATGAAGGGCTCCAAGGAGATCGGTTTCACGGTGCTGTCGATGAGCACCTCGCTGATTGCCGTCTTCACTCCCATTCTACTCATGGGCGGCATCGTGGGCAAGCTCTTCCGCGAGTTTGCCGTCACCCTTTCGGTGGCTATCGCCGTCTCCATGATGGTTTCTCTCACCACCACGCCCATGCTTTGCGCCAAGTTTCTCAAGTCGCGGGATGAGAGCCGCCACGGCCGCATCTACGCGATGAGCGAACGCGCATTCCAGTGGCTCTACCGCGAGTATGCCGGCGGCCTGCGCTGGGTGCTGCGCCACCAGTGGCTGATCATGGGTGTGGTGCTCGGCACGGTGATCCTCAACATTTTTCTCTTCATCGTCGTTCCCAAGGGTTTCTTCCCTCAGCAGGACACAGGACGCCTCGGCGGCCGAACTATGGCGGCACAGGACATCAGCTTCCCTGCCATGCGAGACAAGCAGCGCGCGCTGGCACAGATGGTACTGGACGATCCCGCCGTTGCCACTGTAACCGCCTTCGTTGGCGGCTCCGGACCGGGCGGCGGCAGCAACAATGTCGGCAATATGTTCGTTGCCCTCAAGCCGCTCAATCAACGGCCGGGCCGCGTCTCCTCCGACGAAGTGGTCAATCGCCTGCGCCGCAAGCTTACAAGTGTCCCCGGAGCCATTCTCTATCTCCAGACATCGCAGGAGTTTCAGATCGGAGGGCGCGGCAGCTCCGCGCAATACCAGTACACGCTCTCGGACGAGAATATCTCTGAGCTGAATACCTGGGTGCCGCAGATGCTGGATCGAGCGAAGGCCATGCCAGAGCTGCGAGACGTCTCCACCGACCAGCAGAATCAGGGCCTGGCTGCCAACCTGATCATCGATCGCGATGCCGCTTCGCGGCTGGGTATCACAGCCGCCGCTATTGACCAGGTACTCTATGACGCCTTTGGTCAGCGCGAAGTTTCCACGATGTACACCTCGCTCAACCAGTACTACGTGGTGATGGAGGTGGATCCCAAATACCAGCTCAGTCCCGACGCGCTCAACGGCATCTTCATCAAAACCGGAACTGCTGCCGCTGCTACTACCGGCGCCGTCAGAACCGCGTCTGCTTCCGCGGGTATTCCAATTCTGCCTTCAAGCGGCTCCATGGTTCCGCTCTCCGCCATCGCACATTTTGAGGAGCAGCGCACCGCCCTGCAGGTCAACCATCAGGGCCAGTATCCTGCCGTTACGATTACCTTCAACCTGGCGCCCAATGTGGCCCTGGGCGACGCAGTCACCGCGCTCGAAAAAGCCCAGCGCGAGATGAATATGCCCTCGACCATCCACGCCACCTTTCAGGGAACCGCTCAGGCCTTCCAGGATTCGCTCAAGAATGAGCCTTATCTCATCCTCGCCGCCTTGATCGCCGTCTACATCGTTCTCGGCATCTTGTATGAGAGTCTGATCCATCCGCTGACAATTCTCTCCACGATTCCGCCGGCGGGCGTGGGCGCCATCCTGGCATTGCTGTTGACGGGAACCGAACTGAGCATCATCGCGCTGATTGGCATCATCCTGCTCATTGGCATTGTCAAAAAGAATGCCATCATGATGATCGACTTTGCCCTGCAGGCCGAGCGCGACCAGGGTCTGCCGCCCGTTGAGGCCATTTATCAGGCCTGTTTGCTGCGCTTCCGCCCCATTATGATGACCACCATGGCTGCACTATTCGGCGGTTTGCCGCTGGCCATCGGCATGGGCGTCGGATCTGAGCTGCGCAAGCCGCTGGGCATCGCCATCGTCGGCGGCCTCATCGTCTCCCAGATGCTCACCCTGTTCACGACCCCTGTTGTTTATCTATTCTTCGACCGCCTTCAATGGCGCGTGATGAGGCTGCACAAGATCGGCGCTGAACTGGAAGGGGCGGCGGCGGACTGAAAAGCCGCTATTAGCTTTTTACTGTTAGCTTTTGCAGATAATTACCTACGTTGGTTGCACAATGGCAGTATGAACACAAATGGGCAAGCCTCGATCCGATTTGTCAGGAATGCGACGGGTATCTACCGAAGGTACCCCCCTCCCCCCCTTTTACTGTGAAACTGTGAAACTGTGAGGCGAGATGTACCCCCTACCCCCCCCTATTTATTTTCAAACCATGGTCGTTTTTTGCAGATTATATTAGCTCTAAGGAGAGTGCCCACGCTTCAGGTTGTGGACGCTTACTCCTGCGCTTTGGCCCGCTCGATCAGCTTCACCGGGTAGTAAGCGTTGCGGATGTACTGCTTCACCATGCGGTTGGTGTTGAAGTATGAACCGTTGAAGGCCAGCGTGGTGCGCATGAGCCGTGCCCACTTCTCAGGCGCTTCCAGGAAGAGCGGAACTACCTCTGTTTCGAGTTTTTGGTAGAGAGAATTGGCTTCGGCGGCGTCATCAGATCCGTCTTCGATGGCCCAGCCGGTAAATCCCTCAATGCAGCCCTCGATCCACCAACCGTCCAAAATAGACAGACTGGGGACGCCGTTCAGCGCGGCCTTCATGCCGCTTGTGCCCGAAGCCTCATAGGGCCGGCGCGGTGTATTCACCCACACATCTACGCCAGCCGTGAGCAATGCGCCCAGCTTCCAGTCGTAATTTTCCAGGTAAACGATGCGCAGCACGTCGTTGGAGAGTCGGGCGGCATCCGCCACGACCTCCTGAATGAGAACCTTGCCGGGATCATCCTGGGGATGCGCCTTGCCAGCGAAAATAATCTGCAAGCCGCCGGCCCTGGTGGCAATCTCCAGCAAGCGTCCGGGATCGGCAAACATAAGAGTAGCCCGCTTGTAGGTGGCGGCGCGCCGGGCAAAGCCGAGGGTGAGCACTTTGGGATTGAAGACCAGAGTGGTGCGCCTGGCCACCTCGGCCAGCAGCGCTTCTTTGTTGAAGGCATGAGCCGAGAGAATCTCCTGTTCCTGCAGGTCAATGGCATTGCGCAGATATAGGTTGTCGCGCCGCCACGAGGAGAAGTGCGCATCCATCAGATTCTGGAAAGACTCGGAGACCCAAGTGGGCGCGTGAACTCCGTTGGTGATCGAGTTGATAGCAAACTCCGGGAACATTGCGCGGGAGACCTTGGCGTGTTGCATGGCTACGCCGTTGGCATAGCGCGAGAAGCGCAACGCCAGCAGCGTCATGTTCAACATTCCGTCGCGAAAGCAGCCCATCGTTTCCAGGCGCGCCGCGCGGTCGCCACCGAGAATGCGAATAGACTGCTCGGAGCTGAAGCGGTCGTGCCCGGCCGGAACCGGGGTGTGAGTGGTGAATACGCACTTTTTCCGCACCTGCTCGATGTCGGCTTCCGTGGCCGCGCCCAGCGGTCCTCCGCCCAACTGTCGCTCCAGCAGCGCCAGCGTCAGCAGTGCCGCGTGGCCCTCGTTCATGTGGTAGACGTTTACCTGGTAGCCCAGCGCGTGCGCCATTCGCACTCCGCCCATGCCCAGCACAATTTCCTGCTGCAATCGGTAGTTTGTGTCGCCTCCATAGAGGTGATCGGTGAGGCCGCGATCCCAGCCCGTGTTTCCGTCCAGGTCTGTGTCCAGCAGGTAGATGGGCACCACATGCCCGTAGCGGCCCGGCATGTCATAGCGCCAGCAACGCATTGTCACAATGCGATTTTCGATGGAAACTGTAACCCGCGCCTTTTCCTCGGTACAGAAATCGGCAGGATTCCACGGTTGAACGTCCTCGTTCTGCTTGCCGTTTTTATCCAGGAGTTGCTTGAAGTATCCCTTGCGATGCACCAGTGAGAAGGCCACCAGTGGAACGCCCAGGTCTGCTGTGGAGCGCAGCGTATCTCCGGCAAGAACGCCCAGGCCGCCGGCGTAGGTGGGCATGCCGGGGTTGATCGCGATCTCCATGGAGAAGTACGCTACCACGCCGGAGCTGGGAAAAGGTTCGTAAGAAAACGGCTCGGTTGATGTCGGTTGCATGGCTTTCGTGTCTCCAAGGCGCTCCAAAGCAGAGAAGCGACACATAGGGAATAAATTGTACAGTGCTACCAGACGGACGTAAGCGATCTTCCCCGGCCGTTATCGAGGCAAACTCCTATTGATTCTAGCAAGGGAAGCTTCAGAGAACCTCTGAATTACACATTTGCTCAGCTGCGGTCGATGCCGGATGAATGTTACCAATGAGTTGAGGATACTAGTGTAATTTTTCACAGTGATCATCAGTCAACTGCAATAACCTTCCATCACGTCCGCGCAGCCCGCGATCAACCTCTCCCAGATGCGGTCCAGCCATGCCTCGTGTTCGGGCTTCATCAGCACCGAGCGCAGGCAAGTCACCAGACGGGCGCCGTTTGCCGCGCAATCTTGAGGATTAAATTTCGCCGCGGGCTCAAACCATGCGGACGGCAGTTGCACCAGCGCCAGATGCAAATCCCTAGCTGCACAGGCGGAAAAGATTTCTTGCGCCAGCGCGGAGGCCCGCTCCGGCGATTCGGCATTCAGCTTCCAGACCACAATATCGAGCTCGGGCGGTCCGGTTGCAAGCGGCTGGAAGCGGCCTGATTTGTCTTGACGTAGCCGCCGGTCGAGTTCGAGGGCCGCTGCCCTGCTACTGGCCAGCCCACGAGCAAACTCGCCCCCCGGCACAAGCGGTAAAAGCTGTTGCGTGGCCCACAAAGCCACCGCCGATGCTCCAGCCCGCGAACACTCCAGGCTGATCTCGCCTAGATGCAATTGCTTTGAGGTGAAGTAGGTGTAGGGAGAATCGTGCTTGTAGAAACGCCCCACCGATGGGTCGCGGAATAATACGCAACCGCAGCCGTAAGGCTGCAAGCCGTGCTTGTGCGGGTCGATCACGATGGAGTCGGCCTCGCTGATGGCCTCGAAGGCCCGCTGTGCCGGGGCGGCAAGAGAGATGAGCCGAAAGTAACCGCCGTAGGCCGCGTCCACATGAACGCGGAAGCCGTACCGCGCGCGCAGCGCCAGGATCTCGGCTAGAGAGTCCACCGCGCCCAGCGCAGTGGTGCCCAGCGTTACTACCACCGTGCCCACATCGCCTTTGCGCAGTTCTGCCTCCAAGGCTTCCAGGCTCATCCGTCCGCAATGGTCGGCGGCAATCGACGTATACTCCAGCTTCAGCACGGCGGAGATGCGCTGGTGAGTATAGTGCGCCTGCTCGGAGCCCACAATGCGTTTGCACGGCGCGAATTGGCCGGCGACCCACAACGCCTCCAGGTTGGCGAAGGTGCCGCTTGATGTCAGGTGGCCCAGGAATTCCGTCCAGCCGAAGATTCCGGCAATTTCGCGGACAGCTTCAATCTCCATCTCCGAGCTGGCACGGCCCCCGTCGCGCGCATGGTTGTTGGGGTTGATCGTCATGGCCAGAGCATAGGCGGCCCGAGCCACCGGGTGCGGCGGCTTGAGCATTTGCCCTGCATAGAGCGGATGGAAGTAGGGGTAGTTGTCGCCCATTCGGCGCGCTACATCCTCCAGAATCCGTTCCATTGCTGCCGGGTCTGACGTGGACTCGAAGTCGGGCAAAGCCGCGAACTGCTTTTCCAGCAACTCTGTGGCGCGGGATAACAGGCTGGGGACGTGATCCTGGGGCATGGTAACCTTTCGCTGTAATACAACAAGAGTACGACGTTAAGGCTTTCTAATTCAACAAGTTCCAAAATAGAAAACGGGAAAAATGTAGCAAAACTATACATTTTTAGCACTTCTTTATGAAAAGGGATGCTACACTGCTTT
>JBEKFS010000053.1:0-20255 GCA_050013195.1 Occallatibacter sp.
GTTGATAAGATCGAAGCCCTGAAATTTGAAGCCCATGATTAGCCTTCCATTCTGTGGAAATTACTCAAAACAGACGATTTTAACAGACAGGGAGAAGGGCAGGGAACAGGGACTAGGGACTAGAAACCACTACCTTACTCCAGGAACTGGCGGACGAAGGGGTTTTCGCTGCTGACCAGCTCGTGAAGGGAGCCATCGAAGATGAGGCGGCCTTCTTCGAGCATGAGGAAGGTGGTGGAGGGGTCGGTTTCGCCTTTGGGGAAGGGAACCATGCAGCCCTGTTGTGGGTCGAAGCGGTTGTTGCAGAGCAGGAAGGCGTCCTGGATGCGGTGGGTGACCATGATCGAAGGCGTGTGGGCGACGTCGCGCTCCTTGACGATCAATTCAATGATGGTGGTGGAGGTGAGTGGATCGAGGCCACCAGTGGGCGAGTCATAAAGCAAAAACTCTGGCTGGCGGATGAAGGCTCTGGCGATGGCCACGCGGCGGCGCATTCCGCCCGAGAGGCTGGAAGGAAACAGGTCGAAGGTCTCCTCCAATTCAACAAAGCGCAGAGCATCGCGGACGCGGCGATCGATTTCGTCGTCGGGAACCCGCTCCTGAATGAGTTGGTAGGCGACATTGTCGCGGACGGTGAGCGAATCAAAGAGCGCGCCCTCCTGGAAGACCATGCCGGTGCGGGTGCGCAAAGGGAAGAGCTGCTGCTCGGGCATGTGGGAGATCTCTTCGCCGAAGAGCAGGATGCTGCCCTCATCGGGACGCAGCAGGCCGTTGGCGAGCTTGAGCAGTACGCTCTTGCCTACGCCCGCCGGGCCAAGCAGGATGCGAGTCTCTCCGGGGGCAACGGAGAAGCTTATGTCTTCGAGCACAGGCGGACCATCGAATGCGATGGAGACGTTGCGAAAGACCACCACCGGGCTGGCATCCGTCGCCGGACCGTAGAGATGGAGGCCGGGTTGGGCAGATAGGGTAGGGTCGCTCATAGGGGAGGAATAAGGGTAAGCAGGACCTGGGTGAGGAGGAAGTCGACAAAGATGATGAGCACGGAAGACCAGACGACGGCCTGAATGGTGGAACGGCCCACGCCCTGTGTTCCTCCTGTGGTTCTCATGCCGTAGAAGCAGCCGATGGAACTGAGGATGTAGCCGAAGAAGAGCGGCTTGACCAGCCCCTGAATGATGTCGGGGTAGTGGAGGTACTCCCAGGCCTTGTCCAGGTACTGGGTGCCGTTCTGGTGATTCATGAAGACGGTGACCAGGCCGCCGCCGGCGATGCCACAGGCGTCGGAGACGATGGTGAGAAAGAAGAGCATGCAGATGGTGGCAGCAATGCGCGGAGTGACCAGTTTACGCATGGGGTCCACGCCCAGTGCGCGCATGGCGTCGATCTGCTCGGTGACCACCATGGAGCCGAGTTCGCTGGCCATGGAGCTGGCGTTGCGTCCACTGACCATGACGCCGGTGAGAATCGGACCCAGCTCGCGGATCATGGTGAGCGAGACAAACTCGCCGGTGATGGCTGTGGCACCGAACTGAGCCAGAGTAGCAGAGGATTGCAGCGCCAGCACACCTCCGGTGGAGAGTCCTGTGAGTATCACGATGGACAAAGAGCCGAAGCCGATGATGTCGGACTGGATGAGGAATTCCGGCCAGTAAATAGGCGGGCGGTAGAGGTTGGAAAAAGCACGCGCGGCAAACAGGGAGTAGTCCTGCACAGTGAGGACCAGGTTCTTGGCGGTTTTTTCGATGATAGATATCGCCATGGCGTTTATCTGCCTGAGGGATAAATTGTAGTGCTGCTCTCCTCGACAGAATAGCGCATGGGGGAGGGAAAGGGTTAGGAATGGGAAAAAATGGGCGGCAAGGGTGATACCCCTGCCGCCGCCCGTCCCTGGGTTGTCTTGAAGAAAATGCAATTGTTTCTAACCCTTTACTGCAAGAGCTTGGTCACTTCCTGCTCGACACTGTTAGCTTGCGCTAATGCTGCAATGCCGGTCTGGCTGAGGATCTCGTACTTGGACATGTTGGAGGTCGCCGAGGCATAATCGGTGGCCTGGATCGCGTTCTGCGCCGAGACCACATTCTCCTGCTGGGTGCTCATCACCTGGCTGAGGGAGTTGAGGGTATTGATCTGGGCGCCGATGTAACCGTCCATCGCGGCTACGTCGGTGATGGCTACGTTCAGATCGTTCAACGCGGTCTGGGCATCGGTTTGGTTCAACAGGTCGGTGCTGCTGAGTGACTCGCCTGAACTGTCAGAGTAGCCCATCGTTGCGATTCCACCCGTGCCGGTTGGGTCTGCGGTGAAGGTCGAGGAAGCCACTTGAGCGGTTGCGAGATCCGCAATTCCATTAGCTCCGATGGCGGGTGTTGACACTCCGACGGAGTAGAATGCAGCCGCCGCAGTGTAGGTTGGAGTGTCGGTGGCGGTGGCGGTGACGTCGGTGAGACTGGCGGCGGTGATGCTCGCCTTGGAGCTTGCCGACGTAAACGTATCGCTTCCGGTCCCCGCACCGCTGTATACGGCCGTGATTCCCCAGCCTGCGCCGTTGATCGAGCCCGCTATGTTGGCCAGGGTGTCCCATCCGGCCCCGCCGAGGGTTTGTGTGTGGGTGTGGCCGGAACTGTCCGTGATAGTGAGTGTGCCATTGAGAGTATCACCCACCGTTACCTCGCCGGCGTTTAATGCCAAAACACCGACAGCGCCAGGAGTGGTACCGTTCCCTACACCCGCATCCGGCCCGGTGATCAGAATACCGGTGTCGGCGGAGTGGCCCGCGGCGACAGCCTGGGCTCCGGCCTGTGCCGCCGTGGTGAAGCTTGCGGTAATGCCCAGGTTCGCAGCGTTGATGGCGTTTATCATTCCCTGGGCCGTGTCGGCGAAGCCGGTGGCGCCGCCAGCGGTAATGGTTGCGGTTTGCTGAGAAACAGCCCCGTTCGCCCCCGTCGCCATGTAGTGAACGGTCAACGTGGAGGTGGCGTTGTGCAAGGCATCGCCCGCTGTCGCATTCGTGCCGCCACTCGACAGGTCGACGAACACATTGCCTTCGCCGCTGTTGTAATCCATCGCGCCGTTGGTGTCGCCCACGCTCGACTCTGAGAGCGCACGGATATTCAAATCGTCTACCGACGAGCCCGCCGTCGAGGAGTCGCCGGTGTAGATGGCGACCTCGGTACCGTTGAATACCTGCTCCTGGTTGTATGTAGTAGTCGATCCGATGTTGTTGATCTCGGCCAGAATCGACTGGTACTCCTGGTTGGCGGCGCTCTCCTGGGTGGAGTTGAGTGTGCCGTTGGAGGCTTCTGTAGCCAGCGTAATGGCGCGGTCCAGCAGACTCGTCACCTGTGAGAGGGCGCCATCGGCCACCTGGAGCAACCCCACTCCCTCCGTGGCATTGGTTCCCGACTGGGTCAGGGCAGCCGAGTTAGCGCCCAGCCCATTCACCAGCGAAAGACCCGCGGCGTCATCCGCGCCGGAGTTGATCCTCGAACCTGACGACAACTGCTGCAGCACTTTCTGCAAGCTGCTGTTGGTGTTGTTCAGGTTGTTTTCTGCGTAAATCGCTGAAAGATTGTTCAAAACACCGAGGGCCATGGAAGGTAACTCCTTTTTGATGCCTTGAATCGCACCATGCCTGGCAGTGCATCTTTCGTCCCGCCAAGCCCTCCGAGATACCCGGAAGTGTGTTCCTGCATCTGCACCCTTCATCGGTCCTTGTGGAAATAACTTTAGTCATAAATTTAAGAATTTCATTTACCCCACTTTGTCGCAGGCTGATTCAGAGTGTCCAGCTTCCGTCCAATGGCTGTTCCAGAACGATTCAAGTGCTGTAGCGTTGCGCTTCATAAATCTGTCCCTATTCGCTACAGGAGCCGGGCACTTCAGCGTTTTGGCGAACCCTTTTGCGGTAGATATTCAACGATTGTTCAGAGCAGCAAACAAAAAACGGCGGCAAGAGGATCACCTCTTGCCGCCATCGGTATTAACTACAACCGCATTTGCTCTCTGCCTGAAACTTGCGCTGTAAAAAATCCTTTTATCAGTCGAATTCGGATTGAGGAGCTGGTGGAGCAGCCGGTTCCGAGGAGGCAGGCGGAGGCGGCAGTGGATGAGGCGCCTGGTGGTTGAACTGGCCGCCACCTTGCCGCCAGCCACCCTGTCCCTGTCTACCCTGTCCCTGTCCGCGTCCACGGTTGGCGCGGTAGGCCTGCACCTGCGTCCATTGTTCGGCTGTCAGCTTGCTTCGGATAGCGAGCAGGAAGGCCGCATTCGCTTTTTCGAGTTCGGCCCGCGCCTGCGCAACCTTGTCAATCTGGGCCAGAATCTTTGTCTCATTGGGCTGCGAGTCGCTCACCAGCGGTTCCAGCGCCAGTTCGGCCTTCTGCAGGCTGGCTCGCAGGTCAATCAGCTTCTCCCGATGCTGCAGATAAATGTCATCAAACTCCTTGCGCTGCACATCGGTCAGCTTCAGCCGCTCCACGACCCTGGGATTGTTCCACCAGCGTCCCTGGGCGCTTTGTGGCCCGAAGGCATTTTCCATGGGAGGCCGATGCCCCCCGTATCCCGGCCCCATTCCACCGCCGGGCCCCTGCGCCAGCATAGTTCCAGCCAGCAAAATTCCTGCAATCGCCACTCCCAGCCGTACCATTCCAAATGCCTTCATCGTTTTCTCCCTCTCCATCTGCCTGTTTTCCTTTCTAAATTTCAATACTGCACTTACGGGTTTTCGTCCTCAGCCATCATTTGAGCCAGTGGCTCCATGGCGGCTGGAACTTCCCGGGATATGTCGCTGTCCACCTTGGCCAGTAAATCTTCATCCTCTTGCCTGGCCTGCTGACTCCGCTGCTGAGCAACCAACTGCTCTTGCAGACGCTGCTGCTCGGCCACGCGGGCGGCGGCATTCTTCATTTCCCGCTGATGATGTTGCCAGACCCCAGCCGAAGCGCCGCCAGCCACCAGAACGCAGCCCAGCGCCCAGCCAACCGCCAGCCGCCATACCTGCCTGGGCGCAACTGGGGCAACCGCAGTTCGCTGACGGCTGAAGGCAGCATCGCTCCAGGCATGAACGCTCAAGCGGAAGTCCCGGAGCGCCTCGTCCAGCTCCTCAGTAACGTTGCCAACCTCGTCAACTTTGTTTTTGAAAATCACCGTTTACCTCCCAATTCCGATCGCACCTTTGCCACTGCGCGTGAAAGGTGCGCCTTGACCGTGCCCTCACTGAGGCCAGTAGCCTGCGCAATCTCGCTCAACTCAGCCTCTTCCACGTAGCGCAGTAGAAAAACCGTTCGCTGGCGCTCGCTGAGCCCCTCAACTGCCTTGCTCACCTGCCTGACCCGTTCCTTTGCCAGCAACTGCTGCTCCACGGAGCGTTCACCGCTGGGCAGCCACTCGCTGGCTTCGTCCAATCCCACCGCGTTCATCTGCGTATGCCTCCAGAACTGCATGCGGCGGTTGCGCCAGTGGTCCTTCTGCAGGTTGATGGCAATCCGCATCAGCCAGGTCATGGCGCTGGACTCGCCACGAAAACTGGACCAGTTCCGGTGCGCCTTCAGAAAACAGTCCTGGGTCAGCGTTTCGGCCAGGTCCACATCGCGCGTGGACGCAAGCAGAAACCGGAAGATCTGCGGACGGTGCCTTGCGACGACAGCCGAAAACTCCTCCGCGGCAATCTCGTTTGCCATGGCCATGGTCATCGGTTCCAATATTGCGCCGGCTGCCATCACATTGGTAGACGCCAGCTCTGGCTGCAAGTTTACAGCGTTTTATAAATAGAAAGGGAGACGGACAGAGCCGTCCTCCTTGCCGCCTGTTTGGAGCGCGATTTATCAGCGCGCGCGCCCAGCCAATGCCAGCCTCCTTGCGGATGCAGTCTAATGAGTTACCGGCAGATTCTTGCCATGCTCCGGATCGTACTCGTGCTTGACCATCCACTGCTTGTACCTGGCTACCGGCTCTTCAACCAGCGAGCCATTGCGCCGGACGTAGACAACATCCTCCTTCACCGCCACCATGAGGTCACAGGTGCCGCCCATCGCCGGCATAAGAACCTCCAGCTTTTGGCCCGGCTTCTTCCATCGCGCTGGATATGTCTCATATCCCCCCGAGTTCATTAACCGGAAGCCGCAAGTGTACCTGAAGTCGAAACCATGCGCCTCACCATTTTCAAAGAGATTAGCCCGTCCCTCTCCGTCCACTTGATCCAGGGACCGCCAGTAGTAATGCGAAACGCCATCGTGCGAATAGATGTGCACCCGCAAGGGATAATCGGCGGGATTGTGACTGGCAGCCAGCACTGCCGTTGAAAACAGCGCATAGGCCACAAGGACGCTCAAACTACACAAAAAAATTCGGCGCACCGGTCATTCTCCTTCTGACTCTGGATTATGAATCCAGATTCTAAACCAGAATTCTCATGGAACATTTTGTTTATCTTCACCACACTGGAAGAGTCTGAAAGCGGGCAGAGCGATCGCATTTTCGTGTTTGATTGTTCTGAAGAGAGAGCGAAGAGAGGAAGCGGTTTCCGTAAGGAGAGAGCCAGCGGGGTAAAGCAATGCAAGTTGTCTGAAACCAGACATGATACAAGTTTCAGTAGGTCAATCCTTTTCTACATAGGTGCCCTGCCATTTATTGTATTCTGAGGAGAGAACGCACTAAGATTTGGTTGACATTTTCCGAGGCCTTACGTCCCTATCTCGCGTATTCTCAATCGCTTGTCCATCTTTTTCAGGACTTTCGCGTATTTTTCACCCATGGCAACCGACGTGCATTAGAACAATGAAGGATGTAGGGTGCATTCCTGATGGAGACTAGTCTCTTCAACCGCTTGCAGGCGACACTACTGGCCTTGGGCACGGCCGGGCTGGTGCTGCTGGCAGTGTTGAATTTTCTTGAGGAGCGCCACTCCCAGCAACCGGACGATGGTGTCTGGTGGCGCGAGGCGGCCGATGGCCGCAGTCTGGTGGCCGACAAGGTGCTGCCCGACAGTCCCGGTTTGCGCGCTGGGATCCGGGCGGGAGACCGGCTGACAGGAGTGAATATTCTGCCTGTTGGACCTGTGGGATCGAGGCTGCGCGCGGGCATCCGGCCGCAGGAGCCGCTGGAGGGCGTGAAGGTTCTGCCTGAGGAGGCCGCCCAGCAGCCCGGCAACGAACCGCTCCCCCTGGCCGCCGAGGTCAAGTTCAACCCTGTTGTAAGATCGGCGGATCTGGAGCGTGCCCTCTATCGTACCGGCAGCTACTTCCAGATTTACTACCGCATCAGCCGCGATGGAATTTCACCGGGCAGGCCGGCGGAGTTGATCGTGGAGGTGATTCCTGAGCCGGCAGACCGGAATCTGGCGCAGGGGCTGCGTTTGATTGGCTTGGTCTATCTTGCCATCGGCATCTACGTGTTGTTTCGTCGTTGGACGGCTCCGCGCGCTACCCATTTCTACCTCTTCTGCCTGGTGTCATTCGCCCTATACGCGCTCAAGTACACCGGCGCGCTGGACGCCACGGGCCACTGGGACAAGCTAGACCAGTGTGTTTTCTGGTTCAATGTGATGGCGGAATCCCTGCAACCGGCTCTGTTTCTGCACTTTGCCCTCAGTTTTCCCGAAGAGCGGCTGAAGAAGCTCAGCCGTCGCTGGCTTTTGCCGCTGATCTATGTACCCGGCGCGGGATTGCTTGGCCTGTGGCTCTATGCGATCAACTTCTGGCAGGCCACGGAACTGCTCAAACACCGCCTGGACCAGACCGGAACCGCGTACGATGCCATTTTCTACTTGCTGACAACTGCAATGTTCCTGCGCAGCTACAGCCGTGCGAATACGCCGCTGCTGCGCCAGCAATTGAAGTGGCTCACGCGCGGCGCGCTGCTGGCGGTCGTCCCATTCACGCTGTTTTACGCCATCCCCTTTCTCTGCGACTGGCAGCCGTACAGTTGGCTCACCAACTTGGCGGGCCTGTCTATCATTTTTTTACCGCTGACCTTCAGCTGGGCCATCGTGCGCTACCGGCTGATGGACACCGACCTGATCTTCAAGCGTGGCGTGGCTTACACGCTGGCTACCGGCCTCATTTTGGGCGCCTACTTTGGAGTGATTGCAGCGATAGCCGGACTGGCCCACTATCGTCTGCCCGAGTCTGTCCGGGACACGGGCGAGGGCATCGCCATTGTGCTGGCGCTGGCTCTCTTTGAACCACTCAAGCGCAGGATTCAAGGTTGGGTCGATAAGGTCTTCGACCGCCATCGCTACGACTACCGCAAGGCGCTGGTGGAGTTCGGCCGGGGCTTGAGTTCGGAGACCGATCTCCATGCCCTGCTGGAGTCAATCGTCGAGCGCTTGCCGAATACCTTGCTGGTGGCGCGCGTGGCTATATTTATGGCTTCAAAGAATGAGGATCCTGGCGGTCTGCGGCTGGTTGCCTGCCACGGACTTCCCGCTGAGGCCCTGGCCGCGCAGGGGAGCATGGACTTTGGCTTTCTGAATTTTGACCATGCCACGGATCACACGCATATATTTCTGGAGAACGCGCAACAGGCCATGCATTTGCCTGACAGTCAGCAACGCACCGCAGCCCTGCTGGATTTGAACTACTATCTTCCATGCCGTGTGGCCGCGGGCCAGATGCAGGCCAGTGAAGCCAGTCCAAATGGACCTGATCCCACGCGCACCATCGCCGTCATCGGCCTGGGCCGCACCATCGGCGGCGACTTTCTTTCCAGCGAGGATGTGGAGCTGCTTGAATCGCTGGCCAGCTACATCGGCATCGCGCTGCAGAACGCCAGCCTGTATGCGCGGCTGGAAGTAAAAATCGGTGAATTCGAACGGCTCAAGGAATTCAACGAAAACATTGTCGAATCGATCAATGTGGGCATCCTGGCCCTGGATCTGAACGACTGTATCGAAAGCTGGAATGCGCAGATGGAAGCCATGTACGCGCTTAGCCGCGCGGAGGCCATCGGCCAGGAACTGAGTGCCGTCTTCCCTGTGGAGTTCATCGAGGCGCTGGCAGGCTTCCGTAACGAGCAGGGCGTGCATCATCTTTATAAGTTTCCGCTGACCACCCGCGCCGGCGAGCAGCGCACCGCCAACATCGCCATCGCGCCGCTATTGTCGCGGGATTTTGTTTCGGTGGGCCGCATTATTCTGGTGGACGACATCACCGAGCGCGTTTCCCTGGAAACACAACTGTCGCAGGCTGACAAGCTTAGCTCCATCGGATTGCTGGCCGCCGGCGTGGCCCATGAGATCAACACGCCGCTGGCCGTCATCTCCTCGTATGCGCAGATGCTTTCAAAGCAACTGAAAGGCGACGCCCGCCTGGGTCCGGTGCTCGACAAGATTACCCAGCAGAGCTTCCGCGCTGCCGAGATTGCCAACGGCCTGTTGAATTTCTCTCGCACCTCGACCACCGAATTTCGCGACACCAACCTGAACCAGGTCATCCGCGACACGCTCTCGCTGCTCGATCACCAGTTCAAAACCGCGCAGATTATTATCGATTTGGAGTTGGCCGAGGAACTGCCCCCCATCCACGGCAACGCCGGCAAGCTGCAGCAGGTTTTTCTAAACTTGCTTTTGAACGCCAAGGAAGCCATGCCCGGCGGCGGCCGCCTGCGCGTAACCACGCTGCTCAACCTTCATGACAACTTCGTCGCAGCACTGGTGAACGACTCCGGCTCGGGCATAGCACCAGAACATCTGAAGCGCATCTACGATCCCTTTTTCACAACCAAAAACGTGCCCCGTATCGGCGACCGCCGCGGCACCGGGTTGGGACTTTCCGTCTCCTACGGCATCATCCAGGAACACGCCGGCAAGATTCATGTTGAAAGCGCCATCGGCGCCGGTACAACTTTCCATCTTGAATTTCCCCTGATGAGGAACAGCGTTCATGCCTGAGGTCGAAATACCTTTAAATCCGTCTTTATCTGCCTCCGCCGGCGACTCCGGCCTGGTTGACAGCCTGGCCCGCATCCTGGTCATCGACGACGAGGCCGCCATCCGCGAGTCGCTCGATGTGCTGCTCAAGCTCGAGGGGTACACCACAAGAATGGCCGCAGACGGCGAAGAGGGGCTGAGGATTATCGATCAGGAAAGCTTCGACCTGGCGCTGCTGGACCTGGCTCTTCCCGGCCAGAGCGGCCTCGAGCTGCTGCCCCAGATCAAAGAGCGCCATCCCGAGCTGCCGATCATCATGATCACCGCCTACGGCACGGTGGACAACGTCGTTGAAGCCATTCGCGCCGGCGCGGAAAATTTTATTCAGAAGCCCTGGGACAACGAAAAACTGCTGGCAGACATCCGCTCCGCTGTTGCCCGCCACAAGGCCGAAGAAGAGAACGTGCAGCTCAAGCGCACACTCAAGCAGCGCTACAACTTTAGTAACATCGTGGGCAAGAGCGAGATCATGCTGAAGGTCTTCGACTTGGTATCGCAGGTGTCGCCAAGCCGGTCCACGATTCTGATTCAGGGCGAAAGCGGCACAGGCAAGGAAATGATCGCCAAGGCCATCCACGCCAACTCGCCGCGCAAAGACAAGCCCTTCGTCCCCATCAACACCGGCGCCATGCCGAGCGAGCTGCTGGAGTCTACACTTTTTGGCCACGTCAAGGGCGCATTCACCTCGGCCGTCGCCTCCAAGAAAGGCCTCTTCGAGGTGGCCAACGGCGGCACGCTCTTCATGGATGAGATCGCCACCATGGGCATGGATACACAGGCCAAGATTCTGCGCGTGCTGCAGGACCGCCGCTTCATGCACCTGGGCGGCATTCAGGAGATCCAGGTGGACGTGCGCATCATCGCCGCCACCAACATCGATTTGCGCAAGGAAGTTCGCGAGGGCCGCTTCCGCGAAGACCTCTTCTATCGCCTGAACGTGATCTGCGTTGACCTGCCGCCCCTGCGCGCCCGCCGCGAAGACATTCCCCTGCTGGCACAGCACTTTCTCGACTTCTACGCCAACGAGAACGGACTTTCTCCGCGCAAGCTCTCCGCCGATGCACTGCGCACCCTGGTCGACTACGAGTGGCCGGGCAACGTGCGCGAACTGGAAAACTCAATTGAACGCAGCGTGGTGCTTTCTTCGGGTCCTGTCATCGGCTCCGATCTGCTGCCCGGCCACATCACCGGCCGCAGCTTTCAGGACGCTCTGCTGGAGCACAATCCCGACGCCACGCTCTTCAATATCCTGGAAGATATTGAGCGGCGCATCATAATCGAGAAGCTGGAGCGCTGCAACTGGAACCAGACCGACGCTGCCGAGCAGTTTCACATCCCGCTCTCCACGCTGAACCAGAAGATCAAGCGGCTGAATATCGAGATACGCAAAAAAGGCAGAGAGTAGACGAGAAACTAGGGAATAGGGATTAGGAATTTACTTGCCGCGGAGAGCGGTCGACAATTCTATTATGCGATTTTGAAAAATCAGAGAAAGGGATTCCTGACCTGGAGAGTTCCGAAGCGCTGACCGTGCTGGAGATCCTCGGTAAAAAGCAGATCGCACCGCACCTGAATGGCAGAGGAGACGATCAATGCGTCGTACCACGAGAGCCCGCTCTGTGCGTGGAGATGCAATGCTTCCACATAGAGCGCCTGTGAGGAATGCACGGCGAGCAATGGGCGAAAGACAGTGCTCAGATATTGCTCGGCGTCGGGCGCCTGCATAGGCTGTGAGAACCGTCTCAATGCCACGTTGAAGAATTCCTGTACGACTTGAAAGCTGACGACGCCCTTCTGCGTTGTCAGGGCTTCACGGATTAATTCCTTAGCTCTCTGGGCTTTCGCGGCAGCATTCTGATCGAAGGAATAGACGAAGATATTCGTATCCAAAAAGAATCTATCGCTCATTCAACTCATCTCTGCTGAAATGCCGGCCCGCATCGACATGGTGCATCCGCTTCATTAGCGTATCGAAGCCTTGTGCGTCTCCCGCGCTCTGGGTAAATTGCACAAGCCATTCGCGGAATGCCTCGTTTAGTGTGCTGCGCTGCCCACGCGCAATCAAGCGTGCCCGCTCAATCAGGTCCTCGTCGGCGCTTAAAGTGATGTTCTTCATACGAAAACAGTGTACACTATTTTCGTGTTATTGTCGAGGCCGACTCTTTATTTAAAGTTCCCGAGCAGCTATTAGTGAGCTTCTACCAGGCACCGCTGGTCAGGAACTCATGGATGGAGGCGGCGGCTTTGCGTCCCGCGCCCATGGCGAGGATGACCGTGGCGCCGCCGGTGACGATGTCGCCGCCGGCAAAGACGCCGCGCTTGGAAGTCCGCATCGACTTATCATCAGCAACAATGTAATTCCACTTGTTGGTCGCAAGATCAGGCGTGGTGCTCTGGATCAGCGGGTTGGCGGTGGTGCCGACGCCGATGATGGCCACATTTGCGGGTAACACAAATTCAGAGCCTTTGACCGCTACCGGCCTTCGGCGGCCGCTTTCGTCCGGCTCGGACAACTCCATCTTTACGCAGCGCGCGCCGGTGAGCCACCCCTTTTCGTCGCCGAGGAATTCGACCGGGTTGGTCAACAGACGGAATTCGATTCCTTCCTCACGGGCGTGCTTGACCTCTTCGGCGCGGGCCGGCATCTCGGCATCGGAGCGGCGATAAACGAGAGTCGCCGTTCGCGCGCCCAGCCGCCTTGCGGTGCGCACCGCGTCCATGGCGGTGTTGCCTCCACCCACCACAATCACATCTCGATCGCGGCAGTCATAGACCGGTTCATCGTATTCCTCAATCTGGTAGGCGCGCATCAAGTTGACGCGGGTGAGAAATTCATTGGCCGAGTAGACGCCGTTGAAGTGCTCGCCGGGAACGCCGAGAAAAACGGGAAGTCCCGCTCCGGTGGCCACAAAGACCGCGTCGTAGTGCTCGTCCTGCATCAGTTCGTCGAGGGTGACGCTCTTACCGACGACCACGTTGGTTTCGAACTCGACGCCCATGCGGCGCAGGTTGTCCACCTCGCCTTTGACGATGGACTTGGGCAAGCGAAACTCAGGAATGCCATAGACCAGCACGCCACCCAGCTCGTGCAGGGCCTCAAAGACGCGTACGCGATGGCCCTTCTGAATCAAATCTCCAGCCGCGCTCAAACCAGCAGGCCCGCTGCCTACGATGGCCACGCTCTTGCCGGTGGCAGGCGCGTTGGCGGGCAAGCCCAGCTTGCCGCTCAGGCGCTCGTAATCGGCGATGAAGCGCTCCAGGTTGCCGATGGCCACAGGCTGGCCCTTCTTGCCCACGATGCATCCGCCCTCGCACTGATTCTCTTGCGGGCAGACGCGTCCGGTAATGGCGGGCAGGGAGTTATCCTCGCGCAGCTTGGCCGCGGCGGCCAGAAAATCGCCGGCGCAGATCAAGGCAATCACTTCCTTGACCTTGACGCCCACCGGGCAATCGACGATGCAGCCCGGCTTGGCGCACTCGATGCAGCGCGTGGCTTCAGTCAGTGCGTCGGCCTCGGGCAAGCCCTGGTTGACTTCCTCAAAGTTGCGGCTGCGCACGGCGGGGTTCGCCTCCGGCATGTGGGTGCGCAGAATCTTCATGCGCTCTTTCAGCGAAAGAATATTCATGGCAGAGCGAGGCAGAGTATTTTTCTCAGACATGGTGGGTCTCCTTCGCGGCCAACTCTTTGCGAAGCTCGGCCACTTGCTCTTGCCAGCGCTCCTGGAATTCTTTCAGCGAGGCACACTCCTTCTCGCGATACATGGCATTGCGTTGCATGAGAACCTCGAAGTTGACTTTGGATGCGTCGAACTCCGGCCCATCCACGCAGGCAAACTTGCTTTTGTCGCCCAGCAGCACGCGGCAGCCGCCGCACATTCCCGTGCCGTCCACCATGATGGAATTGAGGCTGACCATGGTTTTGATGCCCAGAGGCGCAGTGATTTGCGCTACGGCGCGCATCATGGGAACGGGGCCGACGGCGAGGATAAAATCGATTTTGCGGCCGGCGGCAATCAGCTCGTTGAGCTTCTTTGTCACCAGGCCCTGCTCGCCGTAGCTGCCGTCGTCGGTCATCACGTAGGTCTCGCTACTGGACGAGCGAACTTCATCTTCAAAGACCACCATCTCTTTATTGCGCGAGCCTTCAATGAAGACCACATGATTGCCGGCCTTCTTGAGCGCATAGGCGGTGGGCAGCGCCATGGCCGTGCCCACGCTTCCGGCCAGGATGACAGCCGTGCCGTAGTTTTCGATCTCCGAGGGATGCCCGAGGGGTCCGACTATATCGAGGATGGAGTCGCCCGCTTCCAGGCAGTTGAGCAGTGATGTGGTTTTGCCGATGGCCTGCACCACGATGGTGACCGTGCCGGCCTGCGGGTCAGAAGCCTTGATAGTGAGCGGAATGCGCTCGCCCTTGTCATGAAGCCGAAGAATGACGAACTGCCCCGGCTGGTGCTTGCGCGCAATGCGCGGCGCCTCAATCACAAACTGCTTGATATTGAGACCGACGTTGCGGGCTTCCAGAATCTTGTACATAAAAGAAAAGTCTCCGATTCAGCCAGGGTATTTGGCAATTCTCCTCCGCAAACTGCTGAAAACCAGAGGTTAGAACGAATCGCGCACCAAGGCACAAGCGAACCCATCGCCTGCCTATAGGTTCATCTAGCATACGCGAGTCGGGCTGTGATACGAGTCACTCGGGGAGTGGGAAATCAAGCGATTCCGACCTAATTGGTCTCCGATCCAGCATCACTTCAATCTTCCATTAGCAGGTCCTGCTCTACTTCGGCCTCCATGGCGGGGAGGATGGAGCGCATTCGTTCGAACTCGGGATTTCCGTGGAGGGGTATGAGGCGCGGATCGGCCAGCGTTTGGAAGAACCAGGGGCAGCGGGCCTCTTCCACGGCGAGCAACTCGGCCAGCGCGGCTTCACGGTCTCCCAGGGCGAGATAGACTGCGGGTGTAAATGCGCGCACCACGTAGCGTTCCCGACCCATCCATTGCAGCCGCTCCAGGATTACACGAGCCTCATCCGCGCGGCCGGCGCAGGCCAGTGCATACGCATGCACGGCGCCGGCAAGATCAATGTGAGGCGAGCGTTGCGCGAGGCCTTGCGCAAGCTCAATAGCCCGTTCCGTCTCTCCGTTGAAGGCAAAAATCACCGCGCCATAAAGACAGGTTTCCTCGCGATCGGGAAACAGAGCGATCATCTTGCGAATTTGTTCCAGGCTTTCAGAGGCTTGCCCATCCAAGTGGAGCGTCCAGGCCAGGCAATTTTGCAGCCAGGGAGAAAAGGGATCGATGCGAATGGTATCCCGCAGCAACTCGATAGCCTCGGCAAAGCGATAGCGGCTGACAGTGAACAAGGCGCGCGCGCGGGTGGTCCAGTGATCGTGGGGAAGATGAGAGCTGAAGGAGAAAGCCAGCAGGGCCGCGGGCAGATTGCGGTCGAAATGAAAGTTGACCCATCCCAGCGCGGGCAGCAGGGCCTCTGCCCGATGGGGAAGATCGGGAATCGATTCCGCCATGCGATGCACAATCTCCGCTGCAGCGTCTGGAGACATGAAGCCGTACAAGGCCTGGGCAACGCACAGGTGCGCCAAATCAACCTTGGCTGAGATCAGCGATGGATCAAGCTCGATGGCTCGCAACAAGCGTTGCATCCCGTCCTGCATCTGGTGGCGATGAAGTGTCTGCCATTCATAGTGCCCACGCAGGAACAACTCGTAGGCCTCAGCTTGGCGGGAGATTCGTTCATCGTTGAACTCATTGCCGGCGGCGGCGGCGATGTCGATGCCGCCCACGTTTTGCTCCGGCGTGAAAGCATCGTCGCCTGTGCCCCCGGCTCCAAGTCGATAGGCCAGCCGCATCATCAGTTCCTGCTCCAGCACGCCTGTCCTGCTTTGCGGCGCAAGCAAATCTTCAACCCAGATTTGCGTGCCGTCCTCAATGCGGATCATCTCTGCCCGCAACCGGTAATGCGAGGAGAACGCGCTCAGGGTTCCAGTCAGAACCAGATCCGCCTTCAGTTCCATGCCAATCTGCAGAGCGGTGAGCCCGCGCTGAGCCAGATTGAAAACCGAATCCCGGGCCAGCACCGCAACGGCAAAGCAACCCGCGCGGGAGAAGCAGGCGGTGGTTTCTTCTGCCAGAGCCGATCCAAGATGCTCCGGAATGGAGTGTCCGGTGGCGAAGGGCATGATGGCCAGCCGAACAAGCGTCTCGGCCGGCGCCGCGCCATCGCGCCTGATTGCGGCCGTGAAGCGATAGCCGCGTTTGTAGACAGTTTGGATGCATGCATCCGGCTCAAGCCGCGCGCGCAGGCTGGACATGCACTTTGGAACGCTGTCTGCCGTTACGTGTACATCGCCCCATAAAACATTTTTCATCTGCGTAGGCGAGACCACCTGACCGGCGTGCGCCAAGAGCAGCCGCAGCGCCGCCAGTTCCCTGGGAGGCAGGTGAATCACCACCTCGCCGCGCCACAGCGTGCCATCAGCATCCAGCCGGAAGCCAGCAAAGGAACAGGCCGATGCTCGACCCCGGCGGCCAAGAGCTATCTTCGATCCGGTATCTCCACGCCGACGGCCAGGGCTTGCGTCCGGTGCGCCAGAATCTCCACTCCGGCGGCCAGAACCTGTCGCCGGAGAGCCCGCATCTTCACTACGGCGACCAGAACTTGTTTCTGGGGCAACAATATCTCCATGCCTGCGGCCAGGACTCGTCTCCTGGGATCCCGGGCTCTGCGCACTGCGCACAAATGAGTGGGGCTCTTTCGTCGCTGCCACCTCGCTTCCCTTTATCCCGGTCGACACGACAGCTTATCTCTTGTCCATTGGCAAGAAAACAGGCAGCGGCCAACAGTGGTCGCGGGAATCTACACGGGGGGAGGCCCAGAGGAGGAAGAATAAGAGCAGTAGTCCCAGCGAATTTCTGTGCTTCAATGAACCCAGAATATTCTGTGACCTCCAGAGTATCTGTTTTCAATACGCATAGGGAAGTGCATGACGGGGTTCTTTGTTTTTTTTATGCACGAAGTAATCAATGATGCGTTACTAAGGACAGACTTCAGGAAAACTTCAGGTATTCTTCAGATGAATCTGGACTGGCGGCTGGCAAAATTACAAGAGGGAGTTGGCCATGTCTAAAACAGTTTCCTACGCGCAGTGGTCTCTTGAACCTTATTGCATTGGGATGAAGTTGCGCTCGCTGCGCACCCAGAAGCGGCTCACGCTCTCACGCCTGGCGGTCGAAACAGGTCTTTCCACGGCGCTGTTGTCCAAGTTGGAGACGGACCGCATGGTTCCCACGCTGCCCACACTGGCTACTATCAGCCGGGTCTACGGGGTGGGAATGAGTTACTTTTTCTCCGAACCCGCCAAGCACACGCTCTCCATCACGCGCAAGGCTCACCTTTCAGGCAACAGCCGCGGACTGGAGTCTGTGAGGGCGACACCGCTGAACGTAGTGACGGAGGGAACACGGCTGGTGGCACGGGTGATCGAGTTTCCCGCCGGTGGAGTCTCCTCTGCCGCGGATTCCTGCAGCGAGGGGAGTGCCCTGGTGTACGTGCTGGAAGGGAAGTTGCAATTGGATGCGGGTGGGATGCAAGAAGTGCTGGAGGCCGGCGATTGCGCCTGCATGGAGAGCGAGATAGCGCTGGCCTGGAGCGCGGCGGGCAAGCATCGCTGCCGGATACTTTCAGTCACGCCGTCCGGGCCGCGCACGGAAGGCTGAGCGGCCCGGATGTGAGCAGATACCGGATTAAGGGGTTGTCCCGCCGCTGACGCGCGGAATCAACTGGAACGAATCGAGAAAGCGTGTTTTGCTGGCGTACGGGCTGCCGAGCGGTGAAGCGATCAGCGTTTGGTAAAGCGTGGAGCCCACCAGGTAAATGCGGGCGGAAAAGTGCATGGTGTCATTCTCGGCTTCAAACTCCCTGCCGGGATAGGAGCCGTACGTGATTGTTTTCCCGCTGAGCAGGTGGGCTTTGACGTTGTCAATGGCTCCCTGTTGGGCGCCGTCCAGCACCTGGTCCGGAGTCCTGTCCGAGATTGCCGTGCCGTAATCGCAAACCCCAACGAACAGCGCGGCCTGAGCATCCTCCACCAGATAGGCGCGCAGTTCGAAGCTGCCCTTCTCGGTGGGAACGTCTCTCTTCGAAAATTGAGGTTCACCCGGGAACGCTGCGCTGAATCCATCCGCAGAATAGCTGTAGGTCTTCCACTGCTGGGCTTGCGCGCCGAGCGCGGCGGCAAATAAGAGCACAACCACGGAAACGGCCATGCGGGGTGAGAATGTCCTGCGCAACTTGTCGATCATTCCGAGTCTCCTTGTTTACGAGAAAAACAGATTGGCTGTAGGCTTTGAATCCCGCCGGCGAGAGCATCATGGGTCAAAGGGAGATGGTTTGTGACTCAAATTCCGGCCGCGCTTTTCAATGCCCCAGAGCAAGTGATTATAGCTCTTTACCGCGTGAGCGCGCTCATCTTTCTCCCGCCACAGAATTGTTGAAGTTGGCTCGCACAGGGGCCAGACTGTAGGATGGTCTGGAAATCAAGGAGTTCCGCGCCATGCGACCCAATTCCAAACTGATCAAGACAACCCTGATAGGCGCCTTGGGCGGCCTGCTCTTTGGATTCGACATCGCCGTCATCTCCGGCATCATCGATCCAGTGGTGCGGCTGTATGGGCTGGGCGATTACAGCAAGGGCTGGACGGTGGCCATTGGAACCATCGGCACGGTGTTGGGCTGCTTTATCGCCGGCGTGGCCGGACAACGCCTGGGTGCGCGCGCGGCCCTGCGCATGGCCGCCGCGCTCTACATCTTCGCGGCTCTCGGCTGTTCTCTCTCGCTGAGCTGGCCCATGCTGCTCTGTGGCCGTTTTCTGGCAGGCATGGCCATCGGTACAGCCTCGGTGCTGGGGCCGGTCTACATTACGGAACTCTCGCCGGCATTGTGGCGTGGCCGGCTGGTAGGCGCCTTCCAGATCAACATTGTTGTCGGCATTCTGGTGGGCTATACCTCAAACTACCTGATCGGCCTGGCGCATCTGGGGCCGATAGAGTGGCGCGTGATGTTGGGCGTGGTCGCTGTTCCGGCCATCCTCTTCCTGGCGCTGCTGTTCCGCATTCCGCGCTCGCCCCGCTGGTCGGCCTCCCGCAACCAGGTTGGCGAAGCCCTCGATGTACTCGGCCAGATGGGCGCTTCCGACCCCAAAGCGGAGTTGGCTGAAATTCAGGCAGCGCTCAGTTCCGAGCACGCCGTGGCGCACGAGCCGGTCTTTCGCTGGAAGTACCGCTATCCGCTCTTTCTGGCAATCACCATCGGCGCCTTCAACCAGTTAGAGGGCATCAACGCCATCCTCTATTACATCCGCAGCATCTTTGCCGCGGCCGGCTTCAGCCAGCTCTCCGGTGATCTGCAGGCGGTGGCCATCGGGGCCACCAATCTGATCTTTACCCTGGTGGGCATGTCGGTGATTGACCGCTTTGGCCGTAAGAGCCTGCTGATGGTGGGCGCGGCGGGTACCACACTCTGCCTCACCGGCGTGGCATGGGTCTATATCACCAACAGCCATCAGGCCGCCCTGCTGGGCCTGCTGGTGGTCTATATCGCCTTCTTCGCGCTCTCCCAGGGCGCGGTCATCTGGGTCTACCTGGGCGAGGTATTTCCTACTTCGGTCCGCTCCAAGGGCCAGGGCGTGGGCAGCGCCAGCCATTGGATTCTGGTCGCCCTGATCGTGCAGTTCTTCCCGCTCGTGGCGCACAGGTTTGGGGCAGGCATGCCCTTCGTCTTCTTCGCCGCCGCCACAGCTTTGCAGTTTGTAGTGGTCACACTGTTCTACCCCGAGACCAAAGGACAGACGCTGGAAGCGTTGCAGCGCAGATTGGTGAAGACTTAGGGCGGCTCTACGATTGCTGTGCCCGGAAATGGAAATCAATCCGATTTGCAGATTATTACCTTTCACCGGCGCACAATGTCAGTTGGAGTTCAAAGCAGATAGGAATGATGAACTGCGGCAGAGTGCCTGAAGAGGTCGATTGGGAAGGTATGTCACAGGTCCAATCTGTCAGGAATGTGACCGTTCCGTACCCAAAAACAGCCTACCCCCCACCCCCCCTCCCTGTGGAAATCGTCTTTTCGTGCTTCAATCGGACCGTAACTAACATTGAATCATTAACATACAATTTCGGCATGTTAACTAATCAGTAACTGTAAACCCCCGATTTTGCCCCTTTTTATCCCCAAAAAGGGCCGATTTAACCCCAAAATGACCTCTTTTTCGCGTTTTTGGACGGAGGGAGGCGATGGTTTCAACCATCG
>JBEKFS010000054.1:0-24807 GCA_050013195.1 Occallatibacter sp.
CGCGGGCGCAACTTCCGCCTGGTCACCGCGCCCGTGGCCACGCCGGGCCGCGAACACTGGACAGAGCTCATTGCCCACCGCGATGACGTGATGATCGAAGAGATAGATCTCTTCGCCGATTTCTTCATAGCCTGCGAGCGCGAAGACGGATTGCCGCGTCTGCGTGTGGGCCGCTTCCGGGACGACGGTCCAGAATTCACGCCGGCTGGAGAGATTAGCTTCCCCGAGCCGGCGTATAGCGCGCAGCCCCACGTCAACCGGGTTTTTGATTCGCCCAGCTTCCGCTACGGATACCAGTCGCTGGTAACGCCGGCTTCGGTTTACGAGTACGACGTGGCCACCGGCGTATCGACCTTGCTCAAGCAGCTTGAGATCCCAGGCGGCTTCGATCGGACTCTCTATGCCAGCGAGCGCATTCATGCCACTGCGTCCGACGGTGTGCAAGTTCCCGTGTCGCTGGTTTATCGCAAGGACAAGCGTGAACCGGGGCGAAATCCGCTTTACGTTTATGGCTACGGATCTTATGGATATTCATTACCGCTGGGCTTCAGTTCCAACCGGTTGAGTTTGCTCGATCGTGGCGTGGTGATGGCCTACGCGCACATCCGTGGCGGCGGCGACCTGGGCAAGCCCTGGCACGACGCCGGCAAGATGCTGCTCAAGCGCAACACCTTCACGGATTTCATCGCCGCCGTCGAACATCTCACTGCGGCCCGTTACGGCGACCCGGCGCGCGTGGCCATTGAGGGTGGGTCAGCCGGCGGCCTGCTGATGGGCGCGGTGGTGAACCTCAAGCCGCAGCTCTTTCGCGCCGTCCTCTCCCACGTGCCCTTTGTGGACGTGATGAACACCATGCTCGACGCCACGCTGCCGCTCACCGTTCCGGAGTACGAAGAGTGGGGAAACCCGAATGAAGCTACTTATTTCCAATATATGTTGAGTTACTCGCCTTATGACAATCTCAAAACAGGGAGTTATCCGGCCATGCTGGTGAAGACCTCGCTCAACGACAGCCAGGTCATGTATTGGGAGCCGGCCAAGTATGTGGCCAAACTGCGCACGCTCAAAACGGACAACAATGCGCTTCTGCTGGTGACCAATATGCAAGCTGGGCATGGCGGCTCCAGCGGTCGCTACGATTACCTGAAGGAGATAGCCTTGGACTACGCCTTTCTGCTGCGCGAGTTGGCGCTGGTGTAATCGAATTGGTGAGCGAAGGGGCCGCAAATGTTCTTTACAGCTGAAATTTGTCAAGGAATTGGCGTTGCCGCCACTGCTGGCCCATCATCCGTAAACACCTGATTTTCCACCGCTCTATGCGGAATCTTCATGGAATCCTTATGCGGCAATCCTATAATTCATTCGTAAGACTTATACCCTCATCGTTACGCATAAAGGAGAACCATGTCCACTGATTATCGCAATTTTCTTGCTCTCTCTTACGAGGAGCTGGAAGAGAAGAATCTGGAAGCCAAGGCCGAGCGCGCCAGTCGCGTCGCGAGCGGCGAGATACGCGAGAAGCGGTTGAAGTACCTGACCGACGAAAAGCGGATCAAAGCTGTGACCGTTCTGTTCACCGACCTGGAAGGCCGCCTGCACCTGCTGGACTACGACAAGAAGTTTCTGCTCGGCGCCCACGAAAACCTCACCTTCGACGGTTCCTCGATTCGCGGCTTCACGGCGCAGAAAGAGAGCGATCTCCGGCTGGGGGTAGATTGGAGCGCCTTTTACTGGGTGCCTTCCGATGTCTTTGGCAACGGCAAGGTGCTGGTCTTCGGCAACGTTATCGACAAGGACGGCACTTCCTACTCCGGCGACCTGCGTGGCGTTCTAAAGCACTACGCCGACGAACAGTTCAAGAAGAATGGCTACACTCTGAACACAGCCAGCGAAATTGAAGGTTTCCTCTTCGCCGGCAAAGATGCCGAGCGCACCTATCACCAGACCGGCAAGTTCGAGTTCATCAACACTGGCGGCTACTATCACTCACTGCCGCTCGATCCGCTGCGCCAGTTTATTGACACTTCGGCCGAGGTGCAGCGCGCCATGGGCTTCCAAAACGAAAAGGACCATCCGGAAGTCGCACCCAGCCAGTTTGAAATCAACTACAGCTATGCTGAAGCAGTGGCTGCTGCCGATCAGGTTCAGCTCTACAAGCTGCTCACGCGTCAAATCGCCAACAACATGGGCTTCACCGCATGCTACCTGCCGAAGCCGGTGGTTGGCGTCAACGGCAGTGGCATGCACACCAACGTCTCGGTCACCAAGGGTAAGACCAACCTCTTCTGGGAAGCGAAGGGGGAGGAGCAGTTGTCAAAATTCGGCTGGGACTTCCTGGACCGCATCCTGACTCGCGCGCTCGATCTGTGCCTGGTCTTCAATTCCAGCGTGAATGCATATCGGCGACTTGATCCGCACTTTGAAGCTCCCAACCAGATTCGCGCTTCGGCTGTTGATCGCGGCGCCATGATCAGGGTGCCCATCGGCAATAGTCGTTCGATGAGGACGGAAGTGCGCGCCGTGGCTCCGGATGCCAACCCTTATCTCGCGCTCTACGGCATCTTCAAGACCGGCCTCGACGGCGAGATCTCCAAGGCGAAGGACCTGCGCGCAGGCGGCCGCTACCTGCCGGACAACATCCAGAAAGCGATTGCGGACTTTGAATCGTCTGCATGGATTGCAAAGATTCTGGGCAAAGACGTGCAGGGCCGCTATGTCGAATTGAAGCAGGCTGCCGCCAATCGCAGCCCGCGCGAGCTGGGAACCTTCGTCAAGGGCTCCGAGGTGCAATACCATCACGAGGTCTACAACCAGTCGCTGTGGAACTTGTTTTAAAGCGAGAGTTGCGATTGCAAACAACAAGGCGAAGCCGCGATGGCTTCGCCTTGTTGTTTCTGTGTTACTTGGCCAGCGGCGCCCTAAGATCCCCGCTGGTTATTTCGTTCCGCCCGTGCTCTTAGCTTTATTGACCGCTTGCGCAATTTGTTCAGGATCTCCCAGATAATAATGACGAATCGACTTCAGGTTCTCGTCGAGTTCTTCTACCAGCGGCACGCCGGTAGGAATGTTGAGATCGACAATCTCCTGATCAGGCACGTCTTCCAGATACTTCACCAGTGCCCGCAGGCTGTTGCCATGGGCCGCGATCAACACCTGCTTCCCAGACCGGATGCTGGGAGCAATCAAGTCGTGCCAGCAGGGCAGAAAGCGGTCCACCGTATCCTTCAGGCATTCGCTCAGGGGAAGTTGTTCTTTCGTTAAACTGTGATAGCGCGGGTCCTTCCCCGGATAACGCGGATCAGTCACGTCCAGCGCCGGGGGGCGAACGTCGTAACTGCGGCGCCAAATTTTTACCTGATCTTCCCCATACTTGGCTGCCGTTTCAGCTTTGTTGAGGCCTTGCAGCGCCCCATAATGCCGTTCGTTTAGCCGCCAATCGCGCACTACGGGTATCCACATCAGGTCCATCTCGTCCAGCGCCATCCACAGAGTGCGAATCGCGCGCTTCAGCACCGAGGTGTAGGCGAGGTCGAAGCGATAGCCCTGCTCCTTGAGCATCACGCCCGCCTGCCTGGCTTCTTCTCGACCCTTCTCCGATAGGTCGACATCCGTCCAACCGGTAAACAGGTTTTCTTTATTCCAGATGCTCTCTCCATGGCGTAACAGAACGACTTTGTACATTTCAAAACTCTCTTTCCTGGGTGCGAGGTTGATTGATTAGATGGACAAGCCGGGTGCCCCAGGTCCGGGGTCCCCACGGACATGTCGTCATCCGTGGGGTGGAGATATCGCCTTTGCGACCTGGGATACGACAAAGCCTGTGCGAGCGAATAGCGAACGTCAGCCCCACAGCAGGGGTTTAGTCGTTGTAGTTCAGCCCTTCCAATCCAAGAAACACCGCGCCGCCGCCGAGCTCTTCTTCGATGCGCAGCAACTGGTTGTACTTGCAGATACGGTCGGTGCGGCTCACCGAGCCGGTCTTGATCTGGCCCACGCCGGTGGCCACAGCCAGGTCGGCGATGAAGCTGTCCTCGGTTTCGCCCGAACGGTGCGAGATCACCGAGGTGTAGCCGTAGCGGCGGCCCAGGTCGATGGCCTCCAACGTCTCGGTAATGGTGCCGATCTGGTTGAGCTTGATGAGTATCGAATTGGCCACGCCCTCTTCGATGCCGCGCTGCAAGCGCTTGATGTTAGTGACGAAGATGTCGTCGCCCACAATCTGAATGCGACCGCCCAGCTTGTCGGTCAAAATTCTCCAGCCCGCCCAGTCGTCCTCGGCCAACCCGTCCTCCAGCGACACGATTGGATATTGGCGCACCCAATTGTCGTAGAAGGACACCATCTCCTCGCTCGTCAGCTCGCGCTTGTCGCTCTTCTTGAAGACATACTTGTTCTTTTCCTTGTCATAAAACTCACTCGACGCAGGATCGAGCGCAATGGCGATCTGCTCGCCTGGCCTGTAGCCGGCCGCCTCAATGGCTTCCAGAATCAGTTCGATCGCTTCATCGTTGGACTTGAGCGAGGGAGCAAAGCCGCCCTCATCGCCGACGGCCGTGTTGTAGCCCTTCTTCTTCAGCACTCCCCTGAGGGTGTGGAAGGTCTCGGCGGCCCAGCGCAGCGCCTCGCTGAAGCGCTCGGCTCCCACCGGCATAATCATGAACTCCTGAAAGTCCACATTGCTGTCGGCGTGGGCTCCGCCGTTCAGCACGTTGAGCATAGGCGTAGGCAGCACTGAAGCATTCACGCCGCCCAGGTAGCGATAGAGCGGAATCTCCAGCGTCTGAGCCACGGCGCGCGCGGCGGCCATGGAGACGGACAGAATGGCGTTGGCGCCCAGCTTGGCCTTGTTCGGCGTGCCGTCCAGCGCGATCATCGTCTGGTCCAGCAGTCGCTGGTTGGAGGCGTCCATGCCCTCTAGTTCCGGCGCGATGACCGTTTCCACGTTGGCCACGGCCTGCAAGACGCCCTTGCCCAGATAGTGGCTCTTGTCGCCGTCGCGCAGTTCCACGGCTTCATGCTCGCCGGTGGAAGCGCCCGAGGGCACGATGGCGCGGCCCAGTGCGCCGCTTTCCAGGATTACGTCCGCTTCTACGGTCGGATTGCCGCGCGAGTCCAGTACCTCGCGGGCGCGGATAGCAACAATCTCAGTCATATCGCTCCTCATAATGTGATGCTGTAGCCGGTCGTTCAGTTGGGGACGGCGATCCACGGCAAGAGCTTCTCCGGCGGCGCTTTGAATGGTGTTCAGAAGCTCCTGCGCGTTCACAATTTTCTCTCCGTCCAAAGTAAAAAATGTCAGACGTCTCGCATGAATTCTAGCAAATCGGACCCTCGCAGACGATGTAATCGCGGTCACGGGTCCTGCCTTTACCGGCGCGGGAAGCATGCCGGAGTAGGTTGCCTAGGTTGATTCGTATCGCCCAAGGCACTTGCCCGGCTGCTTGCAGTTCAACGGCCTCACACCTGCGTTAGCCTTATCTTGGGTGAGTTGGCGCGTTGACCCTGAGGGACTTGGGAGCCGCCTGCAACTATTCCCCGCCCACTGTGTCTAAATTACAGGAAGATTTCTGCCCGCGATCGGGTAAAGGAGACTTGGATGAATCGGCTGATTCTTGTGTGTGCCTCGTTGTTGATGACCACTGCCGCTCTGGGTGCGCAGCAGGCAGGCGAGACGAACCCCTATCAGGGAACCTCGACGCCTCCGCCGGACTCGACTATTGTGACCACCAGCACGCCCCAGGCCAAGCCACCTGCCGGGCGGAAAGCCTCGACAGACCAATATCAGACGCGGACTCAGACTCAAAATCAGGCGCCAGCTCAGGCCCAATCTGCTTACATCAATACCGCCGTAAACGATCCTGATCCGGATAGCGGAATCGTTGCCGTCCAGAAGAGCGCCCCAGCGCCCCGGCAGCCCGCCTTGACCCAGCGCAACTACGCTGCCGATCCGGACGGTGACATCGTGCATCCGCATCCACCGCGCCGCGGTGAACTCCCTGAAGGGACCACCATCCGCGTCCGCCTGCTCGATCGGCTTTCGTCCGTCAGCAGCGAGCAGGGCGAGACCTTTCGCAGTCGCGTGGCTTCCGACGTGCTGCAGGGCGAACAAGTGCTGATTCCCGCCGGATCGGAGATTGACGGCCGCGTGGTCGGTGTTTCCAGCGGTCGTCCGGGCGGTCACGGCTCCATGCAACTGCTGCCGGAGACGGTCATACTCGCCAACGGCACGCGTTACCAACTGCGCGCCATGATTACCGGAACCCCCGGCGCCAAGTCCAAAGTCGGCTCAGAGGGCACTATTCTTCCAGCCTCGCGCCTGAAGCGCGACGGCATCGAATACGGCGGGGCCGTGGGAGCCGGCGCAACCACCGGAGCCATCGTGGGGGGTCCGGTCGGCGCCTTGGCTGGCAGCATGGTCGGAGCAGGCGTTATTACGGCTCACCTGCTGATCAGCCACCCCCAGGCCACTCTGGAACCGGGCACAGCGATGATTTTTACCCTGACAGATCCGCTGCAAATGACCAAGCCAGGCGCCGTGGCATACAGCGAAAACTAAGGCGCATTTGCGTACTTCTTTGAAAGGGCACGGCTTTGGCCGTGCCCTTCCTGCATGAGGAGTTCTTCCATTGCCTGAATCGTCTGCTCTTCACTCCATTCCCTCGCCCTGCTACACTCCCTCATGTGTTTAGGGAGGGCTTTTCAATGGCCGAGATTCAGGCGGTAGGTGTGGTGGGCGCCGGGACCATGGGCTCCGGTATCGCCCATGTCTTTGCCCGTGCGGGCTTTCGCGTGCTGCTGTGCGATGTGGAGCAGCGCTTCCTTGACCGGGCGCTTGGTCAGATTCGCTCCAATCTGGGCCGAGAGGCCGTCAAAGGCAAGTTGGCCGAGGCCGAGATCGAGCCGGCTCTCGCCCGCATCCAGACTACATTGGACCGCGAGGCGCTCAGCAAGGCAGATTTCGCCATTGAAGCCGCCTCGGAGCGCTTCGACCTCAAGGCCGAGCTCTTTGCCTCGCTCGACCGCATCCTGCCGGAAGGCGCCATCCTGGCCACCAACACCTCCTCCATTTCCATTACCAAGCTGGCCGCCCAAACCCGCCGGCCCCAGCAAGTCATCGGCATGCACTTCTTCAACCCCGTGCCGATGATGGCGCTGGTGGAGATTGTTCGCGGCATGGCCACCAGCGATGAGACCTTCGCGGCAGTCCATGCGCTGGCCCGCCGACTGGGCAAATCGCCTGTCGAGGTCAACGACGCGTCCGGCTTCGTCTCCAACCGTGTGCTGATGCCGCTCATCAACGAGGCCGCCTTTGCCGTCATGGAGGGTGTGGCCACGCCGGAGGCCGTCGATCAGGTCTTCAAACTGGGCATGAATCACCCCATGGGGCCGCTCACCCTGGCAGACTTCATCGGACTCGATGTCTGCGTGGATATACTGCGCGTGCTCCAGGAGGGCTTCGGCGACCCCAAATACCGCCCCTGTCCGCTACTGGTGCGCATGGTGGACGCCGGCTGGCTGGGACGCAAATCCGGACGCGGATTCTATACCTACGATAAATAGGCCTCTATACTACCGGTTCCTCCTTACAAAATGTAAGGAATTTGGAGTATACTCATTCCAGAGGGCTTTCTATGGCTACCGCTGCTGTTACTTCTAAAGGGCAGATCACCATTCCGGTCGAGGTTCGGGAGGATCTCGGGCTGAAAGCGGGAGATCGGGTCTCGTTCATCAAGGGAGAAAATGGCGAATATATTTTGAAGGCAAAGACCGGTTCCATCATGGACCTAAAGGGATTCATCCACTGGACAGGAAAGCCCGTCACCATTGAAGAGATGAACGAGACAATAGCGAAGGGCTGGGCAGGCCAGCTTACCTTCGAGGATTGAGCGTCCGGAGATGACAGGTCTGGATACCAATATCCTGGTTAGGCTACTAGCACAGGACGACCCGGCACAGAGTCAGCGCGCGGTAGAGTTTCTTCAAACCCTGTCCCCGGAAATGCTGGGCTTCGTCTCCCTTGTTTCCCTCATCGAGCTAATTTGGGTTCTGCGCAGCCAATACCGCATGAACAAAGCCCGCCTAATCCTCGGCCTGGAATGGTTGCTCAATTCTGCTGAACTGGTCGTGGAAAGCCAGGCAGCGGTAGCTCAGGCTCTAGGCAGATTCGCAAGCGTGAAAGCAGACTTTGCCGACTGTCTCATCGAACGGTCTTGCCATGCGGCCGGTTGCCGGGAGACAGTCACATTCGACGCGGATGCCGTCCGGTTTGCGGGAATGACGTTGCTCTAAATTCTGGATTACACTCTTACACCGGCGACAGCGCGTCCACCACCGGCACGCCTTTGGGCGGCGTAAAGCGGAACGTCCCGGCAGGAAACGTCACATTAGGCTGCTCGCCGGTGAACGTGAAGCGGGTCAGCGCGCCGTCAACCTCTTCCATCTCGATTCCGGTAATCGTTCCATCCACGGTCACGGTCAGCGTGAGCCGCGACAGGCGTTGTTCCTGGCCCACGGGCTGGCCGGTCAGCATGAACTGGCCGTTCGCGGCGGACCGCAGGGTCAGGTTGCTCAATTCCTTTTCCAGTTTCGTGCGGCCCAGCAGAAAACGCAGCGGCGAGCGCAAATCGTTCAGTTGTTTAGCGAGGATGCGCTGCACTTGAGAGTCGCCTTGGGAGTAGAACCAGGCAAAGGTGCCGTCGAGCAGGAAGATCTTGCCGGCCGGCTCGCTATACTCCCACTTCATGCGGCCGGGTTTCAGCAGCAGCAGCGTTCCGCTTTCCGTACGCCGCATCCCCAGTCCCTCGTAGCTCTCTGTAAAGCCAGCCTTGAGCGAGTGCAACTGGTTGTAGTGGAGATCAACCTTCTGAGCCATCTCGTGCGCCGGGTCCTTCACGGAGTCCTGCGCGGACGGCGAACGTCCCTGAGCGTAGAGGGCGACAGAAAGCAGCACGACAGCCACAATCAAGCCGCCGCGCGTGAAGAATGTATTCATCGCGATTCCATCGGCTGTGTGCAGTTAGTTCCGCCTATGGGGTCGTATTTGGTGATGCCGGACTCGTCGCTGCAGAAGCCGCGGTTGCCTGTTTTGCCGGGGATTATGGGAACAGCGGTGACCGTGTAGCCGGTGACGCGATCCGAGCCGAGCAGGCTCACCTTGGCGCAGTTGCTGATGGCAAAAATGTAGCCGGACTTGTTGCCCGAAGCCAAATCATTCTTCAAAAGCTGCGCCGCCTCCGCCGAGGGCTGCCCTGCATTGGGATCGCCTCCCAAGGCTGGCAGCGAGCAGGTGTAGCCGCGGGTAGGGTAAGTTTCCGCGTACATCATCTCCGCCTGCTGGATGTTCTGGATGGAATGGATCGCCGCGGTCTCAGAGGCCTGTTTCCTCATGCTGCTCATGGTGGGAATCGCAATGAGAGCAAGGATGGGAATGATGCAAACGAAAAAGAACGCGGCCACCCCCACAAGCACCCACACATAAACGGGAGTTTTCCGTGAGCCGGAAGCCGGTGGCCCGCCTTGGAAGCCGGATCCCTGATTCCCCGCTCCAGAGGTCTCTGCCCCGTTCATTGGACAAGCTGGGTGCAGTTGGTGCCACCCGCTGGATCGGACTTGATTCCGTTATCATCGGCGCAGAAGCCGCTATCCCCGGTTTTTCCCACAGTCTGCGGTACAGCCGTTACGGTGTAAGCGGTGGCTCTGTCCGTGCCGTTGACCGTTACCTTACTGGTGCAGGCAATCGTGAAAATATAGCCATCTTTGTAGCCTGAGGTGAGATCCGACTTCAATAGTTGCGCTGCGGTAGCTGAAGGAGCTCCGGCAGTCGGATCGCCGCCCAAAGCCGGAAGCGTGCAAGCGTAGCCGCTGGTCCCATAGATTTGCGAATACATGGACTGCGCTGTCTGGATGGCCTGGATGGACTTGATTGCAGAGAGCCGGTTGCCGCTTTTCTTCAACGCGCTGACGGTGGGGATGGCGAGCAGCATCAGGACGGTGATGATGGCCATGACAATCAGCAACTCCATCAGCGTAAAGCCGTTGCGATGTATGGACCTGCGAGTGCGACTGTTTGTGCTTTTACGTTTCATACGGTTTCGTTCCTTTGTGAGCGGCAAAAACCTCCGCCCTATCCGAGAAAATCCTACAACGAATGGACGCGAAAGGGAAATAGGTCGCTCGAAAAGCAGGGGTCAGAGATCAGAGATCAGGGATCAGCGCCAGAGTCGTTTGGATAATACATTCGAATCGGCGCCTAAAACTGATCTCTGATCTCTGACCCCTGATCTCTGTTATTCCGGCTTGGTCTGGCCGGTGGCGCTCTCCTGCCGCGCCAGCTTGACGCGAGCGGACTCCAGCTTCTTTTGAACCTTGGCCACTTCGGCCGGCTCCACATCAGCCGGAGCCGACTTGGCGAACTCATCCAGCGAGAGCTCCCACTGCGCCGTGGCTAAACGGTAGCGGCCGGTCTTCTCATAAAGTTCGCCCAGGTGGTCATGGACGGTGGGGTCGGTAGCATCGCGCTCCACGGCCTGGCGCAGGTTTTCCTCAGCCAGCTCGTACTCGCCCATCCTGAAGTACACCCAGCCCAGCGAGTCCAGATAGGCGCCGCTCATCGGCTCCAGCTCCACCGCCTTGCGAATCATCTTGAGGGCTTCTGGCAACTGTTTTCCCTTATCGGCCAGCATATAGCCCAGGTAGTTGAGAACCATGGCATTGTCTGGTTCCAGCTCCAGCGCCTGGCGGAAGAACTGCTCGGCAGGCTCGTAGTGTTTCTGACGCTCTGCCAGTTCCCCCCGCAGAAAGATCAGATACCCGCGGTCTTCCTTCTTGGTGGTCAGCGTCTCGGCTTTGTTGAAGGCATCCTCAGCCTCCTTCCACCGGTGCGCGCGCACGCACATCTGGCCCATCGCCAGCCACACCTGGCGATCTTCAGCGGTGTTAGCCAGCAGCCCTTTGGCCATCGCCAGCCCTTCATCGGTCTTGTTCAGGTCGCCCATCTCCCCGGCCAGCATCAATTTAAGGTCGCGATTCTTGGGGTTGGCCTCGACCGCCTTGCGCGCCACTTCAATGGCTTTGTCGAACTCTTTGGCGTCGCGCCAGGTGTCCACCTGGAACTGGTAGCCGCGCACGGCTGACTCGCCGCCCATGTCAATGAGTTTCTGATAGGTAGCGATAGCCTCGGCTGTCTTGTTCTGCTCGTGATAGACCGATCCCAGCCGCTCCAGGAAGATGCCGCGATTGTTCTTTTCCTCGTCCGTGTATGCGCCGTTGGCGTGCGAGGTCATGTCCACCAACTTCTCGTAGGTTTGCGCGGCCTCGTCAAAGCGCCCCAGCACGTCCAGCAACAGCCCCTCGTTGTAGCCGGCTTCCAGGCTGCTGGAGTCCATTTTGCGCGCTTTGCGGATGGTGGCCAGCGCATACTCATACTTCCCCTGGCGGCGCTGAATCTCGCCGATGCGCACCAGCGCTCCGGCGTTCTCCGGGTCGGCCTCGGCCAGCTCCCGGTATTGCTTGAGCGCCTCGTCGAGCTGGTTGTCGCTGAGCAGTGCGCGGGCCAGCGCATCCAGCGTGCGCGCGTCTCCCGGCTCCAGGGCGTTGGCGCGCTGATAGGCGGCGATGGCATCCTTGGTCCGCTTCAATTGCTCATAAGCCGCGCCCAGCGCGTCCTCCATCTTGGCCGTCCGATCGGCTACCGGAACCGCCTCGATGGCCTTGGCGGCTTGTTCCATATCGCCGCTTTCGGCATACAACCGGGCCAGGTTCAGCACCACTTCTTCGGAATCAGGCTCCATGGATTGTGCCGTCTTGAACTGCTCCTCAGCCTTCTTCTGGTCGTGCTTGATCGTGTAGAGCTGGCCAAGAACCATGCGATTCTCAACGTTCTTCGGCTGCAAAGTGACAATCTTCTCGAATTCCGCGATCGCGAGGTTCAGCACGTTGCCGCTAAGCGAGGTGGCGGCCGGCGCGTTTTGTCCTTCGCTCAGCGTGCGCAGGTAGATGCGCCCCAGCAGCTTGTGTGCCTCGATGTCGTCAGGCGCGCTCTTCAGCAGCCCCTTCGCCGTGCTCTCCGCCTCGCGCGAGTGGCCGCTGCGGAAGTAAAGGTTGGCCAACGCCAGGTTCAACTGCGGCGAGGAGGGATCGGCGTTCAGCGCCAGCTTGTACTCCTCGATAGCCCGCGTCACCAACTCCGGGCGTCCCTCGGTCACGGCCTGCTCTTCATAGCCGCTGGCCAGCGCCATGTGATAGTACGCCTGGGCGCGGTCCGGCAGCGGCGTGGCGGCGTCAGCCGCCTTGGCCGGAGCAATCTGGATAGGGCTCGCCACGGGTGCCTTGGCCGTAGATGCCGGTGTGGCGATTTCGGGCTTGGTGCCCGGCTTATTCTGGGCGAGAACGGGGCTGGCCGGCAGCACGAAGGCGATTGCTGCGGCAAAAACGAGCCAGAGGGTCAGCAAACTGAGTTTTCTTGTCATCATCTTGGGGATTCCAAACCTTTTCAGCCGGGCCGTCTGCCGGATTTCAGTAATCAGGGGCCGCAAGCCAGTGCAGGCAGCCGGTGGGAGAAGCTTTACCTACTGTAAAGACGATTCTAAACTGCATTGGGCTTGCGCGGAGCGTCAGATTTGCAAACTTCCTTAAGATTTCCGTGTTTTCGTCCTACGGAATGCCCAGAATCTTATGGGTTTGCAGGCTCAGACGCCATTGGGGGTGGTCGAGGCAATAGCGCAACGCAAGCTCCGTATTGACCTCGCGATGGGGTCCGTCCATCGGCTGCAGGAAGAAATGCCGGAAGGGAAGCGCCTCAAACTCCGCCGGATCAACGCCCAATTGAGGGAATACCAGCTTCAGTTCGTCCCCCGTGCGCTGCACCAGCCCGGCCCCTGCTTTGGGACTGACGCAAAGCCAGTCCAACCCCTCCGGCGCGGCAATCGTTCCATTAGTCTCGACGGCAATCTCAAAATTATGCCCATGCAGAGCGGCAATCAGTTCTGCGTCCAATTGCAGCAGAGGCTCACCGCCCGTGCAGACCACGAACCTCTTGTCCAGCCTGATGCCTTGCTGCCCCGAGTTCGCAGGCCATTTCTGCTCGATGGCCGCTGCTAACTCCCCAGCCGCCTCGAACCTGCCGCCGCCCTTGCCATCGACGCCGACAAATTCCGTATCACAAAATTTGCAGACAGCCTCCGCACGGTCCTGCTCGCGCCCCGACCAGAGGTTGCAGCCGGCAAAGCGGCAAAAGACGGCCGCGCGCCCCGCCTGCGCTCCCTCGCCCTGCAGCGTATAGAAGATTTCCTTGACCGCGTAGCTCATAAAGGCAGCTTCTAGCTCCTGGCTTCTAGTGTCTTGAGTCCGAAGTTCGCAGTAGAACAACTGCTGTCATCCTGAGCGAACGGGGCCCCGGGCGTACTCTTCAGCCTGGGGGTGGTGAGTCGAAGGATCTGCGGTTGTTCTTCAATCAACTTCTGATTCACCACACTAGCTCATTTTGCCAGAAATGAGGTTGCCGACCCTGCACAGAAAAAGCTAGCAGCTAAAAGCTAAAAGCTAGTCTTTTCCACCGGATCCTCAATCCCATTCTCCCGAAACCCCTTCCGCCGCAGCAGACAAGAATCGCACTCTCCGCACGGCTCGCCCTTGGCCCCCGGATCGTAGCAACTGCTGGTCAGCCCATAATCCACGCCCAACTCGATGCCCTTGGCGATAATCTCCGCCTTGGTCAGCGCGATCAGCGGCGTATGAACCCGCAGCGCCTGACGCCCCTCGACCCCGGCTTTTGTAGCCAGATTCGCCATCTTCTCAAAGGCCTCTATGAACTCCGGACGGCAATCCGGATAGCCCGAGTAATCCAGCGCATTCACTCCGATGAAGATGTCGCTCGATCCCAGCACCTCCGCCCAGGCCAGCGCAAACGACAAAAAGATCGTGTTGCGCGCCGGAACATACGTGATGGGAATCCCGTGGCTCATCGCCTCCGCGTCGCGGCCCTTGGGAACGTCGATCTCCGCGGTCAGCGCCGAGCCGCCAAAAACTCTCAGATCGATCTTCGCAATGCGATGGTCCGCCACGCCGATCGCCGCCGCCACTCGCCGCGCAGCCTCCAGTTCAATCACATGCCGCTGCCCGTAGGAAAACGAAAGCGCATACAGCTCGTAGCCCTGGCTCTTGGCAATGGCCAGCACCGTGGCCGAATCCAGCCCCCCGCTCAACAGCACCACCGCTTTTTTAGTTGTTTCCATCTCCGATACCGAATTACTCAAACTGGGTGTCCTACCCTCGCCGTGTAGGGATGTAGCGTCGGCCTCCTGGCCGGCTGTTGTGCGGGCGTCCTCGCCCGCACTCGCCATTACTTCAAATCCCCACCTTTGCCAATATCAATCGAAGGCGGAAGTGGATTGCTTTCGTCGATGGATGCTTTGAGGCACGTCTCCAGCAATCCCTTGGCTTCGAGGATAAACTCAATCGCATCGCGCCCCGCGCCCTCGCCTCCCCGGTGCGGTGTTACATAATGCGCCTCGGCCTTCACCTGCTCCCGCGCATTCGCTGTGGCCACGGCAAATCCGCACTCCCGCATCACCGCCAGGTCGATCACGTCATCGCCCACGTAGGCGATCTCCTCCAGCGTCACGCCTTCCTTGGCCATGATCTCGCGCACCGGTTGCATCTTGAAGGCCTCGCCCTGGTAAACAAACTCCAGCTTCAGATCGCGCGCGCGCAGGGCCACCGTCTCCGAGATGCGTTTGGTAATAATGCCCAGCTTCATCCCGCCCAGCCGCGCCAGCGTCATGCCCGCGCCGTCGTGCGCGCTGTAGCCCTTGGCCTCAATCATTTTGGTGCTGACTGAGCCATCAGGAGCCACGACCGGAACCGGAATAATCCAGATGGTGCCGTCGGTCAGGACTCCATCCACGTCGAAGAGAATGATTTTGATGCGCCGTGCGCGATCCTGTGCTGTAAGAGTCATGCTCTGATTTTACCGAATCCCTGCGACGCACTTCATTATTGCGGCGCGATAGCGGCGGGTGGCGCGGTCAGCGCCTCCTTCACCAGCACCGCAAAACGCGGAAAGGCAAAGCTTCCGGCTGCGTCGTCGATCACATTCAACTGGCAAACGTACTGGCCAGCCTTGAGCCCGCTGAGCGGCACATCGAGTTCCACGGCCACCGCGTCGCGGCCCTCCACGTTGATTGCCTTGGCCTGCACCAGCGGCGTTTCATAAACCTTCGTCGCGCCTTGAATCAATTCCAGGCTGCTGAGCAGATTGATTCCCGCCTTCGTTCCCTTTGGCTGATTTTCTGCCGGTTTTTCCCGCGCCGGTGAATAGATTTCGTAGAGCAGATAAAGATGCTGGTCCCGTCGAAAGACGTGGCTGATGTTGGGCACGTACTCCTGGCCGCCGCGCACCAGCGGGCTCGTCTTCTTGCTCGGCTGGCGCATCGACGCCAGCACAATCGAACTCATTTTGAGCGGTGCCTTCTTCATCTCCGGCAGCGTGATCTCGGCCTCGAAGGAGCCCATGCGTCCGGTCTGATTCTCGCGGACAACGAATTTCAGACGATACTTTCCCGGCGGCAAATTAAAACTAGTCGTGTACTGAATGTTTTTCTGGCGCGCCTGCAAGCTCGGATCGAGATTCAGCTTGACCGTCTCTCTCGCCTGGCCGATGGGTCGCTTGGCCTCATCGATCACCGTGCCAATAATGTCCAGCGTGGCTTTATCCTTGTCGCCACCCTTCACAAAAGGAATCTGCGAGCCGGGCACAATCAGCGAAACCGGCACATAGAAACGGTTGTCGTCGAGGCGGAAAAACAACGCATCGAGATAGACGGCCATGTCGGTGGCCGGCAGGTCGCTGGTTAACTGCTCATCCAGTTCGCGCTCGCGGTCCTCCTTGCCGGCGTGTTGAAAATCGGCTGGTGCATAGTAGCCGGGCCGGTATTCAAGCTTGATTCCCGGCTTATTGATTTTGATCGTCAGCTTGCGATAGCGTCCGTCGCGCGCCGAGTTCGAACTGCGGAAGCCGATAGCATAGTAAGCCGAAGTATCGCGCTGTACCTGCGCAAATGCGGGAGCAAAATCGTTGGAATCGAGGAAGGCCTTGCCGCCTGTATCGGAGCTGAGCGTGCTCATCACCTCCTGAGTGGCGAAGTTCGCGTTCATATTGTTGGTGAGCGCGCCACCGTTGTACGAGCCGGTCCCGCGCAGGCTGCCTGTGGAGGCGTCGCCCAGCGGCGTAACGGCCTGTAAGCCGCGCGTGTCCACACTGTAAATGGCCAGGTTGGCGCGCACCGCGGCGTTGACCGCTGCCCTCAACGAAGCCTGGTTCTCAATGCCATTGCGCTGAATGCCGCCGGAAAAGTAAAGCAGCGATTTTTTCTCCGTAATCTTTTCCAGCGACGTGGCGATGGCTTTCAGCGCGAACAGTTCGCGGTCGGTGTTGAGGTCGTTGTATTCGCTCTCGTCGGGTGTGTAGCCGGTCGCGTCTTCCACCTGGTTCGTATTCGCTGTTGCGCCCTCGGCGTAGCCCTGACCTTCAGTCCCGTTGTAAACAGCGACCTCGTTGATGAGCGCTTGTTTGTCGGCGGTAAAGTCCTGGTCCACCTTGAGCGTGTTGCCCAGCGAGATCAGCGCCACCAGGTCGGCAGGCTGCATCTTGCTGCGCAAAAAATCCTGTGCCGCCGACACGCTGCGGTCCAGGTCCTCAGGCTGCATCGAAGTCAGGTCAAAGAACATCACGATCAGCCGGTGATTGCGCAGTTCCTCGGGCCGTGCAACGACAGCGGCCTTGTTTCCGATCTTCCCCACAGCCAATCCGCTGACGGTGGCCTCATTGAGCGGCGTGGCCATCTCCACGGTTTCAAAATCAAAGGTCGAAATGCGCTCCTGCTTACCGTTCTCGTAGATGCTGAAGTCGCTCTGCTTGAGCCCGCGCACCAGCTCGCCGGTCTTCGCATCACGCGCCACCACGTTGGTCAGCACCAGCTCGTCGTTCATTTTGAATATATAGCCTTCAGGCGAATCCTGCGCAAAGCTCAGCCCAGGCTGCATGCCAAGGGCCAGCGCCGCAAGACCCGCTCCGGTTAGTCGTATCCAAACCCTCATGAAATTCCTTCTCGCACTAATCTGCTAACTTGCTAACTCGCTAACACGCGCGTAGCGCGGCTAACTCGCTGCACTTAAAACCTGAACCTCGCCGTAAACTGGAACGAACGCATGGCAGCGGCTGAAATCACCTGCCCAAAGCTCGGCGAAGCCGCGTTAGTGTCCACGCCCGCGTACTGCACGGTATTGAATACATTGTTAGCCGTAGCGCGAAACTCTGTGCTCCGCGTGCCGCCCAGTTGCATCGTCTTCGCGAGAGACATATTGTTCTGCACAGTTCCCGGTCCGGCGATGGAGTTGCGCGATACATTTCCGCAGTTGGGGCAGCTTGGCGTGGTCGAGCTATTGGGTGGCTGCGTGAATGCCGCGGGGTTGAACCACTCCTTCAACGAGCCGGCGCCAGCCGTAACCGATACGCCTGTGTAATTCGGCCGCTGCGTGCCTGCGGTACCGCTGGTCACGTCCGTCACGCCTGCCTGATAAGTGGGCGTAAGCGGTGTTCCGGAGGCAAAGGTAAAGCTGCCGGAGATGGAAAATCCTTCCAGGATATGTGCGCCAACGCCACTGGTTACCCAGTGCTTATCTTTGCCGAAAGGTAACTCATAGAGATAAGTCCCGCTGACCTTGTGGCGTACGTCAAAGCTCGAGTTACCTTCCTCGGCCTTGAGGTCCTGCCAATTCTGCGCCACTACAGTTGACGTGCCGCCCACCGACCCGGCATTGTCGATGGAGTGCGAGTACTGATAATTCGCGCCGAACGAAATCCCTTTGCTCAGCCGCTTGTTGAGCCTCAGCTGGCCGGCATTGAACTTAGAGTAAGCCGCGGACTGCTCATAGTTGAAAACCTGGCCTGTGGGATCGGTGCCGGGGCTGCTCAAGCTTGCGCGCGGCGCGCTGGTGATGTCCAGATGATTGCCCCTCGATCCGCTGTAGCCCAGATTCAGCACCACGTTCCAGGGCAGCGTCTTCTGCACGTCCAGGTTCCACACAGCAACGTATGGAAGGTGGTAGCGCGGGTCCAGCGCGTAGTTGCCTACCGTGTTCGGCTTGGGAAATCCATTCGCCAGCGAAAGGCAATCGCCCGCCGGGGGCGCGCATTCTGTTGCCACTTCGTTGGTCTGCTCGTTGGCAAAGGGAGGCTGATGCGCCATGGTGTTGGCAAACGTAGCGTACTGGCTGTTGGTAAAGTTGATGCCAAAGCCGGCGCGCACCACGGTCTGCCTGGGCAGCCGCAGCGCCAGGCCCACGCGCGGCGCAATGGCCGTGCGGAACGGAAATACCAGCGAGGCGGGCAGCGGGCCGCTGAAAGAGGGCGGGGAGCCGGGTTGCACCTCCGCAATCGAAGTAAACCCGCCGGCTGCATTTGTGTCCACAAAGGCCAGATGACCGTACTTTTCCGTATAAGGCGCAAAAAACTCGTAGCGCAGTCCGTAATCAAGTGTGAGATTGGTCCGCGCGCGCCAGTCGTCTGTCGCGTACGCGTCCCACACGTTTTGCCTCAGGTAGCTCTTGCTCGCGGCGGAGTCGATGGTAGTCTCCTGTGGTTCGCCTAGTAAAAAGTCCGCCAGCGAGGAACCTGTGTAAAAGCCGGTGAAGTAGAAGGTGCCCGTTCCGTTGTATAAGGAGCTTGTGGCGCCATTGAATCCGCCCAGAAAGTCCCGATGCACGCGGCGATAATCGCCGCCGAAGCGCAGGTTGTGCTTGCCGTGAATCCAGCTCAGCGTCTCCGACAGCGAGATAGTCTGCGTGAGCGAGAAGCTGGGCTGCTGCTCGCTCATTCCGGTGAAACTGCTCAGCGTTACGTTGGGAAGGCCGTAGTTAAGCGGGCTGGCATTCAATGGAGGAGCTGGGGTCGAACCGCCCGGCGGTCCCAGAATTCCAACCTGGCTTGCAATGTCGGTTTTGTTGGTGAAGTAGTTTGTCGCCTGGCTCGTGGCTCGATTCCAGTTGGCGTTGAAGATGTTGGTCAGTTTATGGTAGCCAACCGTGTAGCCGGCCTGTACGCTGTTCGAGTTCGTTGAACCCTTGCCGCCCAGTTGCGGAAAGACGTTTACGTTGTCTGCGGCCGTGCCAATCCAGTTGTAGTTGAAGTTGATGCTCTGGCGCAGCCCTTGATTCTGCGATCTGCGCCCGCCGCCGCGTCCGAGTCCTCCGCGGCCGCCGGGCTGGGTGGCGTTGGCGCCCAGGCTGCGCATATAGCGCGCGCCGGCTTGCGTCGTGTTCGACTGCGCGGTGGTCAGCAGATGGTAGTTTTGCGCATAACCGGGAAGGTTGGGCGTGGGAAAGAATTGCAGCAGGTTGGTGGCGGCCGGAACCGGCGTAACCGGATTGACCAGCCCCGGAATGATTCCCGCGCGCTCGTTGACCGTCCCAAAAATAGGATTGCCGTCTGTGGGCACGGTCGCGTACTGGTCCAGCGGATTGGAACTGCGCTGACCGCTGAGCGTCAGGAACATCATGTTTTTGCCGCTGGGCTTGGTGAGATGCGGCAGATAAGGCGGGCTCATGAAAGTAATCCCGAAGCGGTTGGTGCCTGAGGGCGGCTGCTGCTGCGCCTGGCCACGCAGGCTGAACGGTTCCGCATTAAGTGCCGAGTTGCTGCCCATCCAGAAAATGGCGCCATGAGGCTGGTTGGGGTTGAAGCCGCGGAAGTTCCCTCGTCCGCCTCCTCCGCCAAATCCGCCCGGCCCGCCGAATCCACCACCCAATCCGCCGCCTCCGCCAAAAAGGCCGCCGCCCCCTCCGAAGCTACCGCCGCCTTGCCCGCCCGGCAAAACTCCCTGCGCGCGCAGCGTCTCCACCGCATCGCGTACACGGTCCATGTCCAGGCCGGCCAGCGGACTCACCGCTCCGGTCTGGCCGCTGATGGCCACCGAATCGTCGCCAAAGTCGGAGTTGCCGGCAATCGAGGGTAGCGCCGCTCCCGCCGCGCCGGATGGCCCAGCCTGGGTTTCGGTCTCTGTTCCTAACGCGCTCATCAGGCTCAGGCTCTGCGCGCCGTTGCCGGCCAATTGCTGAATGGTCGACCTAATGGCTTGCTGATTCGCGGCCTCGCTCTCCTGCTGCTGAGCTGCCCGCGAGGCCAGCACCAGATCAAAGCTCACCGTCTGGTCGCGGCCTGTCGGGTCGGGACTCGCCGCGTTGAGCAGCGCCTCCTTGACGCCAGGTGCAAAGCCCGCAAACTGGGTGCGAAGAACATAGCGGCCATTCTGCGGAATGGTCAAAACCCAGGCGCCGGTGATGTCGGTGGTGGTGGAAAAACGCTTGCCGGTGAGCGTGTTCTGGGCGGTTACGGTTACGCCGGGCAGGGGAATGTTGCCGCTCTTGACCATGCCGTGCACTCTTCCGCCGGACGGCGCCGGTAAGGGAATACTCTGCGTAGCCGGTTCACTGGCGCCGGGCGTGCTCACGGGCGAAACGGGCTGGGATGCAGGCAGTTGGGCCAGGGCAACAAGACCGCCGGCCTCAAAGATACCCGCCACAACTGCCCAACGTGCAACCTCTCGCCGCATTCACGCTCCCTGACCTTTCGCGCTTGTACTCATTCAGACGGCCTGCGCGCCGCGAAGGTTTACGGCTGCTCCTTTTTGCCCGGAATAGGATAAAACCCTTGCATTCCTGTACAGCCTATGTTAACTGTTATGTTAATAATTCATCGGTTGCTACCGTGAGAGTAACCCTGGCGGCAACGGAACAGGACATTTCCATGTTAAAGATCGGCACCTCCATCCGCGCCTTCCGCCTGCAAAAGGGGCTTTCCCAGGGAGACATCGAAAAGAAGACTGGCTTGCTGCGATGCTATCTCTCGCGCGTGGAGAATGGCCATACGGTGCCCTCGCTGGACACGCTGTCGAAGATTGCGCGGGCCCTCGACCTGCCCATTACCCAGTTCTTTGCCGATGACTCTCTAGGCAAGCAGCCGAATCTGCAAAAGCTCTCCGATGAGGAGCTGCGCTTTCTCAACCAGATCCGTCGCTACTCCACCAACCTGAACGAGAGTGACCGCAAGCTACTGCTGGCCATGGTGAAAAAGTTCGCGGCTGCGGCGACGCGCTAGAGGTAATAATCGTCAGGATAGTTAATTTTTTGCTCTCCACACCAGCGACAATGGCCTATCGCATCAGTTAGGTCGCGGAACATGGGCAAGGTAGAACCCGAATAACACCAGAAAAACTACCACCAGGCCCACGGCGTAGCGAAGACGCCGCGTGAAGAGCGCCTTGGACGAACCAATCCGGGGCACCATCGGGGCCGCGAAGAGCAATCCGCATAAAACGCCTCCCAGGTGAGCCGAATTGTCGATGCTCACACCTGAGCCGGTGATGTGGGTGCCAAAGGTGATCGAAAGGCCAAGCACCAGATTGATGGCGGCAAAGTAGATCACCGACCTGCGCAGCTTGTGCAACTCCAATGGAGGCACAGGCAACAGATGCGATTTGAGCAGAATAATCAGCGCCCCGGCGATACCGAAGACTGCGCCCGAAGCTCCGGCCCCCACTGGGAACACGACTGCTCCGGCTTCATGGGATGGCCATAGCCAGTTGACCAGTGTAGACAGCAGGTTGCCCGCCGCGCCGGTGAGGATGTAGACCGCCAGCACGCCCTCCGAACCCATTAGCGGCTCGGCAAGCAATCCCAAATTCCACAGGCACCACATATTCACCACCAGGTGAAGGAAGCCCACATGCACGAACATGGCGGTGACGATGCGCCACCACTCGCCATTGATCAGCACAGCGCCGGCGTTGTCGGCGCCCCAGTGAATCAGTTGATCGGGGGTGGGGCTGACCGCGCTGACGTGGTGCACCACCATGGCCAAAAAAACCAGGCAGTTGATGGCTACCAGCGCATAGGTAGCAGGCGCGTAAGACCAGGAGGGACGCTGCCGGCGAACCGTGGGTGGTGGAGGATAATTGAGCCCGCCCTCCGGACGCAGAATCTCCGGCTCGGGTCCTGATCGCTGTTGTGGAGTGGGGGGAAAACTGCCCATATCTCAACTTTAATGCATTTCAGTCAACCTCGCAGGCGGTAGTTCGCCACTCTGGCAGCAACGAGTTGCTGTGCCACGATGGATTCTGTTTCTACTCCAGGTAAATCGTTGTACTCTGGAGCTTGGCGAAACCCCATATAGGAGTGCGACTGTGATTGCGGCGAAGCGGATTCGACGGGCGTTGCTCAGCGTGACCGACAAAACCGGCCTGGTGGAGTTTGCTCAAACGCTGGCCGGCTTTGGCGTGGAACTGGTCTCCACCGGTGGAACGGCGCGCGCCCTGCGTGAGGCCGGTCTCGCCGTCAAAGAGATCAGCGAGCTGACCGGTTTTCCCGAGATGCTCGACGGCCGCGTCAAGACCCTGCACCCCCGCGTCCATGGTGGCCTGCTCTACATTCGCGGCAACAAGGAGCACGAGGCTGCCGTCGCAGCGCATGGCATACAACCCATCGATATGGTGGTGGTGAATCTCTACGCCTTTGAGAAGTTTGCCGCTCAACCCGGCGTCCCCTTCGGCCATCTCATCGAAAACATCGACATCGGCGGACCGTCAATGGTCCGCTCCGCCGCCAAAAACTTTGAGGATGTGGCCGTCGTCACTCGCGTCGCCGATTATCCCGCCCTGATCGAAGAACTGAAGGCCAACGGCTGCGCTTTCAGCCGCGAGACCCGCTGGCGGTTGGCAAAGCAGGCCTTCTCGCTGACCGCTGCCTACGACACAGCCATAGCCAATATGCTCGACCAAATTGCCGAAGCACCCACGCCCGACCAGCCCGCCGTGCCGGACACATTCAGCCTGCCCACCACATTGCGCATCAACCTTCCCCTGGCGCAGGCCTTGCGTTACGGCGAAAATCCTCACCAGCGCGCCGCGCTTTACGCCGACGGCTCAGGGCAGGGAATTGCCGGCGCTCGGCAGCTACAAGGCAAGGAACTCAGCTTCAACAACCTCGTCGATCTCGATGCCTGCTGGGAGCTGGCGCAGGAGTTCGACGAACCTGCCGTCATCATCGTCAAGCACACCAACCCCTGCGGCACAGCCACCGGCTCCACCATCCTCGAAGCCTACCTCAAGGCGCTGGCCTGCGATCCGGCCTCAGCCTTCGGTGGAGTTATTGGAATAAACCGCGTGGTTGACGGCGATGCAGCCGCCGAGATTGCCAAGCTCTTTGTCGAGGCCATCGCCGCACCCGGCTTCACCGCCGAAGCTCGCGAGCACTTCGCCGCAAAGAAAAATCTACGCCTCGTCGAAGTGCGTTCTGCGCCTCCGCGTACCGTCGTCAAGCAGGTGTCTGGCGGATTATTGCTTCAGGACGCCGACACTGGCCGCGTTGACGCGACGGTCCTCGATCCCGGCCTGAAAGTTGTCACCTGGCGTCCGCCCACCGCCGAGGAACTGCGCGGCCTGCTCTTCGCCTGGCGCGTTTGCAAGCACGTCAAATCCAACGCCATCGTCTATGCCCGCGACGGCCAGACCCTCGGCATCGGCGCAGGCCAGATGAGCCGCGTAGACGCAGCCCGCTTCGGCGCCATGAAAGCCGTCTTGCCGCTCAAGGGCTGCGTTGCCGCCTCCGACGCCTTCTTCCCCTTCCCTGATGGTCTTGAAGCCGTAGCCGCGGCCGGAGCAACAACCGTCATTCAGCCCGGAGGCTCCGTGAAAGATCAGGACGTCATCGACGCCGCTGACCGGCTAGGCATGGCCATGGTCTTCACGGGAATGCGCCACTTCCGGCACTGAGGCCATATCTCAGAGCGTTGCTCTGGCTTTAGAAAATCCCCTATAATCCGGCAATGAATCCTGGATTCTCTGTTTGCACGGTATTCGCTGCCGGATTTCTCATGGCATCGGTTGGAAGTGTGGCAGGACAAACAACGGCTGCGCCCGGTAGTACATCTTTTCTTCATGGCATCGATGTCAGCGTCAACGGAAGCGCGCCCTTGCACTTTGGCTTGGATACAGGACTCTCTTTTGATTTCAGCATCACTCCGGAAAAGGCTCAGCAGCTTGGCTTGCCGGTTACCGGTCATCACATTGCGCACTTCTCCGACAAACAGGAGGGGCCAGGCAAAGCTACCGACATCGTTCGAGCCACAAAGCTCACAGTGGCGGGCCATACCGTCACCGGGTCTGAAGGCGTGACACTGGCGGATGCGCACCACGACGGCACGCTTGGCATCACGCTCTTTCGCGATGTTCTTCTGACGCTGGACTTTCCGCACGACCAACTAAGCGTCTCCGATGGCGCGTTACCGATCGTGAATGGTCATGATGTTCTCGATTACACAACGAACCCCGATGCGACCTTCGGCCCGCTTCGCGTGACTCCAACCGTCACCATCCAGCTTGCCGGTCAAACTTTGCCCGCTCTGCTGGACACCGGCGCGCGCAAGCTGAATGCAGATGTTATTGTGCCTCCCAAGTTGGCAGCAACACTTCCTCTTAGCTTGACGGGATCTGCGATGATGATGGACGCCGCAGGGAACAAATACCCTTCGTATACCGCCAGGCTGAATGGCGACCTCATATTGGGCGACGTTGTGCTGCACAACCCCACAGTGCTTATCTCCGAGAGGCTTGGCTTCGTCAATCTGGCGCGCGTGTTAAATTCGCTTGAAATCACAATCGATCAGCGCAATCGCCGGTTGCGAATCACTCGGCCGAGTTCTGCGCCTTCTGTCACTCCATGACAAAGGAAGAGCCTGGGTTCCGGGTGCCGGGTGCC
>JBEKFS010000055.1:0-29396 GCA_050013195.1 Occallatibacter sp.
CTGTCGAAAGCTATCTCTGAATTATTCTTCCAGGTTTAAAAATATTTGGGGGGGTAGGGGGTGCCACTCGCAGTGGATAGTGAAGTGTGGTTAGTAACAGCCCGCGCATCTGGTCCTTGTTTATTCCTTGATTGTGCGCTATTGGAAAGTAATTATCTGCAAACCGCGCGCACATCCAGCCGCGGAAACGTAAAAACTTCCCAGCTGTCTTCTGTTTCCGGATACAGCAATTGTGGAACCGTTTTAACGCTTCTTGGCCGGCTTGGAAGCGGCCTTTTTGACTGCCTTGGCCGGCTTCCGGCTGGGAGCAGAAACGGGCTTCTTCTTTACAGGCTTGGCCTTTGGAGCCTTAGCCTTGACCGTAGGCTTGGCAGCTGTTTTAGCCTTAACCTTCACAGGCGGCTTTACCTTGGCCTTTTGGGCCGTGGGCTTGCTCTTCGGAACTGGCTTCCTGGCCTGAGCGGGTGCTGCTTTAGCCGGTGCGGTCCTGGATTCCTGCTTTGGTTTAGCCTTTAGCTGGGGAACCGGCTGAGGCTTTTCCGCCTTTTCGTGCTTCGGTTGGGCGGTTAGCTTGATAGCGCCCTTGACCGTAGCCAGTTTGGGAGCAGGCTTCACTGTCTCGTCCTCTAGCTCATCCTCATCTTCATCATCAGAGGTGGTGGATTCCACGGTCAGGTCACCATCCAGATCAATTTTGGGCAGTGCCATACCCAGATCAAGAACATCGTCCTCAACTCCGCCGATGTCATCCAGATCATCTTCGTCTTCCGGGTGAACCTCGGCCTCCTCGTCGAAGGAATCTCCTTTCAGCTTGGCATCTGCGCGCTTGACGCGTGGCCGCTTGATGATGACCTGCGGCGGCGGAGCGGGCGGCGAATATGGCTCCAGAAAGGCGCGGGCCTCCTCCGGAGTGGTGAGTTTGCCGTCGATCAGTTGCAGGAAAACTGTCTGCACGATCTCCGCGTAGGTAGGCAGCTCAGGCGTGATGCGCATCTCCTGCATCAGAGCGTGAGGTATGCGCTGGCGGGCTTCAGGCCAGACTTTGAGGAAAAGGTTGAAGCGCTCCTTGACGGTTACGTCCTTGCTGGTAAACCCAAGCCAAAGAACAGCTTCTGGATCATAGCTCGTGAAGAGCTTGAAGCATGCCGAGGGGATGGCGTTCTGTTTGGCGAGCAGCACTTTGGCAAATCCCGCAGCAAGCGAATCCAGGTCGCTCCACTCGTCGACAAAGCCGGGACGCAGCATCAGTTTCTTCAGGGCAGACTGTTCCCTGCCAGACAGCCTGGCGGTCAGCAGCCGCATCTGCGCGGCCGACATATCCGCATGAACGCCCTGCAGAAGCAGCTCAACGGCCAGATCATGCAGAGCAGTCAGCCCGGTCTCGTCTGCCTTACTGGAGGTCCAGATGGGGAACAAGACCTTCATCCAGCCCTCGGCTTCGAGCGCCTGTAAAACCTTCAGCCCCTCTTCCTCGTGGCCGATCTGCTCCAGTTCCCGCTTGCGGGCCTGGTTGGATATACGCTCTATAACGCCTTCTTCTCTGGCGTTCATGTAACGGGTTTGGGTCTTGGGGTCCATCTCCCAGCCCAGGCGCGTCATATAGCGGGTAGCGCGAATCAGCAGGGAGGGATCTTCAAGGAAACCGTAGTTGGAAACCAAACGTAACGTTCTGGATTCGATGTCCGCAACGCCGTTCATGGGGTCCATCAGTAGCCCGAACGAGCCTTCATTCAGGGAGATGGCCATGGCATTGACGGTAAAGTCGCGGCGGCGGAGGTCTTCTTGGATAGAAGCAGGTTGATAGACGAATTTTCCGGGTTTGGGAATCTCGATGCGGTGCGCGCTGACCAGGTCAAGGCGAACCGTACCGGGAAAACACAGGTAAAGAGCGCGGGAGTCATCGTCTTCGCCCCACACTTTGGCGCCAAGCTTTACCATTGTTTTCTTGAACTTAAGAGCATTACCATGCAACACAACTTCAAGGTCGCGGACGGCGTGGCCGCTGGTCAGATCGCGCACCGCATCCCCGGTAAGAAACAGAATTGTGCCCGCTTCGCGGGCTGCCTCGCGCACGAGGCGCAGGGCGCTCTGCTGGTCAGCCGACAGCCGGTTTTCCAGAAGATAGATGTAGTCGGGCATTCCGTTTCCTGCTTCCAATTATGATTTCCACAGCCAAGTGCCTGATGTGGTTGCTCTTACAGCAAGCTCCGGCATTGGTTGCAAGAAGTACATTAACACAAGTCGGCCCTTTTGGCTATGCCGCAGTGCACCAAATTTGCGACAATTTCTCTTCCCGACACCTAACCGTTCCATGCGACAATCCAAAGCAATGGCTTCTCAGCGCAAACCTGTCATCGTACGCAAGCTCAGCCGCGACTGGTGCGCCGGCTATGCGGGGGTCAGCTTTGGCCAGGACGCAGCGGAGCTGGAGATTCTGGACCTCGGCGGCAAAGTTCTGCGCATCGGCTGGAATCAGGTGAAGTGGGTCTGCTACGTGCGCGATTTTCCGGCGGGCGATACGGCCAACCCGGAGCGGCTGCTGCACAAACGCTTCTCCATCCGCCCGCGGGCACCCGGTCTGTGGCTGCGCATGACCCTGACGGACGGCGAGGAGCTGGAGGGCCTGGCGGCCAACGACCGTTCATTTGTTGACGGCGCTGGACTGCTGCTCACCCCGCCAGACACGCGCTCGAATACACAGAGGATCTACGTGCCGCGGCAAGCGATTCAGACTCTGGAAGTAGTGAGCCTGATTGGCGCCGCAAGCCGCAAGCGGAGCGAGACCGCCGGTCGGGCGACGGAGCAGCCGGAGCTGTTTCCGCAGGAGCCGGCTGGAGAGTAGACGTCCCCGGTTTGAGTATTCCAAGCTGATGCACAGCCGCTGTCGCATGTATTCCAGTACAATTCCATCCATGAAACTAGGCGAGTTAGCAAAGAAGCTAGGCGCGGAACTGCGTGGAGACGCGGAGCGAGAAATCACTGGTGTGAAAGGGATTGAGGAGGCCGGACCGACGGAGATCACCTTCGTGGCCAATCCCAAATACGGAGGCCTGGCGCGCACCACAAAAGCAGCCGCCGTGCTGGTAGAGCCGGAGTTCCCGGAGATTCAAACGGCAACTCTGCGGCTGAAGAACCCATACCACGCCTTCTCGCGTGCCTTGGGCTACTTCTATCAGCCGCCGGTTTACGCGCCGGGGATTCATCCGACTGCGGTGATCGACCCCACGGCGGTCATCGGCGAAGGGGCGCACATTGGGGCTTATGTGGTGATTGGTTCTCGGGTCATGTTGGGCGCGCATGCCACGCTTCTACCCCATGTGGTGCTCTATCCAGGGGTGGAGACAGGCAGCCATTTCTTTGCCCATGCGCACGCTGTGGTGCGGGAAGATTGCGTGCTGGGCGATTACGTGACCCTCGAAAATGGCGTCATCATCGGCGCGGACGGCTTCGGATTCGCCAAAAACGAGCAAGGCCACTGGGAGAAGATTCCGCAGTCGGGCCCGGTGCGGCTGGGCAACCGGGTGGATGTGCAGGCAAATGCCACTATCGACCGGGCGACAGTGGGCGCGACAGAGATAGGCGACGGAACTAAAGTTGATAATTTGGTCCAGGTGGGGCACGGCTCGCGAGTCGGAGAGAATACGCTGATCTGCGCACAGACGGGCCTGGCCGGCTCGTCAGTGGTGGGCAACAACGTCATTCTGGCCGGGCAAGCAGGCGTGGCTGGCCATTGCACGGTAGGCGATGGTGTGATTCTGACCGCGCAGACCGGCATCTCGCACGATATTCCGGCTGGAAAGACGATCTCCGGCTCGCCGGGCTTTGACAACCGCGTGTGGCTGCGGGCGGTAACCATCTTCCAGCGCCTGCCGGAGCTGCTGAAGCGGCTGGATCGTGTAGAAAAGGCGCTGGCGGCTAAGGCGCCGGCGGATGGCACCGATGGGAGCCCGGAATGAAGGCTCGTGCAGGTATTTTGACCATAGTCGCGGTGGCGGCGCTGATAGCCATGGCCGGGTGCCACTCGTATCACATTGAAACTACAGTCGAAAACCGCACTGGGGGACCTATTCGACTGCTGGAGGTCGATTATCCTAGCGCCAGCTTTGGGGTCAACAGCCTGGCGGCGGGCGCGGAGTACCACTATCGCATCCAGTTGCGAGGCAGCGGGCCGATCAATGTGCAATATACGGGGGGCGCCGGGCGGAAGGCCCTGGTGGAAGGGCCAATGCTATTTGAGCGGCAAGAGGGCAGGCTAGAGATTGTATTGCTACCCGGAGGTAAAGCGGAATTTCATCCCGATCTGACGGACGCCGGAGTCAGGATAAAGTAGTTCCAGTCTGCATAGATGCTATTGAATCCACAGGGCTTTCTACTCTAAAGTCATAGGAATCCACAGCACGACGACTTGCTTAGGCTATTCCCTGCCCCAATCCTACCGATAAGGCTATTAAGAGGGCAGCGATGCAAGGGAGTGCTACATCCAGAGCAGGCCTACACCAGTTTCCATGGTTGCGGAAGCATGGGTTCGCCGCGCGCCTGGCGGGATGCTTCCTCATGGTCATGCTGGCCGTGGTCTTCGTCGACGTCTTTGAGCGAAACGGGATGGGCGGCGATCTGATCTGGGTAGCCAACGGAGCGATACTGGCTTACCTGCTTCTGGCTCCTCGTTGGCTCTGGCCAGCCTATCTGCTCACCAGCTTTCTAGCCCTGGTGTTTGGCAGTATGCTCATCCATGAAACGTGGCAAATAAGCCTGCAATACAACCTGCTGGACCTGGGCGAAGTCCTGCTCGCCGCCCTGCTGGTGCGGAGGCGTACGACGCAGCTTCCCCGGTTCACTGAGTTCGCCTATCTGCTTCGCTTCATAGGATTTGCCGTTCTGGCCGCCCCCATGGCAACGGGATTGACATACACATGGCTTTCACGGTCCTGGACGAACGTCTCGCCGTTGTATTCATTCCTAAGATGGGCAGGCGCCGATGGCTTGGGAATCGCTGTCATCACTCCCATCTGCGTGGCAATCTTTCAATCCGCTTTACGGGGACGCAAACAGGTGCGGCAACACTGGCTCTACCTGGCATTGACCGCCGCATTGGCCATAGTCGCCTTCTCTCAAAACAAAGTCCCGCTGGTATTTCTGATCTATCCGCTTCTGGTCTACCTATCGCTGAGCGTAGACCTTGGCTCGGCAGCGCTGGCGCTGCTGGAGGTCACCGCAGTGGGAAGTTGGTTCACGATACGCGGCGAAGGCCCGTTTCACGCGTTGGGGTTCGTCAACCCGATCGGGCCCAATGTTCTACTGCAACTGTTCATCATCGCGGGAATCTTCATCCTCTTCAGCATCTCCGTGGTTCTGGAGCGGCAGAAGGCCACTGAACGCAAGCTCCAGGAGATCGTGTCCCTGCACCGTCTGGTGACCGAAAACTCCCGCGACGTGATCATCGTAGCCGACTTCGACGGAAACCGCTCGTACGTTTCGTCGGCCTCGAAGAGTATGGGCGGATGGAATTCAGAGGAGGCCATGGAGCTTTCCGGCCTCCAACTGGTGCATCCCGAAGACCGGAACAAAGCGGGGGCGGCGATGCGCGATCTGCGTTCCGGCAGAGACGATGCGTTGGTTGAGTGCCGCGTCCGGAAGGCCAATGGAGAGTATCTCTGGGTAGAAGCCGCACTGCGGCTGATACGCGATCCGAGTACGGGTCTGCCTTCAGGAATCCTGAACACCGTCCGCGACATCAGCGAGCGCAAACGCTCCGAGCAGCAGCTCCGCGAAGCCTACCACGCAGTGGAGACGCTGGCTTTGACGGATGGTCTTACCGGCCTGGCCAACCGCAGGCGATTCGACCAGTACATGGCCTCCGAGTGGCGCCGCAGCATGCGCAACTGCCAGCCCCTCTCCCTGCTCATGCTCGATGTGGATCTGTTCAAGTTGTACAACGACACCTATGGGCACCAGCGCGGTGACAATTGCCTCAAGCAGATTGCCGAGGCCTGCATGGATATAGTCTCGCGGCCCGGAGACCTGGTGGCGCGCTTTGGTGGAGAAGAGTTTGTGGTTGTCCTGCCGAATACGGAGATCGAGGGTGCTCTGCAGGTTGCCAACGAGATATGCGAATCCCTTCGCAGCCGCAGATTACCGCATACTGGCAGCCCCTTCGGAATCATCACCATCTCCATAGGCTACGCTGCGCTGATACCCACGGCCGGAAGGTACGCCTCGGATTTGATCGCAATGGCCGACCACGCGCTCTACACCGCCAAGCATAACGGCCGGAACCAGGTATGTCTTGGATGCGCGACGGAAAGACACAGGGAACATACCTCAACCTCCACGCTGTCGTAGGACAAAGCCGACATGTTGGCTTAAACCGATACTGTTTCAGAGTAATCAGGGCAGAGGGCGGGAGATTCCGGGAGGAATCGCCCGCCGGCCCGTGGAATGGAGCAGGCGCCGTCCGACTCAGCGCACGATGCCATGGAAGAGCGGGGATTGCAACAGGCTGCTGAACTCAGCATCGGAGGTGGCAAAGTGGATCGACAGATGACCCGTGTCGGATGAGATGGAGGTGGCGCTCAACGCCTGTTTCTCAGCATCCGAGCCGCTCATCTTGCGCACCGTCAGCGCGGCCGTCAGCAGCGTAGAGAGCGTGGCCGCGGCAAAAGTGTCGCCGGTGGAGATGGTGAGGTCGAACTTGACGCCATGCTGGAAGTTCATTGAGTACCAGGAGGCCAACAGGCGTTTTTGCACGCTTTCAAAGTCGGTCAGCGAGCCAGCCTCGCCCAATACCTGCTTCATCATGGTCTGCGTGCCCTTCTGGTCGAGGATGCTCCACAAAGGCTCGGAGTCCACGGAATTCATGGCATCCATCATGGGCGCGTTGGTGAGCACGTTGGGCGAAAGGCCGTCGCGGGCGTCCAGCGCCTTGCTAACTGCATCCAAGTCGCCGAAGACCATTGTGGAGGGGTTAACGAAGCAAACTACCATGCCGGTTTTGGCCAGCGGCCATACCCTGTTGGCGCGCACCAGTTTGGCCTTCACTTGCTGCTTGCGGAAGTTGGCCAAAATATCCTGCACGGAAAACTGCCCTTGGGCGACGCCGACCGTGTCCAGTTGATCGCCTTCACTGCTGGGGCGGAAGAGGGCAAAGGCCAACTGCTCGACATCGTGGTTCTCGTTCAGGCCAGACTTCTGCAGCGCCTCTTCAAAACGCTTGAGTTCGGGCGGCATGACGCGCGCACGCAGATCCATGGCCGAAGGCGAGTTCTCCATGGCGTGGTAGTCAATGGCCACCAACTGCTGCACATCATGCGGAATGGCCGTGCGGGCTTCGGTGGACAACTGTGCCGCAGGCGCCGAGGCGGCCGCGGCAAACAAGATAGCCGGAATTGAAATACTTAGAAATGACTTCAACAAATCCATCCTCCACAGTTGCGGCAGTTCAATAATCCATGCGCGAAAGCCGGCTTTAGAGCCTGCGCTTGCCCAAACTTGATTGCTAAAAATGCCGTTCCTATTCATCTTCATTTTACCTGTTAGGCTGCGTCCGATACGCCTTCCAGTCCCGCTTGGCCGTTTATGTCCCTTCCGGCCATGCCATGGGAGCCGCAAGGCGGCGCTCCAGAATCTTGGTTTGCGGATCGAACCCAATCAATTGACGCATCCACTCGCTATCCCGCTCACATGCAGACTCGGGAAGCAGGCCGATGACCTCGCCCTCGACAGGTGCTGTCTTGTGGCGCAGGGCCAGAGCAGAGACAGTGCGAAAAACCTTGGAGAGGGGCGTTACCTCGAGGTCGGTGATGTCCATGGCGAGCTGTGCGTGGCCGCGGGCCAGGGCTCCCATGGCCCGGACGCCTTTGAGCCCGCCGGAGGTGGCTCGAATCTCGCGGGCGATGGCGCGCACCATGGCAACATCGGCTGAATCGAAGTAGATGTTGTAAGCCACCAGAAACTTGCGTGCGCCAACAGCGCAGGCGCCAGCGGTGGGATGCAGGCTGGGACCACCAATGTCGGGGCGGCGGGACGAGTCCTTGGCAACGGCCTCAAGCAATCCCTCAAACTGGCCCCGTCGCACCTCTTCCAGGTTGGCGCGATCGGGGCGTGCGGCCGCTGCCCCATAGAAGTAGACCGGCACGTTGCAGCGGCGCCAGATTTCCTGGCCTGTCTGACGGGCCAGCATGGCACATTGTTCCAGCCTGATGCCGGAGATGGGCACAAAGGGAATCACATCTGCCGCGCCGATGCGGGGATGAACCCCCTGCTGGCGGGTCAGGTCGATCAACTCGGCAGCCTTGACGGCGCCGCGCACCGCTGACTCGACTACCGAGGCCGGATCGCCGGCGACCGTCACAATGGAACGATTGTGAGCCGCATCCATGGACCAGTCGAGCAGATGCACTCCCGCAACGTGCATTGCGGCCACAATGGCGCCAACCCTCCGCGCATCCGTTCCCTCGGAAAAATTGGGAACGCACTCGACAACCGTTCCGCTCATGCTTCCTTTCACCGTAAAAATCCCCAGCATTGCAAAGGCACGACATGAGCCGTGCCCTTGCAAACCGCAAACATGTTCAAACGTTCACAGAATCATCTCCAGCGGGTAAAGCCCACCTGTACCTGGATGCTGGCATTTACGCCGGGGTTGCGGTCGCCCAGTGAGGCAGAGGAGATATGCACAGCGTTTACCCCCACGTCAATGGAGCGTTTGGGGCGGATGAAGCAATGAAAGCCCACCCCGCCCTGAGGCGCAAAGTTCCACACGCTGGTCGAGCCGTCTACGGGAAAGTTCGGCGTACTGGAGTAGCTCGGCGGAAACTGGCGGGTGGTGTAAATCAGCCCGCCCGCGCCCTGGAACCATGTTTGAATGCGCCGCGACTGGGTTAAAAAGTTCCAGCGGAAGATGACCGGGGTAAGGCTGACGCCGCGATAGGTGCCGCCGCCAACCGGTAAAACACAGCTAACGGAGCCCCCACCCGGTTCAACACAGGTATAGGTCGCCGTGTGAGGAGCGGGAGTGTAGGCCTGCCAAAGGGGCATGATGTTACCGCCATACACGAACTGACCGCTGAATATGCCGGCATGAAGGACTGGCGTAACAGGCTTGGTCAACTGAAAGCCGGCCGAGAGAAACTTGTAATCCGAACGGTCGCCAACCCCGGTGCCTCCATTGACGAAGTGACCGAAGGCCCAGCTTCTTGCATTGCGAACCTGGGCTACGGGGTTGTCCGCTGCCGGAGCTGCTGCATTAGCGGGACCGCCCGAAGTCTGAGCAACGGCAATCGTCGTTCCCGCCATCAAGACAAACGCGAAAAATCTTGCAATTCGAGTCAACGTTCTTCCCTCCCCTGAATGTGAACTTCTGTATCTCCATAAAAAGGCCGCCACAACCGGGCGGCCCTGCACATGCCTTGCGGCATCCGCTTAGCCGGCCGCAGCTTCCATCTGATCGGCATCCATGTCAAAGTTTGAATAGACATTCTGAGTGTCGTCGCAGTCTTCCAGAACTTCGAGAAGACGGATCATCTGGCCGGCCTCTTTGCCTTCCAGCTTGGAGTAGGTGGAGGCGACCATGGTCACCTCGCACATCACCGTGGGAATGCCGGCGGCCTTGACGGCTGCGGCGACTTTTTCGTGGTCGGCGGGTTCAGAGATGATCTCCCAAGTGTCGCCTTCGTCGTTCAGGTCTTCACCGCCGTGTTCCAGCACGATGTCCATCAACTGCTCTTCGGTGGCAGCTGACTTTTCTACGGCGATCAGGCCCTTTTTGTGGAACATGAAGCGCACCGAGCCGGATTCGCCCAGGTTGCCGCCGTTCTTTGAGAAGGCGTGGCGAATCTCACTCACCGCGCGGTTGCGGTTGTCGGTCAAAACATCTACCAGGATGGCCACTCCGCCCGGGCCGTAGCCCTCGAAGGTGATCTCCTCGTAGTTGACCCCTTCCAGTTCGCCGGTGCCGCGCTGGATGGCTCGCTTGATGTTCTCCTGCGGCATGTTTTCCGCTTTGGCCGCCAGGATGGCGGTGCGCAACCGGGGGTTGCCGTCAGGATCGCCACCACCACCCTTGGCGGAGATGGTGATCTCCCGAATCAGGCGGGTGAATATCTTGCCGCGCTTGGCATCCAGCGCGCCCTTCTTGTGCTTGATTGTGGCCCATTTTGAGTGGCCGGACATGAGAACCTCAGAGATAGTAAGGATGGCGCGCAGGCACGCGCCTGACCTTGTGAGTATACCATCGGGGCCGATACGCTCTACATGGCGCGCTATCCAACCGCCGGCTGCAACTCGGCCTTTCGGGTGACGATCACCAGCTTTGCCGGGGTCAGGTCGGGGCCGTCCCAGCCTTCCTTCATCGCCTCGATATGGATCTCGCCCGCGTTTCTGGTGGACTGCACAATCAATTGCGCCAATCCATTGAAAAGAGATCGTTTAGGTTCCTTGTCGCTCTCCTGGCAGTTGGGATCGCCGTTGCCCACGCCAAGCAGCGCCCCCTCGCCGGCAACCTTGAAACCGATGAGGTTTGAGGCCGTCGGAACAGGCCGGCCTTCCTTGTCCAGCACCTCGGCGGTCACTATCGCCACATCCTGGCCATCGGCATTGAGTTCCATTCGGCCTGCGGTAAGCCGGATAGCCACGGCCGCCCCGGTGGTTTCGCGCTTATCGGTCAGTACGACCTTGGCCTCCTTGCTTCCCCGCGCCTCAATCACGCCCGGTTCGTATTTGACCTTCCACTCGACGTGGCCCAGGTACGGAACCTTTTGACTGCCCAGGCTCTTGCCGTTCACCAGGAGTTCCACCTGGTCCAGATTGGTGTGGACCCAGACGGGAATTTCTTCGCCTTCCCTGCCCTCGAAATTCCAGTGCGGGAAAAGATGCAGCACCGGCTCCTTTCCCCACCATGCCTTGTAGTAATAAAAGGTGTCCTTGGGGAATCCGCACATGTCCACGATGCCGAATTGCGAGTTGATGGACGGCCATCCGTAGGGCGTGGGCTCACCGCGATAATCGAAGCCGGTCCAGGCAAAGCCGCCCGCAGCCCACTCGTGCGTAGCGTAGAACTTCCACCACTCCTCGGCTGTCTCGCCCCAGCGCGCCGGGTTTACATCGTAAGCACTCTCCGTATTGCGCAGCTTGTCGGTTGAGTAGACCCCCCTCGTCGAAAAGGCGCTGGCTGTTTCCGAGCCATAGATTGGCCGCTTGGGATTCTTCTTGTGGAAGTCGTCGGGATACTGCAATTTGTAGTTAAAACCGATAACGTCGAGCGAGTCGCTGACACCCTTCTCGTTCGAATCATTCACCGCCGCGGAGACTGGGCGTGTGGGGTCCAGCTCATGGCAGCGCCGCACCATGGTAGCTGCAATCTTCGCTCCTTCTTCCGCCATGTCGCTCTGCAAGAGCCCCTCCTCGTTTCCGATCGACCATAAAATGATGGACGGCGAGTTGCGATAGCGCTTGACCATGGTTTCCAGTTGCGCCATACCCTCGGGGCTTGAGCTCATCTGCCGCGTCTCGCACATCATCATCATGCCCATGCGGTCGCAAGCCTCCACCCACTCCGGCGTTGGCATATTGTGTGAAGTGCGCACGGCGTTCGAACCCATCTCTCGAAGTACACCCAGACGGAAAGACTGCAGCCGGTCTGGCAATGCAGCGCCCACACCAGCGTGGTCCTGGTGATTGCAGGTGCCCTGAATCTTGAGCGGTTTGCCATTCAGGAAAAATCCCTTGTCCGCGTCGAAGACTGCCGTGCGCACGCCAAAGCTGATCCGCTCGGCGTCGCAGGTCTTGTCGCCAGAGTTAACGCTCAACTCTACGGTGTATAGGTTAGGCTTATCGGGCGACCAGAGCTTCGGATCGCTTATCCACATCTCACCATTTAATTCGACTGATTCACCTTGTTGAATCGGCGTTCCACGTCCTGCTCCAACACCGTGCGGAATTGGCTTTGCATCCGGATCGTATACGGTCCAACCAACCATGGCCTTTTCGGGCTTCGTTCCCTCGTTCACGATTACGGCTCCGAACTTAAGCAGTGCCTTGCCGTCCTTCACCTCAGTTCGCACCGTGCTCTCCCACAGGCCGAGGTGCAACGCATCGGTTTTGGTCAGCCACACATGGCAGTAGATACCAGCACCCTCATAGAACCAGCCGTCTCCGAAGCTGGCGTCCACGCGCGCCACAATATAGTTCTTCTGGCCATAGCTCAGAAAATCCGTGAGATCGAAGCTGAAGGGCGCGTAACCGTTGTCGTTGCGGCCGATGAAGCAGCCGTTGACGAATACCAACACGTCGCGGAATGCGCCGTCGAACTCGACCGTGATGCGCCGACCCACGTCGCTCGCCGGAATATCAAACTCGCGCCGATACCATCCCACGCTGGTCTCCGGGTAGCGGCGGCCGAGGGGTTTGAATCCGTGCGAGTTCAGCGCCTCGTCGCGCACAAAGGGCAGCTCGACAGCCCAGTCATGAGGCAGGTTTAGCGTGCGCCACTTTGAGTCGTCAAACCCTGCCTTGGCGAATTTGAAATCGCCCGTCTTGGCAAAGTCTCCCTGGCCCATACCGAAGCCCAGATCGCGGGCCGGGTCGGCGCCATGGCCAAACTGAAACTTCCAGCCAAAGTCGAAGAGCAGCCGCTCACGGGGCGCTATGGCAACCTGCGACTCGCCGGATGCAGTGCCGGGTGAGCCAACAATCACTGCGGCGCTGCGTACACAGGCCGAGCGGGCCACAAGGGAAGAAACCGAAAGAGCGAGTCCAGATGAAAGCAGCTCTCTACGAGAGATAACGGCCATGAAAAACCTCTTTTCCTGTGAAGTCTCACTGTAGACGACCGGAGAATACAGGGCGCCGTGCAAAAACAAATTCTAAACCCGCGGCGCGGATAGATAGACGGCATTATCTTATGAAACTTCAAAGACGCAGTGCATATTAACAACGGCTAGCATGCGGTACCATCTCTGGGAAACTTTTCTCATCACAAGTGCGTTGAGCTGATACTCTATGGGCATGAAATCAGGGGCCTTGGTCTTTCCCGATTCCAACGGCAACCGACACTTCACCCACGATTGCTCGCCCCTTACCTTACTCTCCCGCAACTCCTAGGATCGGTCACAGTATGATTGACATTCATCATCATCTGCTCTACGGAATCGATGACGGCTCGCCCGATCTGGAGACCTCTCTGGCCATGGCGCAGGAGTCTGCGGCCAATGGCGTGACCCACATCGTTTGCACACCGCATGCCTGCGAATACTATCCCTATCTAACCAACCTCATCGCAGAGCGTTACGCGGAGATGTGCGAAGTATTGAAGGGCCAGATGGAGTTGAGTCTGGCATGCGACTTCCGAATGAACGCGGAGAATATTGCTGAAGCTGCGGCCAATCCACCGCGCTATTCCATCGACGGAAATGGCTACCTGCTAATCGAATTTTCGAACTCCGCGATTCCGCCAAAGATGAACGACGCCATGCTCCTGTTGCAATCGAAGGGCTATAAGTTGATCGTTACACATCCGGAACGCTATCCGGCCGTTCTAAGCAGGCCGGAGATGCTGGCGGAGTGGTTGCGCATGGGCTGCATGGTCCAGGTAACCGCCGGCTCATTATACGGGCGATTCGGCAAGATGGCGGAGGCCTTCTCCAACGAGCTGCTGGAGCGCAACTGGATTCACTTTATCGCCAGCGACGCGCACAACATGACAAGCCGGCCGCCGCATCTGAAGAAGGGCTACGACTATGTGGCGAACCACGCCGGCGAGGAAACGGCGCGCCGGCTATGCGAAACCAATCCGCAGGCTGCCGTCGATGGCGCACCCTGGCCGGCGCAGCCCGAGCCGGAAGGGCTTTGGAAGCATGTGCCTATGAAGTTCCACGCCAAAAAGCTTACCGTCCTGCTCAGGAAGAACGCCCTTGACAACACTTATAACGATGCTCACAAGGCTGGTAAACGCGGCTTTTTCAAGACCCTCTTCGGGAGATAGCGTGAGTGATTGAAACCAGAAAATCCAGCCCTTACAGCCCCAGCCCGCCATCCACGACCAGCACCTGGCCGGTGACAAAGTGCGGTCCTGTGGCAAAGAAGAGAACCGCCTGGGCTACGTCATCTACGCTGCCGTTGCGCCGCATGGGCGTTTTAGCCGCAAAATGCGCTGACTGTCCTGAGGGCTTTTCGTCCAGTTCGATCCATCCCGGCGCGACGCAGTTGACGCTTACTTCGGGGGCGAAGGACTTTGCCATGGCCCGAGTGAGCATGTGTAGAGCGGCCTTGGAGGCGCAATAGTGGGCATGGACGGCCCAGGCTTTCATCCCTCCCAGAGAACCGATGTTGATGATACGGCCCTCCACGGCGCGCAGTGCGGTGAGAGCCTCGCGCGCCACCAGGAAAGGGCCACGCGCATTGGTTTCGAAGACCGTATTCCACTGTTCGAGGGTGAGCGAGTCGAGCTGCGCTGATTCAAAAACGGCAGCATTGTTGACCACCAGATCTAGCCGCCCGAAGTGGCCGACGACAGCGGCAACAGCCGAGCGCACAGAAGCCTCAGAGCGTACATCGCACTCCACTGCCAAAGCTCGGCGGCCAAGATTCTCGATTGCGCGAGCGGTCTCGACGGCTTCGGCTTGGGAGGTGCGAAAGGTGAGTGCTACATCCGCGCCTGCCTCAGCCAGTGCCAGCGCTATGCCGCGTCCTACACGCCGCGCTCCGCCGGTGATCAGCGCCGATTTGCCGCAGAGGGGTTGGTTACTCATTGCGCCCTGCTTTGAGATGCAATCCTTATTTCGGCTGCGGCTGACCAGGAGCAGTCTGTGTGTCCGGCTGGGCCGGGGGCTTGGTTGCATCCTGGCTCTTGCCGCCGTGGGTCGCCTCGGAGTGATCCTTATAGATGGAGTATTGCTCGCCGGGGCGCTTCATTCGAATTTCGATTGCGATATCGGTTTTGTCAATCTTGAAGTCGTCCCCGTAGGTCTGGAAGCCCTTGGCTATGATCTGCAGCCGCACCGTGTCGCCAATGGGCAGCACGTCGATGATGGCCTTGCCGTCCTCGTTGGTCTTCAGCTCCATATTGCCCTTTTCCTTCTCGCCCTGCACGGGATGAAAGATGACAGCGGCATGCTCAATGGGCTTGCCACTTAGGTCACGCACCACGGTGACCTCAATGCGCGCGGTGGCCGGAGGCGACTTGTACTTGCGGCCACGGTTGGAGTTTTTCTGCTGAGCGCCCGCAGTGAGTGGGGCTAGAGCCAAGCCGAGCGCGGCTACGACAATACAGAGGCGGAAAAAAGAATTGCGCATCATAGGCATCATTGTAAATGGTCAACGTCCCTGCTTTGAAGCCTGGCTATGAGACATTTCCAAGGGCGCTTGCGAATGACAGTAAGACCAGCGCGGTGGGAGAGTAGCCCCCCGGATCCGGCTGAGTGAACTCGCCGGTCTGCGGGTCCACCTGTTGGCGAAACTCTCCGTGACGCATGATGGCCTTGCACCATTGCCGCATCAGCACTTCAAGCTCCGCCTGTTTGCCGTAGTGCGCCATCCAACGAGGCGCACGCAGAGCGGTCAGTGCCTGCGAGGCTCCGCCCCAGGAGTTGCGCGGAATGGGTCGAACAAATGCGGGGTCGTCCTGGGCAATGCTCGACAGCGGATACGGAGCCCAGAAGGCCTTGGGATTATGCAGTTGACGTGACCAGACCGCATTGAAAATTGCCCTGTCGCGCGCATGGGCAAGATTCAGAACATGCTCGCCCAGAACTCGGCTGATCACATCGGAGCGCACCCGGACAAAGTTGCCCTGCGCATCCAGATCGTAGAAAGCGGCGTCCTCCGGCGAGTACAACTTGTCGAGAATCAGTTGCCGAATGGACTCGGCGTCTCGCTTCCAGCGAGTTTCTTCGTCTTTCTTCCCCATCGCTTTGGCCATCGCGGCCAGCGCAATGCGGCCGCCGTAAACGGTGGCGGATAGGTCCGGACAAAGTCGCGGCATGGAGGGCAGAGGCGGGCACTTGCGCGCATCGGCGTCGGGACAGCGATTGGGAATTCCCTTCCAGCGCGGGCTGTTGTCGTGCCCGGTATCGTAGGTGCAAAAACCCTCCACCAGCCCCGTTTTGCGCGTGTCTCGAAATTGCCGCAGCCATGCATCCCACCGGCTGCACGACGAGTACGCGGTCGCCAGGAAGGCCTCATCATGGGAGAGCTGGAAAAGCTCCCAAGCCGTAGCGGCGATCGGTACCACCATCTGAATCTGGCCGTAACCGTTCTCTGTCGTCTTGATGCTGGCTGGCAATTGCCCGTCTGGCCGCTGCAAGTCGAAGAAGGCCATATGGTTGTTGCGGGCAGCTTCGAGCGGGGTGATTTTCGTTTGGTCTGCGGGAATATATCTGGCCAAAGTGGCGTAGACCAGCCCCTCATGCGGTCCGCACTCCTGCCAGATGCCCTGGTAGGTGCTGCCCTCGAAGAGAAGTGGGAGCGCGTATGCCGGCACGGTACGAAGATTGCCCGCCAGCACCGCCATAGCTGCATCCCAGGTGCTCTTCCAGGGGAGCTTCCGTGCTGGATCATTCGCCGCCGGCCTCTGCGCCATGGCTTGCAGGACAGGCGAGGCCAGCACCGCTCCGGCCGTACAAACTGCATTCGCCAGAAATCTTCTTCGGCTTTCGGTTGAACTCTCAGATTGCGCCATGAAACACCCCTATCCTGCCGATAAAAGCCCGGATACATGCCCCATGCGGCCAGAGTACCAAATTGCCCCTATTTGAACTTGTAGAGCCTGTCGATGCCTGGACCTTCACCGCATGATCCTCTTGCAAAATAACCAAGAAACCGGCATTCCATCTTCATGCACCCCTTCGGGGCTTTGGCTTGTTCCGACGGTAAAGCTGGTGCTGTACGGCCCATACCCCCACCCCTATCTTGGACGTAAATTCCTTGTATTCTTGAGGTTACAAGCAGGGTATCGCTGCAAAATCGTCAAAACAAAGGAGTTCCCTGCAAAATCGTCCAGGATAAGGAGTTAGCGGCACATTTGGAGGACGATTGGAGAAAAAGCACCTGAGAATTATTGTGCTACAAGATGCCGAAATTATCTGCAGACATCTGTGCCACTTGCAAACCGTGAGACTACCTGCTCTTCTTATTGAATTTTGCAAGTGGATCTTCCTATCTATAGATTGGTAAATTATTATCATACTTTCTGAGCGAATTACACTCATATTGTTCAGAACCGCACTTGACAAAATATACGCACCTTGATTATTGTTAGCAATTGGAAGGCGAGAGTGCTAGCAAATAGCTGGCGAAGCTGCTCGCCAGGCTGCTATTCAGGTTATGAATAGTAACCTATTCATTCCACGGCGTTTAATCTAATAACACCAAACCCCGCGGCGGGGTTCACCCCTGTCCGCGTGTGAAGGAGAAGCGAAGCAATGGCATCAACATCCGCAGCGACGACGTTTACCCCGCTTCATGATCGCATCCTCGTCCGCCGTCTGGAAGAGGGCGAAACCATTCGCGGGGGCATCATTATCCCCGACAGTGCCAAGGAAAAGCCCCAAGAGGGCGAAGTGATCTCCGTGGGTAAAGGCAAATCAAACGACGAAGGCAAGGTCTTCCCCCTGGACGTGAAGGCAGGCGACAAGATTCTCTTCGGCAAATACTCCGGCACTGAGATCAAACTCGACGGTCAGGAGTTTCTGATCATGCGCGAGGAAGAGGTTCTCGGCATCGTCAAGAAGTAGGCGCATAACGAGTTAGCAAGACAGCGAGTCAGCCCCACTGACCACTGTTCACTGTTCACTGACAACTGGAAGAGGAGAGATACAGAAATGGCAAAGCAGATTTTGCACGGTGAGGAATCCCGTCAGGCGATCTTGCGCGGCGTCAACACGCTGGCAGACGCTGTGAAGGCGACGCTTGGGCCCAAGGGCCGAAACGTTGTCATCGAGAAGAAGTTCGGATCGCCGACCATCACCAAGGACGGCGTAACAGTGGCCAAGGAAATCGAGCTGAAAGATCCGATGGAGAATGTCGGCGCCCAGCTGGTGAAGGAAGTGGCCTCCAAGACCTCGGACGTGGCTGGCGACGGCACGACGACCGCTACGGTTTTGGCGCAATCGATCTTCCGCGAAGGCGTGAAGACGGTAGCCGCCGGCGCCAACCCGATGGCCTTGCGTCGCGGCATTGAAAAGGCTGTGGCCGCGATCATCGGCACGCGCGACAAAGAAGGAAAGTGGATTGAAACCGGCGCACTTGGCAAGCTATCCAAGCCGGTCAATGAGGGTTCCGTAGCCCAGGTGGGTGCGATCTCGGCCAATGGCGACCAAGAGATCGGCGACATCATTGCCGAGGCCGTCAAGGTTGTAGGCAAAGATGGCGTCATCACCATCGAAGAGTCAAAGACCATGCACACCGGCCTGGAAACGGTCGATGGAATGCAATTTGACCGTGGCTATCTAAGCCCATACTTCGTCACCGACGCCGAGCGGTTGGAAGTGATTCTGGAAGAGCCCTACATTCTGATCTACGAGAAGAAGATCAGCGCCATGAAGGACTTGCTGCCCCTGCTGGAGCAGGTAGCGCGCGGCGGCAAGCCGTTGCTGATCATCGCCGAGGACGTGGAGGGCGAGGCCCTGGCGACATTGGTGGTGAACAAGCTGCGCGGCACGCTGAACGTGGCCGCCGTGAAGGCGCCGGGGTTTGGCGACCGCCGCAAGGCGATTCTGGGCGACATTGCCATTCTGACCGGCGGCAAGGCCATCACCGAGGACCTGGGCATCAAGCTGGAAGGCGTGAAGCTGGAGGATCTGGGCAAGGCCAAGAGGATCACCATCGACAAGGACAACACCACCATCGTGGACGGCGGCGGCAAGCCGTCTGAAATCGAAGGCCGGGTGAAGGAGATCCGCGCGCAGATCGAGAAGACCACCTCCGACTACGACAAGGAGAAGCTACAGGAGCGGCTGGCCAAGCTGGTCGGCGGCGTGGCCATTATCAAGGTTGGCGCGGCCACCGAGACCGAGCTGAAGGAGAAGAAGGCTCGCGTTGAGGATGCGCTGCACGCTACCCGCGCGGCAGTCGAGGAAGGCATCGTCCCCGGCGGCGGCGTGGCGCTGGTTCGCACCATTCCCGCGGTTGACGCCCTGATCAAGACGCTCGAAGGCGATGAGAAAATCGGCGCCAATATTGTTCGCCGCTCTCTCGAAGAGCCTCTGCGCCAGATCGTCGCCAATGCCGGCGAAGAGGGCGCGGTCGTCGTGGCCAAGGTGCTGGAATCCAAGGACCTGCACTTCGGCTACAACGCTCTTACCAACGTCTTCGAGGACCTGGTCAAGGCCGGTGTTATCGACCCCACCAAGGTGACGAGGACGGCGTTGCAGAATGCCGCCTCCATCGCAGGCTTGCTGCTCACCACCGAAGCACTGGTTGTCGAAATTCCGGAGCCGAAGCCCGCTCCGGGCGGCGGCCACGGTGGCGGCATGGACGGCATGTATTGACCACCTGCGGTGGGGCCAACCGCCTCCCGCTGATCGGCAAAAACAAATTCAAAAGGCCTCCAGCTACGGCTGGAGGCCTTTGCTTTTGCTCATTGATTTCTTGAAGCGGCGATTCGCCTTACCGCATATCAAATGAATCGGCGGCAAGGCAAAAAGAAGTTCGCGTTTCTAAGAGGCCAGTGCGATCACATTCGCTGAGGCGATGGATTCCGTGGTGGGAGCGGGCTGCGGCCGCATAGAACGCAACCAGCCGGCAGAGAGCCATGAGCGCGGAATTGAGAACTCAGACCAGCCGCAATCAAGGCACACCAAGACATCGGGCGACGGAGTCATGGGGGGGTGGCTCAGGGTGCGATGGCAATTGCGATAAAGACGTATCTCGGCAGGAATGACAGTCAAGGACGCAGATTGGCATTTCGGGCAGTTCATAGGGTACCTCTGAATCAAAAGTCATCAGAAAATGCAAAAAAACAACCTGAGGAGAAATTCACTTTAATCTTTTTTGACATAGTTTTTCAACAACTAATATGAAAAAAAGGATCATAAAACTCTAATATCTGCAATATTCTGAAAAATAGCTTTGATTATATCAAATTTATTTTAATCACACTGCGGAGATCGTACTCGCCTTGTTCATCCCTGAAATGCGCGGCGAAAAAAACGCGGCGGCCGGAGCCGCCGCGTTTTTTATGGAATCCTGCCGCGTTAGAAATTGATGCGGATTGCGAATTCTAGTTCACGAGGTGTGTACAGGAAGCCCTGGCTGTTCGAGTTGGTGACTTGTCCATAGTTGGTCTGATAGGTTGCGTAGTTTGTCCCACTACTCGTCGACAGCGTGTAGGCGGTGGTGTTCATGGAAGTGACGTTCTGGTGGTTGGCGATGTTGAATGCGTTGAACATGAGCTGCAGACTGCGGCTCTTGTCGAAGGAGATCTGCTTCTGGAGGCGGACATCGTCAACCTCGCGGTGTGGATACCTCTTGGTATTGACTCCGATCGAAGGAATCAGCGTAGAGCCGGAGGAGCCATTCCAGTCGCTTCCAATCGCAGCACTAATGAACGAGCTTACGCCTTGCGTGAAGGGCAGGCCGTTCTGGTACTGGAAGCTGTCGTTCAGGCTCCAGTCGTTGGACAGGTACTTCACCCAACTGGTTGTGTTGACGTTCGGGAAGTTATAGAGAGCATAAGCCACAGCCCGGTTGGGAACGTTGTAAGAGGAGTCGCCGTAGTTGATGCGCGGATTGGTGTAGGGGTCGTACCAGTTGTTTCCAAAGTTTGTGGTGTTGGCTTGCTGCGCAAAATCCAGAGCGTGCGACCAGGTGTAGTTGACGTCGAACTGAATGGTGTGCATGGAGCGGTTTAGAATTTCGAGCACCATGGCATTGTAATTCGAGTTGATGTTGCTGATCAGTTCGTTAATGGCCTGGAAATTAGCGGCATTGGCGCCGAAGAGGCTCGTATTGCCATAGGCGGTGTAGGTTGGAACCGAGTAAGTCGTTCCATTGGGCAGCGGACCCAGTCCGGAGGTATCGGAAACTTGAATCGTCTCGGCGGTAGTGGTCGGGTAGAGGTTGAGGTTGAGGCTGTTGGGCAGTTCGCGTCCCAACGCTCCAAGATAGCTTGCCTCGATGTACGTGCCATGCCCGAGGTGATGCTGCACCATAACGTCGAACTCCTGCACGGCGGGTGGGCGCAGATTGGGAGCCATGAAGTATGAGCTTGGCTTGGCGCAGGTGGATAGGATCGTCGGGCAAGTTGGCTGGAAGACAGCCGGGAACTGTGGGCCGACGGTGGTGGTGTTCTTGTAGGTTGAAGTGTACTGCCCTGCCAAGCTGCCGGTGTTCAGTTCCACGTTGAGCAGGGTTCCGTTGGTGAGACGGCCGTAATACATTCCATAGCCGCCGCGCACAACCGTCTCACCCTTGCCCGTGACGTCATAGGAGAAGCCGATGCGAGGACCGAAGTTCATCTTGGCTTCGGGCTTGTTGGTGAGGCCTGGATAGGCGTAGAAGTAGGGGCCGCTAGTGGAGTTGGCAGTGGTGAGAGCGGGACTGGGTGCAGGCAGAGCCTCGTAATCCCAGCGCAGTCCGAGTTCAAGAGTCAGGCGCGGAGACAACTTCCAGTTATCCTGGGCAAAGACGCCCGTATCCATGGTGGCAATTTCAAATATCGGCGTATTTCCAAATCCCTGAACGAAGGACGAGTAGCAGGGATAGATTCCAGCGGTGCCGGTAGAGGAATAAGCGGCTGAAGCACTTTGATTGCAGCCGGTCCCGGTTGTTGAAATGTTTTTCCCCTCGTTGAGCACATCGTTGATGTAGTTGCCGAGGTAGCTGTAGGTGATGTAGCCGTTGCTCTCGTAGAGATTGTTCAACAAATCGTCATTGTGAACAGCGTCTACGCCGAACTTAAAGCTGTGATTGCCCTTGTTCCAGTAGAGAACATCACCTACCTGCCACTTCCTCTCGTCGGGAAGAGCCTTGCGATAGGAGTAATAGGGCGAACCGATGTAAAAGCCGCCAATCCCGGATGCCGTCAGGCTTACCTCCGGCACATTTCCGTTGTTGGTCAGGAAGCTGTTGGTGTAGGAGGTATATGGCTGCTGACTTTCGTCATTCAGCTCACGGCTGTACTGGAAAAGCAGCTCATTGCTGATGTTGGAGGAAATGAGGCTGGTGAGCTTGGCCACGCCATACTGCAGGTGGACGTAGTCATTGCCCTGCGTGTCGCGCGCATAGTTGTCCGTGGAAGCGGTCTGCACGCCGCCGGGCGAATCCCAGTTGAGGCGATGATAGAGCAGACTCAGATGCTCTTTGGAGTTGATCTGATAGTCAAGCTTGGGATTGTTGATCTCCTGGAAGCCGGTGCGACCGACCTGGCCGATGTCTCCAGTAAGAGCTGTGACCTGGTTAGTCCAGTCGGTGACGGCCGTGCTGTAGCTGATCTGTTGGCGAGCAGCCAATGCGCATGCGTCGGTGTCGATCGTTAATTGATTGCCAGTAGATGTGTCACCGGTCAATTGTCCTGTAGTCGTGTTGCAGGCTGCCCCGGTAGGCAATGTTGTCAAAGGCAGGGTGTAGAAGAGCGCCGGCGTACCAGGAACTCCGACCACGGGGAAGACGCGTGAATGTTGATCGTAGGTGTAGATCCAGAATAGCTTGTCCTTGATCAGCGCCCCGCCAGCAGTGAAGCCGTAGATCTTGCGCAGATCTTCAGGCTTGATAAACGTGGAGACGTAGGAGTTTGAGGCGGAGCTGTAAGTCGTAATCTTGGAATAATTGTTATAGGCTGCCCACTTGCTTTCGCGATCCCAGAAATAGGCCTGGCCATGCAGGTGGTTGGTGCCGCTATTGGTAACAGACGTAATGACGCCGCCAGCAGCGCGTCCGTACTCAGCCGAGTATACGCCGGTGTTGACGGCAAACTCGCGAACCGCGGCTCCCGTAGTGGAATAAGCCTCACGGGTGCGTCCGCGCTCTTCCGCGTAATAAGCCTGATTGTCGTCGGCGCCGTCGATCTCAACGTTGTTGAGAATCGGGCTGATGCCGCGAACAGAGACCAGACCGAAGCCGTTGCTGTCCGATACGACGCCCGGAGTGGTCATGGCCAAGCTGGACCAGCGGCGGTTGTTGATAGGAAGGGACTGCAGTTCTCTCGTGTTGAGCGTGGCGTTGAAGTCAGGCGACTCAAGGTTGAGCACCGGTGCTAGCTCGGTGACCTCGACAGTAGTCGAGGACGCGCCGATTGTAAGACGCGGCGAAACGTCTGTCGGCATGCCGACCTGGACAAGGACGCCTTCGGCTCGAGTGGTGGTAAAGCCGGGCTTTACAAAGGTCACGCGATAAGTTCCGGGCTCCAGCAATGGAGCCTTGTAAAAGCCGCTGGCGTCGGAGGTGAGCTTGATTTCGGCGTTGGTCCCCATATTGTGGATGGTGATAGCTGCGCCGGGAACAACGGCCCCGGTGGGGTCAAGAACTGTTCCGACTATGGCGCCTTGGGTGGATGTCTGCGCGTTCAGGGCAACTGTGCCCAAACACACGGCCAGAGTGAGGATCATCAGGCAAATAACGCTCTGACGGAATCGATTCATGGTCATGATGGCTCTCCAAAATGCTGCTGGTGTTAAGAATGCGCTGGGTTGGTGATCGGCAGCGCCCCTTTGTGAATGACAGGCACAAAGCGTAACGCGTTGTGCAAAAGGAATTTCTTGCACCTTTGGTCCTCTGGTCTCTCGCCGGTGCTTTAGCCGCTCCACAGGGCGCCGCGAACTCAAGCTTCCCCATGAAAATGAATATACTAAGCCATAATTAAGGCATTGTAAATGCTTGAAATCCATCTGTTTCAGGGAGCCCGTGGCCTGAGTCGAGGCCACGCAAAGTGTTCTCCCATAAGCAGTTAGGCTGTCATCATAGCCCAGAGACCGATGTAAACACTCTTTTCTCATGCCCTCTCACGGGTTTAGTTTTCAACAAATGACACTGATTCTACCGACAGTGTACATCTGTCTAATGGCCGCCACAATGAACTTTCCGGCGCCCCTTAGCCTTCGGGCGTCCGCCTATTTCACTCTGATGGCACCCAGTTGATTCAACATCGGCCTGCAACCAAGTTGCCCCAGGTCCCAGCGTTGACGGAATTCCTGCTCCACCGACACGATTGATTCGTGGCGACAACGCTTACTTTCCGAAAGGGAACACAGTATACCCCCAGGCCATCCAGAGGAGCAATGGTGGAAAACATGTCCGAAATTAAGCAGTAGTAGCACAATCCCGTCGTGCTAATCGAACCCTCAATGGTTGCCGGCCCTGGTCCACTCGATACGCAGGCCGGCGCGGAAGCTAAAGGGCAGGCTGGGATAGCCGATGGGGGCGATGTGCCGGTTGCTGGTCAGGTTTTCCGCCTGGCCATAGACGCCCAGCCAGGGAAGCAGTTTATAGCTGGCGCCCAGGTCCAGCTTGGCATAGCCGAAGTCCAGATTGCGGTTGGGCAGGACCAGAGAGTTCCCTTGATTCACGTCTTCGTAACCCAGAAAGGTGGAGTCGTCGCTGCGGCTGGAAAACGCCGAGGTGAAGACGCCGGTGAGCTTCTTTCCGGCATAGCTGGCCGAGAAGAATCCCGTATGAGGCGGACGCCGAAATGGCCGCGCGCCCTTGAGCGGCGAGTAGATGCCCACGGGAATGCCGTCGAAGGTGGGCGCATAGCCGCCGAGCAGTGCCGCATTGTCGCTGGAGAATGAGCGCTGCACCACCGAATCCAGGTAAGTGTAGCCGCCGCGGAAGAAGATGTTCTTGCCGAGGCCGCTCTCGACAGTGGATTCCACGCCCTGCGCGCGAAAGGCGAGCGAGTTGAGGTCAAGCGAATAGGCGTTCTCGCTTTGTAGCGTTGACTCCAGAGCTTGCTGCTGTTGAGTAGTCAGGTTGGGCAGCAATGCGGGGACCAATCCCGCGCCGACTCCCTCGATGGCCCGGCCAAATTCGTTATGGAAGTAGGTTGCGCGGAATAGGATGCGCTGGCTCCAGAAGGCCTGCTCGCCTCCGCCCTCCCAAGTGCGGGTGGTAGGCCCTTCGATAGGGGAGATGTGCAACTGCTGGATCATCGCCTGGCCGCCGTTCTGCTCCAGAACGTCGTAGAGCGAGCCGATTTCATCGGTCAGTTTGGGTTCGCGGATGCCTTGCGAGAAGCTGGCATATAGGCGTGTTCCGCTGAAGACGCCCTTCCGCGGACGCAGCGCATAGAAGCTCAGACCGGCGTGAGGCGAGATGCCGTTGCCAATCAGTTGATAGTGCTCTATGGCCGCACCAAGCGTATAAAACAGACGGTTCTTGAAATCGCCATGCGCGCCAAAGATGTAGTCGTAGTTGGTGCGATTGATTGCGTCGTCGATTGAGTAGACGGGTTCGCGCTCGGCGGCGCGCTCATTCTCATAGTGAAAACCGGCCAGCAGAATCAGATGAGGCGTTAGACGGTAGTCTCCCTGGTAAAGAAACTGATCGCGGCTGTTGATGATGTCCAGCCGATTCGGATAGACGCTGCCGTAGGCCACGCTGTAATTCATCAACGCGGGTCCGATTGCGCTATAACCGTTGGCGCCCTGGATGGTGATAGGCAGACCGTAGTAATTGCCGGCGGTGAGGATGCCGGCTGGATACCACTGCTGGGATTGCTCGCGCTTGCGTGTCAGGCCATATTGGAAACGATTGTGGAAGTCGGGTGTGGTCTGGTTCTCTACCGTGGCTCCGGCATACAGATTCTGATCGCCCTCCTTGCGGTCGTCGCTGATGTGATAAAAGTCCCATGTGCTGGGAACGCCGGTAGCATCGACGCCATAGTGCACAGTCCCGCGAATCTGTGTGTTCCCGCTGGGCTGCCAGCCAAGATTGGCCGCCGATGTGGCCACGTGGTACTCGTCCATGGGCAGATTGTTGGCCGTCTGCAGCCAACTGAAGGCGCCCAGGTAATCGAACTTGTTGTGCGCGCCGGCCACCTCCAACTCTTCGCGCGAGGTGGAAAGGTTGCCGGCATCGCCCTGAAAGAGGATCGACGGATAGCTGGTGGTGCCGCGCGGGGTGGTGAGGCTAACCACGCCGCTGTCCGCGCCGGCGCCGTAGAGGCTGGAGTCGGGGCCGCGATAGACTTCGGCGCGCTCAACGGCTGTAGTGGAAAGAGGCCCAAAATCAAATTGGTTTCCCATATCGCCAGTGTTGACGCCATCAAGGAGAATTTTATTGGCGTCCGAATCGCCGCCGCGAATGAAGAGCGAGGTCTCCGCGCCAAGTTGGCCTGTCTGCACCACAACCGTTCCCGGCATCAGACGCAGAGCGCTGGTGAGGTCGCTGCGTAGCGCCAGATCGAGCGGTCCAAGTACGCTGGTGGTCTCGCTCGTCTGCGGCTGGGGCGTGGGAGTTCCAGTAGCCGTGACCACGATGGATTCGCGCACCCACTCCGGTTCGAGCACAATATTGCGCTCAATCGAATCAAGCCGGCCGGCGTAGAAGCTGGGCGTCTCCAACTGACGAAAGCTTTTGGCGGAAACCAGCAGGAAGAAGCGGCCCTCGACGCCGGTGATCATCTGAAAACTGCCGTCCGCAGTGGAGACGGCGGCTCCAACGGCCTTGCCGCCGCTGAGCAGAACCACGTTGGCGCCGGTGACCTTAGCGCCCGTGGTGTCCGTGACCACGCCGCGGATGGAGGCAGCTTGACAGAGAGCGGCACTGACAGTCATCAGAAGCAAGGCGAATGCGCGGGGCAGCGCGTGCGACAGGAAGAAACGAGTGAATGATTGCGTTGAAACAGGCATGAAGGCTCCTTCGTTCCCCTCGGAACGCAAGTTGGTTGAGGGCGCGAGGACCGGTCTCCTGACTTGCGCTCTTCCAGCCACCTTCCCACAGGCGCGCCCCGAAGGGCTCGCCATGCAGTGGTTCAAGAGGGCTTCCGCGACGGGCGGAAATACCCTGGCTGGTTCCCTGCCCTGGCTAATAGAACGAGCCGTTGGGCCGGGGCGCTCACAGTTGCGGGGCAGTGGCGGAGTTTCACCGCCTTCCCGAGCATCCTGGCGATTGCCGTGGTAGATTGCGCTGTCCATTGCAGGGCAGCCAATACGGCACGGAACAGATTTCCATGCCATCAACTTTTATAGACGGGAAGGAGCGCGAAGTCAAAATGAGCGGAGTAATGAATTTTGCCGGATCACAAAAAAGCTTTATCGTGCTGCAATCAGCAATGAATGGTGACCCCGGGAAGACTCGAACTTCCGACACGCAGTTTAGGAAACTGCTGCTCTATCCACCTGAGCTACGGGGCCACGTTTATAATCAACAACTTACAGAATTAGTTTCACCCACACTACCCACAGAACGTATAATAGCATCATTCGGGCTGTTCGCAACGTGGGTGAAAGTGAGGTAGCACATGTCTCCAAGATACCAGCGTGGGAGCCTCCGGCGCGAGAAGCGGAGAGGGAAAAGTGATGTTTGGGTATGGCGGTACCGGCTCAACGGGACGATGAAACAAGAGGCATACCCGGTTGCACTATACCCAACGAAGACGGCAATGTGGCAGCACCTTGAGCCAGCCGTCAGGGTGCTCAACAGCCAGTCCGCGGAGCCGGCGCCGTTGGCCTCGACCCTCGGGGACGTCATAAGAAAGTACCGAGAGCTGAAGCTTCCTGAACTGGCTGCGTCGACCAGGAACACCCAGAACGGCCAACTACAGATTCACATTGAGCCACGATGGGGAAATACAACCCTGACCGAAATCCGCCCTGGCGATGTACAGCAGTGGATCGGCACGGTGAAACTTTCCCAGGTCTCAAAGAGCCACGTAATGGTTTTGATGCGTCGGCTCATCAAGCTGTCTATGCTCTGGCAGATGTACCCGGTTGGGTTCAACCCTCTCAGCCTGGTTGAGGTCAAGGGAGCGACCAAGCGCGAAAAGGAGCCAATCATCCTGACGCCCTCCCAGATAACCCAGCTGATCCAGGAGCTAGGCCCTCCTTATAATCTGATGACCCTGACCACCGCTAGCCTTGGCCTCCGGGTATCGGAAACTATGGCCTTACGCTGGGAGGACTTTAACTTCAAGGCAAGAACGCTAAAGGTACAGCGCGCGTACACACACCAAGAGCTGAAGGAAACCAAGTCAGTTTCCTCGAAGGCGACTGTGGCAGTGCCGGCTACCTTGCTGAAGGCGCTGAAAGAAGCTCGCGGCAACCAGGAGACGGGGTGGGTCTTCCCTTCCCCGTACACTGGCCGACTGTATGCTGCTGGAATGATTCTCGAAAATCACATCAAGCCCGCCGCCAAGAAGCTGGGTTTTGGCAATGTCGGCTGGCATGGCCTGAGACATAGCTTCAGGTCGTGGATCAGTTCCAAGGCGACCTTGACGGTCCAGAAAGACATGATGCGACACGCTGAAGAGGCCACGACTGCGAATATTTATGGCCGCACCCCTGTTAAGGAGATGCGGCCAGTTGTTGAGAAGGCAACGAAAGGACTCAGGCTTAAGCGGCTTTCAGCCACTCGTTGATCCGAGTTCTGCTGAACCGCCAGCGATTGCCAAGTTGTACACCGGGGATTACCCCGGCCGTGGCTTGCAATCTAACCGTCACTGGATGAATCCGTAGGATTATGCCGAGTTCCACTGAGTTGAGAATCTCTTGTTGGTCCGTATTGCCAAAATGAGAATCTTCAACCAGATGGTCGTTGGATATCGGGGTTATTGTCGTGCCATCCGGTGTTCTGATGGCGGCAGTTTTACGTGCGCTGTTTTTGCGTAGTCCGTTTTGTTGTGACATTTGTTTAAGCAATCCATCGCGGATTGCCGGCTGACCCAGTTTCCGGGTCGTTCACAGTCTACAGGCCTGTTACCGGCGGCGATGTGCTAACCATCTCATTATGTCGGCGCCAGCAAAATAGGGGAAAACACCTAGTTGGATCAGAATAATGTCGCAAGGGCCCTGCGAGATGGTTCTAAGCATTAGAGTGTTCGCGTCAGATGTCCTTCGGCAAATCCTGTCCACAAGTACCGCGTATGCTTCATCAGTCGCCCGCCCGTCTTCACCATCGCTGCGCTGATGAGTTTCTAAGACTAGATAATGATTTCGACAGTTTAATAATTTGACCTCTGGACTGCAATTAATTGATAACACCAGGCTAGTCGTACACTCAAAATCAGACATGATCTCTATTCTTTAGGGGTGTGAATCCCCCTCTCTCCGCCAGCATTTATCGCATCTTCCTAATTCTAATCGTAAATATAAGAAATTAAATAAATTACATCAATTCTCTATTGTCGCTTTTTGTCTCATTTGTCGCACCAATTCCGTCTATTCCCCCTGTTTTGCACGACAAAACGCCTTCTGCACGACAAAGGAAGTTTTTTCACGATTTGCTAGATAAAGACCACCAATTCAATTTCC
>JBEKFS010000056.1:0-19449 GCA_050013195.1 Occallatibacter sp.
GTTTTCTCCGGAGCGGTTGCAGGTGCTGCAGAAGGCGTTTCGCTTCTTGTTGGCGGCCAAGCTGAATACGACGCAGGCTTTGGAAAAGATCAAGGAGTTGGAGGGCGAGGACGCGGCGCTGCTGGCGGCGTTTCTTTCACGCAGCGAGCGCGGGGTAATTAAGTAGTATTTCTCGACGAATGAGGAGTTGGTCTTATGAACAGGAAAGAAGCCGTACGCCTGGTTAGTCGTGCCTTCTCAATTCTCTTCGGTGTATCAGCACTGATTGAAACGGCTTACATCCCAGAGCGTCTCTACTCGTACGTTTTTTACGCAAATCGGGCGAAATCGCTAAGTGCAACTGTTGGTGACATTCATTTCTACGGTACTGATCGTGTTGAGCTTGGATTTCTATTTCTCCGCATTGCCATCTACCTGTTACTCGCGATGGCTTTTTGGAAATGCGCACCTTGGGTCGAACACCTCTTAATTCCTGAGAGGGAACAGTGACCATCGGCCTCATTGCCGGCAACGGGCAGTTTCCGTTTTTGCTGCTGGATGCGGCGCGGGCTGAGGGGCTGACCGTGGTGGTGGCGGCTATCCGCGAGGAGACGGATGCGGAGATCGACCGGCGCGCGGCCGAGGACAGCGGCATCACGGTTCATTGGCTTTCGCTGGGCGAGCTATCGCGGCTGATTGAGACTTTTCACAAGGAAGGCGTCACCAAGGCGGTGATGGCCGGGCAGGTGAAGCACAAGCAGATTTTTTCCAGCATCCGGCCGGATTGGCGGCTGGCCAAACTGCTACTGAATTTGCCGGTGCGCTCGACGGACAGGCTGATCGGGGCGGTGGCCAAGGTGCTCGCGCATGAGGGCATTGAGTTGATCAGTTCGACGGCGTTTCTGGAGCCGTTGCTGGCCGGGGAGGGCGTGCTGACGGAGCGCGCACCGGATGAGGACGAGCGCAGGAACATCGAGTACGGGCTGAGCGTGGCGCGCGCGGTGGCGGGATTTGACATTGGGCAGACGGTGGTGGTGGCGGCGCAGGCCTGCGTGGCTGTGGAGGCGATGGAAGGCACGGATGCGGCCATTGAGCGGGCCGGGCGGCTGATGGAGACGCTGGAGGAGGACGCATCGACACTTGAACGACGGCTGACGGTGGTTAAGGTGGCCAAACCCAATCAGGACATGCGCTTCGACGTGCCGGTGATCGGGATGGCGACAGTGGAGGCGATGCAGCGCGCCGGGGCCAGTTGCCTTTCGGTGGAGGCTGGGCGGACGCTGCTCTTTGACCGCGAGGCGCTGCTGAAAAGAGCTGCCGAGGTGGGGATTGCGATTGTGGCTACGGCACGGTGATACGCCTTGTTCGCCCTAGAAGAGGCCTGTAAAAAGCTATAAATAAATGCAATAAATAGATGAAACTATCCCACTTTATCCGCAAAAAGCGCGGCGAAAGTGGGGCACCCGTTCTGTCACCTCTTTATCTTGATTCCGATTCCGCTAAACTCTCTGCGTCCCGGCTGGCCTATTCCCCATCCAACCATCTGGAGGTTTCCCCGTGAGATTACCCCTTCTCATTGTCGTTGCCGCTGCCCTTGTGGTCGCGGCAGGATTTGTCACTGTCCGCGCGACCGGACAAAACGACCAAGCTATGCCCGCCGTGGGGCAGGTTGCACCCGGTTTCACGCTTCCCTCGCAGGACGGCACGCAGATTTCGCTCGATAGTTTTCGCGGCAAGTGGGTGGTGCTTTACTTCTATCCCAAGGACATGACATCGGGCTGCACCATCGAGGCGCACAACTTTCAGCGCGACCAGGCACAATATGACGCCGCCAACGCGGTGATACTGGGCGTGAGCGTGGATACGCCTGAGAGCCATAAACAGTTCTGCACCAAGGAAGGGCTGACCTTCCGGCTGCTGGCCGACCCAGGGCACAAAGTGGTGGAGGCGTACGGCTCGCTGGGCCACTTCGCTACCTTCACCATTGCTAACCGCAACACCTTTCTCATCGATCCGTCGGGCAAGATTGCCAAGGTGTGGACCAAGGTTCAGGTTCAACACCACTCGGAAGAAGTGCTTGCGGCGCTGGCGCAGGCAAAATCTGGAAAGTAACCTTTCTCAGCTGTAGACTCCGTCAAGTCTTCGCAATAAGAACGGCCCCCAGGGCGCCCTTTAACCTTTCAACCCGGCAATCACAAAGGAGATTTCATGACCATCCCCGCCAAACCAAAGAAAAACTCCGTCAAGCTTCCACAAGATCAGTCTGTCAAGCCGCCGCAAGGCCAGGCCGTAAGGCCGAAAGACCAGTCCGTCAAGCCTCCTCAAGGAAGTTAAAAAGGCACGCGAAATCTGCGGAGAGCTAGCTGACCAAGGCCTCTGCGAACCGATACCAGGCGCAAAAAAGCCCGGCGTGAGCCGGGCCTTTTTGCTTGCCTAAAACATCAGGCATACGCTGCTATGTGTTGCCTACTTTGCAGCTGCCTACTTCTTTTTCTTCGCAGGAGCCTTCTTCTTGGCAACTGCCTTCTTCGCCTTCGCCTTCTTGGCTGGGGCCTTCTTTGCTGCTTTCTTAACGGCCAACTTGTTACCTCGTTTTTTTGATTTTTTGGCGCTTTTCTTGCCGGCAGCGGCCTTCTTGGCCACAGCCTTTCCGCCCTTCGCGCCAGCTTTCTTCTTCTTTGCGGCGGATTTCTTTGCGGCCTTTTTGGCCACAATCTTTTTCGCGGCTGCTTTCTTGGCCGGAGCCTTCTTAGCAGCCTTCTTTGCGGGAGCCTTTTTCTTTGCGGCCTTGCGAGGGGCCGGTTTTGATGCTGGTTTTTCCACGGCTATGATCACCGACTCTTGAGCTACTCCCTCATCGTCGTCCGAGGAGGTGAGCACACTATAGGATTCAACCTCTTCATCCTCTTCAAAGTCGTTGTGATCAGACTCAAACGCGAGCGGCTTATAATTCGGATCGCCGTCGCTCATCGCGCACATCCTGAACACTTCTTCCATCCCATTGCCTCCAGCGGCCTGCCGCTGCATAAATTTTTCATTTTCATTTTTGCGTGGCGGAGAAACCCAGGGTCCGTCCACAAAAGTATTCTAGCTATAGATTGCACGCAAAGGCCAACGATTGACAAGCACGAAATGCAATTTTTGAAAATAATTATTTCACCGTGTGAGCCTTGGCGGGGGCGGCGGATTTCTTCGCGGGGGATTTTCCTGCGCTTGCGGTTCCGTTTTTCCTTGCGGCGGCAGAGGCGGCGGGGTGATTCACGGGCGCTTTTTTCGCTGCAGGCGCATTGCTCTTCCCTTGCGTGGCCGGGGGGGCAGAGTTTTTCGGAGCGCTATTTGCCGGCGTGGATTGGCGCGGACCAGCGCCCGCTTGAGAGCCAGGGGCGTGATGAGCGTGAGCCGTGGCGCGGGGAACAGTGGCGGGGTCAGCCACATACAGCCGCTGACCGGGCTGCACTTTGATGCCGGTAATCTTGTTCCAGCGGCGCAACTGGTTCAGCGAGACGCCGAAGCGGTCGGAGATGGTGACCAGCGTGTCGCCCTTGCGCGCGGTGTAAAGCCGCGGATGCGTCACGGGCTCAGCGACCGGCGGCGTGGGCACAAGCAGAGCCTCGATGCCCTCGACGCCATCGCGCACGCGCAGGTGATTGGCCGCAGCCAGCGCCGACTCCGTCACGCGGTACTTGAGCGCTACCGTGGCCAGCGTATCGTCAGGCGCAACGTGATGGTAACGCCATGCATTGCGCTTGCCTTCCGGAATCAAAGCGATGCGCTGTTCGAAGAGCGCCGATGTACCGCCGGGCAGATGCAGATCAAACGAGGCGTCAGGCGGCGTAACGAGCCGCAACAGGCTGGGGTTCAAAGCCGTCAATTCATCCACCGGCACACCCACAATATCCGACACCAGCCGGAGGCTCACCGGGTAGTTGATGGTTACCGTGTCAGTCAACACCGGCGGATCGAGTGTTACATCGTCGAAGCCGTACTGTGTGGGATGATTGGCGATGATGATGGCGGCCAAAATCTCTGGAACGTAGTTACTGGTTTCCCGGGGCAGATTGTTGCGCTTGTAGAGTTCCCAAAAGTCAGCGTAGCCAGTCTTCTCGACGGCACGCTGCACATTGCCGGCGCCCCAGTCGTAGCCGGCCATGGACAAATACCAGTCGCCAAGTTGGTCGTAGATGAACTTCATGTAGCGGGCGTAGGCGCGGGTGGATTTTTCCGGATCGAAGCGCTCGTCCACATAGGTGTTGCGGACCAACCCGTAGTTTCCGTGGGGCATGAACTGCCACATGCCTCCGGCGTGGGAGCGGCGATTGAGGGCCCGGGGCTGAAAGCCCGACTCGGCCACCGCCAGGTAGATGAGATCCTGGGGCACGCCCTCTTCGGCCATGATGCGCTGGATCATGGCCTTGTAGCGGCCAGAGCGCTCAAACGAATGAAGCAGGGTGTTATGACCCTTCTGGGTGTTGGAAAAGAATTTGATGTAGGTGGCCACATAGTCGTTGACTACCAGCGGCAGATCGGATTTTGTGGTAGCCAGATCGGCGCGGGCCTTGGCAACAATGTTGGGGTCCACCTCGAAGGTAACATCCTCGGCAACGTCGGCCGGTGTCTCCTCTTCCTTTTGGACAAAGCCGTTTCCCTGCTTGAGCACTTCCATCTCAAGGGCATTGACCGCGTCCACAATGCGGTCAAACTCATCCTGCAACTCGGGAGTACTCTTGATGTCGATGCCGCAGGTGAGCATCAGGTCCACGGCGCGATCGAACTCCTGCTTGGCCTCGCGCAAACGTCCTTTGTGATATTCGGCCTCGCCGCTGGCGTAGGCTTCCTCCACCTGCTGAATCAGCAAGCGCACCCGCTGCTGCTCACGGGCGGAGCCATGCGGCGCTGGAGCGGTTGCCTGAAGGGCTTGCAGGGGCGCTGACGAGTTCGCGCCCAACGTGAGCGCCGGGGCAGTGGCTTGCGGTTGCGCGCCCGGGGAAGCGCCCGTGGGTGCGGTGGGGGCGCAACCCGCCAGCGAGAGAGCCAGCACGGAGCCGCCGAAGAATCGATAACCCATTCCATTAAGGCGCATGAGAGGTGCACTTAGCTTGCTGCCGAAAAGCCGCAAGAGGCGCTATGCCGATGATAAGCTATGGCCTGGAGGTGTGCGCGCCGCAAGGGCGCGAAAAGCCTCTTTTACCAAGCCAAAATGGACGTACGCTTCCTCAGAAATTTTGCGATTATTGCCCACATCGACCACGGCAAGTCGACATTGAGCGACCGTCTGCTGGAGTTTACCGGCTCGGTGACCGGCCGGGAGATGCAGGCGCAGATTCTGGACGACATGGATCTGGAGCGGGAACGCGGCATCACCATCAAGGCCCACGCGGTGCGCATGATGTACAAGGCGCACGACGGCAATACCTACCAGCTGAACCTGATTGATACGCCGGGCCACGTGGATTTCAGCTACGAGGTATCGCGCTCGCTGGCCTCGTGCGAGGGCGCGCTGCTGGTGGTGGACGCCAGCCAGGGCGTGGAGGCGCAGACGCTGGCCAACGCGTATCTGGCCATCAACCACGGGCTGGAAATTATTCCGGTCATCAACAAAATAGATCTGCCCTCGGCGGACATCCTGCGCACCCAGGAGGCAATCGAGAAGGCTGTGGGGCTGGATGCCACGGACGCCATCCCGGTGAGCGCCAAGACCGGCCAGGGCGTGGACGAGGTGCTGGAGGCTATCGTTCACAGGCTGCCTCCACCCACCGGCGACCCCGACGCGCCGTTGCAGGCGCTGATCTTCGACTCCTGGTTTGATGCCTATAGGGGCGTGATTGTGCTGGTGCGCGTGATGCAGGGCACGATGCGCAAGGGGCAGCGCATCCGGCTGATGTCCAACGGGAAGGCATTTGAAGTCGAGTCCATGGGCGTGCTTTGCCCTAAGCCGGTGGAGATTGGCGAACTGCTGGCAGGCGAAGTGGGATTTTTTGCGGCGACCATCAAGACCGTCAGCGACACCAAAATCGGCGACACCGTTACGGACGATACCCGGCCCGCGGCAGCGCAGTTGCCGGGCTTCGAAGACATCAAGCCGATGGTCTTTGCCGGCCTCTACACGGTGGACTCGCACGAGCACACACTGCTGCGCGACGCTCTGGAGAAACTGCGGCTGAATGATTCGTCGTTCTTTTTTGAGCCGGAGAGTTCGGTTGCTTTGGGCTTCGGCTTCCGCTGCGGCTTTCTGGGCCTGCTGCACATGGAGATCATTCAGGAGCGGCTGGAGCGGGAGTACGAGCTGGACCTGATCACCACCGCTCCCGGCGTGCGCTACCACATTACGATGACCGACGGCAGCGTGATGGAGGTGGACAATCCTTCGCGCTGGCCGGAGCCGACCAACATCGACTGTATCCACGAGCCGGTGATCACGGCCAAGATTCTCACCAATGAGGAATATGTGGGCGGCATCTTCAAGCTGGTGGAAGAAAAGCGCGGCAAGCAGTTGAACTTTGAGTACGTGACGAGCACGCGCGCGCTGCTGACCTATGAGCTGCCGCTCAACGAGATTGTTCTTGATTTTTACGACCGTTTGAAGTCGATCTCGCGCGGCTATGCATCGCTGGATTATCAATTGGCTGGGGAGTGGGAGTCGCCCATGGTCAAGCTGGACATTTTGGTCAGCGGCGAGCCGGTGGATGCGCTCTCGGTGATTGTGCACAAGGACTTTGCCTACGAGCGGGGCCGGGCGCTGGTCTCGAAGATGCGCGAACTGATTCCTCGACAGCAGTTCGAAGTGGCCATCCAGGCCGCCATCGGAGCCAAGGTTATCTCCCGCGAGACAGTGAGCCCACTGCGCAAAAATGTGATAGCCAAATGCTACGGCGGGGACATCAGCCGCAAGCGCAAGTTGTTGGAAAAACAGAAGGAAGGCAAGAAACGGATGAAGCGGATCGGCAAGGTGGACATCCCGCAGGAAGCCTTCCTGGCCATTCTGCGGATTGGCGAAGATTCGCAGAAGTAGGGGTTGATTTGTGATTTAATTCACAATTTGTTGACCTTGATTTGTGGATAACCGAGACAAGCACTCAGACATGCATGTGCCCCCGGCCGCTGCACTCAAAGCAGTGTCATTCTCTTGATATTGATTGATAAATAAGGAGTTACCTTGCCTATCAGAAAGGAACAGTTTCTGGCAAGAGAATTAATCTGGATATTTTGACGGGATTCACAAAAGAAATCCACAGATTTATCCACAAGAAAGTGCAGGAATAAGCCAAGAATAACAGGGCTGGGGAACATCCGTTGTGGACCAGATGAATGGCAATACAGAACATCAAGAGCCCCGCGCGATGCGGGGCTCTTGCCGTTGGGCGACAAAGCTTATTGGTGAGCGGGAGGCTTGACGGAGGTCGGCCGGGCCGGCGCCGGTGCGGCCGTTGCCGGCTGAGCCGGAGGAGCGGGCACACCCGACTTCAGGTTGTAGGCGTCAATGATCTGCTTGGTGATGTTGGTGGACTCGCTGGCGTAGAGCACGATGGGTGCCTGTTGCTGGCTGCCGGTCACGTCAAAGACGATCGTGAATCCCTGCTGCTGCGCGTAGTTGGCCAGGACATCGTAGACCTTGGCTGCCAAGCCGTTGTAGAGCTCCGACATCTCCGACTGAAAGTCGTTTTGGGCGTCCTCGGCGGAGCGTTCCAACAGCTTCTTCTTATCGTCGATGGTCTTGGCGCGGGACTGCTGTTCAGTGGGGCTCAGCTTGTCTCCCTGCGCCTGTAGCTGCTTGGTCAGGCTTTCGACCTCATCGTTCAGGGCCTTGAGCTGCTGGCGCTTGGGGTCGTACTTCTTTTGCAGGTCAGAGAAGTTGCGCTGGCCTTCGTTGGTTTGGGCGACGGCCACCTGAAAGGCGATTACGGCAATCTTGGTTGGACCGGCAGGCGCCGCGGTGGCGGAAGTTTGGGCTGCGGCGCTCAGGACAAAACCAGAGGCCAGAATAGCGATAAGTGCAAGCGAGCGCTTCATGCGAGTGTAAAACTCCTTCGGAATTCCTGTGTGTCTATTCGCGCTTCAGCGCGAAAACAGACTGGCGCCTCCTGAGCAACATCGCGGCCAATTCTTAAACTCTGCGCCGGAAGAAGCAGAGGCATGAATAGACGCGGACGAAGACGTCAGCAGGAACTATATGGATTATAGGAGCCGGGCGGGGGAGCGTCAAACCGGTTAATCCCATTGTGCAGGCCTGCCACCCTTTCCATCTGCGCCTGGGAGCGGCCTCGCAGACGGCAAAAGGAACCTGGCGGCGATGACCAGGGCGGATTAGTGGACCCCGGGAAGAAGCAGAATCCGCATCCGTATCAGCATCATGACGATCAAGCCTAGAAGGCTCAAAATCAGCCAGAACACAGCCAGGATATAGAAGGAAATCTGTAGCCGGGGCCAAAGTTTGCGCGGCCAGGCATCCACTAGTTTGTCGCGCAGCGAATCATTGAATCGCAGGGGCATGTCTTCACCCTCGGCGGCCGGCTTCCATTCCGAGGCGATGAAGGTGGCGCGCAGATTGGTCAACAGCAGTCCGAGGAAAATAATTCTCAGCAGTCCGCCCGGGGAGAGGATCAGGCCGAAAAACATCGAGGTAAGCGTATCCACAAAAAAGCAGGCAAAGATCAAGGCTGCCGCCTGCCAGCATTTCTCCCTGACGCCCATGCCGCCCGTAAAGTAAATTAAGCCAATCAAAAAGCCCAGGACGATGAGCAGAAGGCTTCCAGTGAACAGGGAGACGCCAAACTGAAAGACAGCAATCAAAAAGCAGATCCAAAAGCCCTGTTGGCCTAGGTAATCCACATCCCAGGCATTCTCGACGACAGGCCAGAAGATGCTCTTCAGCCAGCCGTCCGAGCGATTGCTGTTCCCAGATAATCCAAGAGATTGCATGGCAGCCAGATTGCCAGAGCATGAGACCAGTGTCAAGGTGCCTATTGGTCGTTGACGGGGCAGTAATTATGTTCTGCGCCGGCAAAAGGGCCGCTCATAAGGAGCGGCCCAGAGATTTCGTATTGAATGCTGCGGCTAGAAGGTGGTAGAGACGGTCAGGCGGAAGGTTTTGCGCGGTTCACGGAAGGAGTCGCGCGCGCCGTAAGCCTGGATGGCCTCGTTGTAGGTGTAGTCACCGGCGCCGCCCTGCGGGAACATATCGCGCGTAATCAGCTCTGCCGAGCAGCTCTGATTCTTGCTGCCAATTCCGAGGTCGCAGTATGGCCTCTCATTGAGCCTCAACGGGTTGTAGGCATAGTAGAGGCGGAAGGGGGCGTTGATAATCGGCATGATGACGGAGAGTTCGGCGCCGGTGGACATGCGGGGGACGAAGTTGGTGCCGGCGATGGGGTGAATATCGCGCTGGAAGCCGACCAGCGCGCCGGGAATTCCGCCCTGGCAGGCGCCGTTATTCCACACCGGGCAGCCATAGAGGGGCGCGGTGAGCGAGGCAAAACCTTCCGGACTCTGCTTCAACTGGCTTTTGTTGAGGGCCACGTTGACGCCGAAGTCGTTGAAGAAGGAGAAGGTGACCGGTCCGGCGATGGGAATGCGGTACTCTGCATTGGCGGTAAAGTTGGTATCGCCGCCGATGGAGGCGATGCCGTAAACCGGCAAGGGCACCATGATGCACTGATTGAGCTGCGGATTTGTGGGATCGCGAGGCACGCATGTAGCGTCCGGATTGGTCAACTGCAGAGTGACGCGCGTGGGCACATAGCCGTAAGGAGTGGCGGCGCGAACGTCAAATCCACGCAAGTCGCCCTCGCCGCCGGCGTAGAAGCGGTTGTTGGGCGGGGCCACGTCGCCGCCGTATCCCATCACATAGCCCAACTGCGCGCGTACGCCGAGCACGTTGCGTCCGGTGGGCGTGGGTTTCAGGTAGTGCATGGGCATGAACTGCTTGTAAGCCACCAAGGGCGCGATATAGCGCACGTTGCCCCAGATGCCGGAGGCCTGGAGCACGGCGGTGTATTCCTTGCCGGTACGCGGGCGCATGGGGTTGTTGATGGTGTTGTACATGTAGCTGAAGGAGGCCATGCTATTGACGATGCCGGCCAGCGCGTTGGACCCTTGAATGCCGGAGCGGAAGCTCATGGTCTGGAAAAAGGTCTGTGAGGCGGTGGAGAAGGCGGTAATCGTCGATCTACTCCACGCATAGGTGAAGCCGACGCGCTGGAAGGCGTGGCGCTTGAGCGGATAGCTGATCGAGAAGTTCATGCCCTTGGCGGCCTGGTTGTAGTTCTGGGTCATTGATTGCTGGGCCGCGGACAGGTTGGGCGACGTGCCGGTGGTGGCCTGGTAGTTCTTGGCTGCGTTGAAATCCTGTTTGTTGTCGTAAACCTGGAAGCCCAGGTTGAGCGGGCGGTTGTGGACGTATGGCTGTGTGAAGGCGAACATGAAGGTGCGGCTGACGTTGCCCAGATTGCCCTGCAGGCTGAGGGTTTCACCCAGGCCGAGGAAGTTGTTGGTCTGATAGTTGATGCCCAGGAAGGCGCCGGAGAGACCGCTCAAGCCGCCGTTCATGCCGATGGAGTTCTTGCCCTTCTCCTTGACCTTGAGCAGCAGATCGACGGTGCCGGCCTCGGCATCCTGGTGGGCCTCCGAATCCTGATCCACTTTGAGCGGTTCAAAGTATTCCAGTTGGTTGAGGCGGAGCAGGCTGTATTCCCATAGTTGCGAATTGTAGACGTGGCCTTCCTCAAGCATCAGTTCGCGGCGAATGACTTTGTCACGCGTGATGCGGTTGCCCTGGAACTCAATGCGCGAGACGTAGAAGGGCTTGCCCTCGTCGATGTCGATGTTGAGCGAGACGGTCTTTTTCTGGTCGTCAAAAACGGGTTTGGGGATGGCGCCGAAGTTGATGTATCCCAATTGCCCGTATGCTTTTTTGAGGTTCTCCAGGCCCTTGCCGATTAGCGTGGCGTTAAACCACTCGCCATCCTTGACGGCAAAGGTGGCGCGCAGGGCCTTGACGTTGGTAACCGCCTTGTTGCCGGTGAAGGTGATGGTGCCGAGCCTGTAGCGCGCGCCCTCTTCAATAGGCATGAGGATGTCGATGCGCTTGCCTTTGTTGGGCCGGAAGGTGAGCCAGTTCAGTCCTCCCTGGTCGCGAATCTGCGTCTTGGGTTCCTCGATGGCTGCGTTGTAATAGCCCTTGTCGCGATAGGCCTGGCGCACTCGCTCGGTATCTTCCTCGAGCTTGGAGGCGTCGAAGGTCTGAGAAAACAGATTCTCGAAGATGATCGAATAGGGAATGCCGATGGGCTTGAGGTTTTTCATCGAGCGGCGCAGCACAATCGAACTGATGTGCTGGTTGCCGGTGAACTTGATCTGTCCAACCTTGACCGTGGGGCCTTCTTTGATGTTGAAGTTGATCTGCACCGAGGCCGGAGGAATCGTCTTGATCTCTTCCTTGACGGTGGCAAACTGGTGGCCGTGCTCGGCGAGGATATCCTTGAGGACGGTCTCGGCACGCTTGATCTTGGTCGGGTCGTACTGACTCTCGACGGTGAGGCCGACCTTTTCCTTTTTGAAGCGGTCAAGCACATCGGACTGCGAGACGGCGTTGAGCCCTTTGTAGTTAATCTCGCGGATGGTGGGCCTCTCCCGGACGAAAACGTTCAGGATGATGCCTTTCTCGGAGTCCTCACGCTCGATGCGCACATCGTCGAAATAGGAGGTGTTCCATAGCGAGTTAAAGTCGCGTTCGATGGAGATCGGGTCGAAGGTGTCACCGGGGTGGGTAAAGAGACGTGCCAGGATGGTCTCTTTGGGAATGCGCCGATTGCCGATGACCCGAATCGATTCGATGGTCTGCGACTGCTGGGCCAGGGCTGCGGCCGCGGAGAGCGCCAGCGCGAGCACGAGCACGATGCGCGCCAGACGGTTCGAGGTCCGCAAGGCGCGGGAGATGGAAATGTGCTTGATCTTCACCGGGCGGGAGCCCTGCGTTGAGCACACGTACTGGTGCGGTCCATAGTTCGCCATCACGTTCGGCTTTACGGGAAGAATATCGACACCCTCGCTGCTGAAAATCTGGTCCTGCCTAATGGAAAGACCAATTTTACCACCCCAACGACAAGACTCGCCGCCGGCATCCGGCAACCGCACCAGCATCTCTGCCACCCAGGATGCAAAGACCGCTTCCTGGGGAACCCGTCGCTGGGGACCCCGGTATAACCACCCCACGGACAAAGACCTGTCCGCGGGGACCCCGGTAAATATCGGGACCTATCCCACAGTCTACCGGACGCAGGCGGGTTGGGAGGCTTAACCCTGCCGCAGGAGAGCACAATTCCATTTTTAGACGCAAGCCAGGCGCGCAGGACACCCTCACCCGTATACGGATCTGCGGCGGTTAAGGAGGCGCGATGAGGGGAGATGAGGTTTCAGCAGCGGGCAAAACGGCAGCAGGGGCAGGAGCCTGGGCTTTCTGGAACGGTACAAGGGCGTACATTCTCCCCAAAATGAACCGTAATTCCAGGAATATATTCGAGATTTCTTTCTTTTTCCCCGTTCCGATTGGCCCCTGCGGTATGCTTTTCCATATCCGGCCTTAACCCGGCTTTGTCCCGGGAGGGCACTAGCATGGCCGGAGGAGGCCGGTGCATGGAGTTGGAGACAGAGGAACGCCGAAATTATTCCATGATCCTGATCCGGGTGGTGATGGGGCTGATCTTTCTGCTGGAAGGCAGCCTCAAGTTTCTCCGTCCCGATAATCTGGGCTCGGGGCGCTTCGAAGCGCTCGGTGTGCCCTTACCGCATTATCTGGCACCTCTGGTGGGCGGAATCGAGATTGTCGGCGGCGCGGCCATCCTGGTGAACATCTACGCCGGCGATGCGGCATTCGCGATGCTGGTGGTTGTCATCGCGGCTCTGATTGCCACCAAGTTCCCTATTCTGCTGGGCAGGCCGCTGGGCCCGTTCCCGCTGGAAGTGCTCAAGGATTATGGCTGGCTAAGCTTTTTCCACCAGGCGCGCCTGGAATTTTGTCAGGTCTTCTGCCTGCTGGCCATTGTGATCGACTCCGGCCTCAAGGTGGGCAAAAAAAGGCGCTGGTACCAGACCGGACCGAACTAGTTGCCCCGAGTCACTATTACAAGTCCCGCTCGTCTCAATCAAATCTGTAGGCGCTGATGGCCGCGCCCATCGGCTCGTCGGCGAAGATTCGGGTTCCGGGCGCGTCTCCTCCGGCTCCGGCAGCCACCATGAGTGGAATCAGGTGCTCTTCGCGGGGATGAGCGTAAGCGGCAAACGGCGCTTCTCGCCAACCGGTCAACAAAGCATCACGCTCCGCCGCGGGTGACTCGACGGCGTGCGTCAGCCATGTGTCGAAGGCCTTGGCGCGCTCCGGCGTCTGCGGTTGAAAGTAGCCTCTCAAGTTGTGAAAGCTCATGCCGCTGCCAACGATCAGTACGCCCTCGTCGCGCAGGGGATTGAGAGCCCTGCCGGCCGCGATATGCAGTGCCGGATCGAGAGAAGCTGCCAGAGAGAGCGAGACCACTGGAATCCGCGCATCGGGGAAGACCACCTTGAGCGGCACAAAGACGCCATGGTCGAAGCCGCGGCCGGCGTTTACCGCCGTGGGCAACCCGGCATTCTTCAGCAGTTCCGCCACGCGCGCTGCCAGTGCAGGCTCGCCCGGAGCCGGCCAGGTCAGCTGGTAGGTGTGTTCAGGGAAGCCGGAGTAGTCGAAGATCAGTTCTGGCCTGGCAGCGGCGCTGGCCGTGAAGGCCGGCTCATCCCAGTGGCCGCTCACGACCACGACGGCCTTGGGTGTCGTTGGCAGTGTTTGGGCGAGACCTTCCAGAAAGCGCCGAGTCTTATCCCAGGTGTCCGCAGGCCCCCAGGTCCAATCCATGAAGAAGCAGGGTCCGCCGCCGTGGGGCAAGAAGATGGCAGGCTGGCGTTTCGGGGGCATAGGGGAATCTCTCCAGGCAGCTCTGGCCGGTTGGCATCCAGCTGGAATCTAGTTGATCAAACAACTACCTAAGAGATGTCCCCGCTCCCCGATAGATTCAACCTGGCGCCGGCTCTTACTCGACCGGCCCGGCCAGAAAGTACACATAAACCAGTAGCGCTACGCCGACCAAGCCGGGAATCAAACCGACAAAAATGGGAGCTTCAGGATCAGTTTTGGCCAGGCCCCACATAAAGATCATCAGCGCCACTCCTACGGCAACGCAGACCAGGCCGCCGATCTTCATGCCCTCGCGGGACTTGATTTGCCTCAACCGCTCCTCTTCCTTCAGCAGTTCGATGGCCGCCTTGGCGCCCTCGCTGGAGGATTCGGTGATTCGCCGGAGGCTCTCCGCCCTGTAAAAGGCCTCGCGCTCCTTTTTCCTTGTGCCAAACCAAATGGCGAAGATGATCATCACAAACGTTGACACAATGGCGACGATCGGTACCATCATGACTAATTGACCTTCATTCATATCTTCCTCCGCGCTGGGAATTTCCCCATGCGGTTGGTAAGACAGGCGACATGCGAATCCGGTTGCATAATTTCAAAAAAAGCGAGTTGGAGAAAAAATGCAACCAGTGCGAAAGAGAACGGGTCATACTATACGCAGAGGCATGACCTCCAAATGAACGCCGCAACCAGCGCCGAAAACAATCAGGCCGACCTTGCCGACATCGAGCAAGTGCTGGCCGGCGACGCGAAGGCCTTCGAGGGAATCGTTCGCCGCTGGCAGGGACCGCTGATCAATATGGCCTGGCGCTACTGTCGCGATCGAAGCCGTGCGGAGGAGATGGCCCAGGAGGCTTTTCTGCGGGCCTGGCGCGGGTTGAGCCACTGGCGGCGGGAGTCGAGTTTTTCCACCTGGCTGTTTGCGCTGGCCGCCAATGTCTATCGCTCGGAGTTGAAGCGATTCCCTGTGGAGACGCTGCCGCTGGAAGCCGCACCCGAGCCTGCAGGGCTGGCCACGCAGCACAACGAACTGGCCGCGCAGTTGAGCCAGGATGCGGTTCGTCGCGCTGTGTTGGCTTTGCCATTGCGCTACCGTGAGCCGGTGGTTCTGTTTTATTTTCACGAGATGGACGTGGCTGCGGCAGCGCGCACGCTGGGGATGCCCGAAGGAACATTGAAGGCTCGACTCTCCAGAGCAAGGACGCTGTTGCGACAACGATTTCCGCGGCTGGAAGAGGAGCAAGACTCCCACCCTAGCCGCAAAGACAAGAACGCGGCGAGGATGGGGCACCCGGATTTTTACAACGATGTACATGCTCAAGAAGCAAGAAAGGAGGCCGCACGATGAATCGAGAGAAAAAAGTTGGCAGCGAAGCCGAGCACGCGAGGATCGAATCGGAGATCGGCCACATTCTGGCGACGGAAGAGGAACTGATGCCCTCCTCGGGCTTTGTGACCTCGGTGATGGAATGCGTGCGGCACGAGGCCGCGTTGCCCGCGCCGCTTCCCTTCCCATGGATCAAGGCTATTGTCCTAATTTTGCTGGTCTCGGGAGTCGTCAGCTGGGGCGTGGTCGAGCTGGTTCGTTTGGGCATGCCGGGGTTCGGCCTGAACGGACTCAATCAATTTGGGCAGAGTTGGCTGACGATCTTCCCGCAGCATCTTTCCGCTGACCTTATGCGTTCCCTGGAGCTTGCTGGCTGGGTGGCGCTGGCCCTGGGGTCCTCGCTTCTTTCATGGCTGATTTCGCGCCGCCTGGCTGGGCGCGGAGGGCTGCTGTAAAGCGTCTTCGCAGGAGGCAACCGCGATGGCCGACCCCTTCAACCTCGAACGCTTTGTGAGCGCGCAGGCCGCGGTGTTTCAGCGGGTGGTGGAGGAGCTGCAGGCGGGAGAGAAGCGCAGCCACTGGATCTGGTTCATCTTTCCGCAGATGAAGGGGCTGGGGCACAGCTCGCAGTCGGAGTTTTACGGCATTGGCTCGCTGGAGGAGGCCGCGGCCTATCTGCAGCATCCGGTTCTGGGCCCGCGGCTGCGGCAATGCACGCAGCTGGTGACACAGGTGGAAGGGCGCGCGATCAGCCGGATTCTCGGCTATCCCGACGACCTGAAGTTCCGCTCGTCGATGACGCTGTTTGCCCGCGCCGTTGAAGATGCTCATTTGGACGGCGCCGAATTCAACGACGCGCTGAAAAAGTATTTCAACGGCGAGGGTGATGCGCTGACAGCGGCGATGCTGCGGTAGAGACGCGGCTGGCTGGCGGAATTGAGGATTTTCTACCCATCCGAAGATACGATTGCGGCGTGTCATCGAAATTTCCTGCTATACTCGCAGGGACTTTTTTCTGTCCGGTTTTTCGTTTTCTAAGACAGGATGGAAGCGGCGGCCAAGCAGGATTCAAAGCTGCTGTAAATAAGTTTGCGAACCATCGCAACTGTTCGCACAACCTCGTGTTTAACAAAACGGAAATCCCTATCATTTTACGAGGAAGGCCGATCATGAAGAAAGCCGCCCTGATTATCCTGCTTACCGGCATTGCCCTGTCACAGTTACCCGCCCAGCAGCCCGAAACAGCCCCGCCGGCGCAACCGCCAACGGCGGCGCAGGAAGCACCCGCGCAGCCAGCTCCGCCCGCGCAAACACCGGCAGCAGCGCAAGAGCCGCTCACGCCGCCAACCTCGCCGGCTCATTTCCCGAGCGAGGCGCAGCCAACTACTCGGTCGCAACCCCAGAACCCTGCGCAGCCCACCAATAACGGCACTGGCACTACCACGTTCCATGTCACAACACGCCTGGTAATGCTCGACATGGTCGTCGTGGACGGCAAGGGCGCAATCGTCAAGGATCTGAAGAAAGACGATTTCAAGGTGGAAGAAGCTGGCGAGCCGCAAACGATTCTCAACTTTGACGTGGCAGGCGCTCATACCCCCAAACCGGATATCACGATCAATTCCACCGCCGACCTGGATCGCCTGGCGCCGAATGCTCCCGTCGACATTATTCTGCTCGACGAGTTCAACACGCGCTTCGAGGACATGGCCTTTGCGCGCTATTCGCTGAAGAAGTATCTGGATAAGCAGCCGGATAAGCTGGTTACACCGACGATGCTGATTGCAGTCGATTTGCAGCACTTTACCGTGTTGCACGACTATACGCAAAACAAGGCAGAGATTCTTGACGCGCTGAAACATCACTTCGTCGCTTATCCCTGGCAGGTTCACCAGTACGCGTGGGTGGGCGAGCGCTACGCCACGGCGTTCATTACGCTGCGGCGCACGGCGCAGGCGGTGATGGGCCATCCCGGGCACAAAAACATGATCTGGCTCGGCCGCGGCTTTCCTCCGTCAAGTTTTGTGGGTAAGGGTTGGTCCCTGGACACGGAGAACCGGATTAACAACGCCGTGCAGGAATGCGTGAATGTGCTGCGGGATGCGCGGGTGACGCTTTATACCATTGATCCGGCGGGCGTGATGACGGACCCGGGCATTTATGGCAGCGACTATATTTACGGCAGCTCAATCGCGGCTGATCCATTTGGGGGCAACTACGAGTTCAACCGGATGGCGAAGGCGACCGGCGGCCGGACGCTCTACGGCCGCAACGATGTTGATAAGGAAGTCCAGACTGCCATTCAGGACGGAGCGAACTTCTATACGCTCACCTACCGGCCAACGAACACCACGATGGATCCGCGGAAATTCCGCAGAATCAAGGTTACCGTGAATCAGCCTGGACTAAAGGTCATCACGCGCGAGGGCTATTACATGCAGTATGGTCCCGGGCGAGTGAATCCGGAGAACCCATCACGGCGCCTGATGGCCGATTTGGCCGCTGCTGATTCCAGCAACATGGTCTATGACGGAATTCCTGTCAAGATAATGCGGGTGGAGAACGATCCTGATTCATTCGCGGTGCATGTAGACGGCAGCGGGCTGGTGTGGGCATACGCAACCGAGGGTAAGCCGCGCCATACCGAGGTGATCCTGGACATTTCCACATTTGACAAGAAGGACAAGGAGTTGACACGCAAAGCGAGCGTTGTCAGAATCGATGCTCCATCCACTGTTCCGCCTACAGGAAGAATTCATCGAAACCTCGACATTCCCTGCAAGATCGATCACAACCCGAAGGCGGTTCGTGTTCGTTTTACCGTTCGTGTGTCGGCAACCGGACGCATTGGGACGGCAGATTTGACGCTGGGACAAGAGGTGAGCAAGGTAGCTCCGAAGCAATAGGCGGATTGGCTGATCGAAAGCCGGCGCATTCTTCCGTTGGGGCGCGTTCGAGCTGGGATTGTTCCGGCTTTCTACTGCGCCCCAGCGTGTTTTGCCCCAAAATCCCGCAGTTTGGCAAGGAGTGCTGCGGCCTGGCCGGAGTCGATAGCTTCGGCGCCTTGCCGGACGCCTTCTTTGAGATCGGCGGCCAGCCCCGCGGCCACCAGGGTTGCGGCGGCGTTCAGCAGCACGATGTCGCGCCGTGCGCCGGGGATGCCGGTGAGCACGTCGTAGAGCAAAGCCTTATTGGTGGCGACATCACCGCCGGTGAACTGATCGAGGGTGGTGCGGGGCAGGCCGGCCATCTCCGGCGTGACTCGGGCGGCATGCATCGACGGCTCACCGCCACCTTCCGGCTCCTCAATGCGCGCCACAATGGATTCGCCGGTGGTGGTCAGCTCGTCGATGCCATCGGTGCCGTGGACGACAAAGGCCCGCTTTGCTCCAAGCGCCGCCAGCGTGCGGCCAACCAGAAAAACGCGACTGGGCGCAAGCACGCCGATGACTTGATTGCGCGCGCCGGCCGGGTTAGTCAGAGGGCCAACTAAATTGAAAACAGTTCGGAAGCCAAGCGCGCGGCGCAGCGGCCCCAGAGCCTTCATGGCCGGGTGATAGATAGGCGCAAAGAGGAAGACGAAGCCGGTTTGGCGCAGGCACTCGACGGCCAGTTCCGGGCCGAGCTCAATGGGCACGCCGAGAGCTTCGAGCACGTCGGCCGCTCCGCAGAGCGAGGTGACGGCGCGGTTACCGTGCTTGGCGACCTTGGCTCCGGCAGCGGCGGCCACCAGCGCCGCGCCGCAGGAGATGTTGAAGGTGAGCGGACCGCCGCCACCGGTGCCGACGGCGTCGACCAGTTCGTCGCGCTCCGCATCAGTGAAGGGCAGCGGCGTGACGCGCAGGCGCATGACGTCGACAAAGCCGGCCAACTCCGGCGCTTGCTCGCCGCGCGTGGCCAGCACGGTGAGCAGCGCCGCGGTTTCGACTTCAGGCACCGCGCCGGAGAGGATTTCTTCCAGCACGCCGGCGGCTTGTTCGCGGGTCAGCGCCGCGCCATCCTGGGCCAGCGGTTTCAATAATTCCTTCAGAGAAGCCATATCTTAATATGGTACCGACTTAAAGCGACATGGCGAAGCATAAAGAATTTCGCACACGTCATTGTTTGCCCGTTCTTCAGCGGGCAGGATAGTATTTGGATACCGCTGACACGGCCCGGCTCCCTGGAATCCCCTAAGGCTGGTTTTGAATCCCTAATAACAGCGGAATGGACG